>JBGTXC010000159.1:0-6751 GCA_041937835.1 Alteromonadaceae bacterium | reverse complement strand
CTTTTTTGATCAGCGGTAAATCTATCGCTTCAAAAGACGCAATTTTGTAAGCGGGCGCATTGAGGTCTTCAAGTAACTCAACGGCTGTAAAATCAAACGGGGAACTAAATAGGGTGATGCCCACCTCTTTGGCTTTGGCAAACAAAGCTGAGTGCCAATCCCAAGGTAATGACGCCTCTTGATATAAATCATATAAGCGCTTGCCATCCCATAAGCCACCTTGGATCATAAATTCGGGCTTATCACAGTCTAAGGTAATGGTATCTGCAGTGTAGGTTTGAATTTTTACCGCATCAGCCCCGCAGCGTTTTGCCATTTCAATGATTTTAAATGCATTTTCTATCTTGCCATTATGATTGGCAGACATTTCAGCAATGATGTAAGGCGGGTGGTTTGGGCCAATTTTGCGGCCATTGATGCTAATTTCGTGTGTCATCAGGGGCACCTAATGGAGTTTGCGTAAAATATTCGTCAGATATACGTTGATAGCCAGCTTTTTCAAAGAGCTTTTGTGAAGCAATGTTTTCTTTTAAAACTTGCGCATGAATTATGGCATCTGGGTGTAATTGCCTTAATTGCACCAGTGCTTTTAGCGCGATACCTTGGCCAAAAAAAGTCGGATCAATAAAAATAGAAACAAGGTAATGCCCTTGTGGCTGCTTATCTAATCGCACCACACCGACGGTGTTTTTTTGCGCCTCTTGGCTTAGCATCACGATATAAAAGTAATCCTCAGTTTGGACTAACTTTTTTGTCATCCAAGCGTGATGCGATGGCCATGAGGGCGTGT
The DNA here is from genome assembly GCA_041937835.1 of Alteromonadaceae bacterium. Lineage (GTDB taxonomy): Bacteria > Pseudomonadota > Gammaproteobacteria > Enterobacterales > Alteromonadaceae > Pseudoalteromonas. The sequence continues at coordinate 5,961 of JBGTXC010000159.1, read as the reverse complement.
CTTGTGTAAGCGCATAGCGGCGGGTTTCTGGCAAACATTGCCATTCGTAAACTTGTTTTATGTCTTTATGATTCGCCGCTCTTAAGGTTACAGGTGTTGAAGGCGCATGCTGTTTTAAATGGTCAATCACTCGGGCAATGCCTTTGCCATCACATAAATCACGCGCAGCCTTTTGGCGGCTTAAGTAATCGTGTGTTAACCCAGTAAGGGCAGGCACTAAGTCTGTGTTAAGGCGGTTTAGCGTAACAGGTGCCACGGCGCTTGAGTCTTTTAAGGCGTTAAAGTTATCAATTTGATTATCCGCAATTGCGATGAGCACACTGGGAATACCGGCACACAATCGCTCTAAAGACGCGCCTCCGGGCGTGCCTATGGCTAACGTATGTGTGTGTAAAAAGCGCGGCATGTCTTCGACAAAATCAAATAAGGTAAACGCGGAGTTTTCATAGCAAAGCGCACTCACATCAGCGTAAGAGTCATTTTGCGGATTCAAAATCACATTAAAATGAAACCCTGTTTCTGTTTGGCTAAGTACCTTTAAAATCTTGAATGTAATGCCCCTTGGGTCGCTACCTCCCATAAACACCAGTACAGTATGCTGTTTAGGCACCACGGCGAGTGGCGCTTTTGCGCTAAACGCGGGGTTAATTAGGGCATACTGAGTACCAAAACAGGTAAGGCAGTCGTTAGGTAAGTGCGGGTAATCCTCTTTACTGGCAAGCGGGCTGCTATCAAGCAAAAGATGGCACTCATGGCTGCGCTTTATATCATCAATCGCCATGATGCGGGCGCTGGTACGTTTTTTCACTTCCAGTTCCCAATGAGCTGAAATGCCATAGTGATCCACAATGACCCAATCAGCATCTTCAGCATATTGACTAAACAACAGGGCATCTTCTTGCCATTCGGCGCCAAGCCAAGAGGCGTAATCGTCATTCTCTTGCGTTTGTTCAAGTGGTGGTAACGTATGGTAGGTAAAGCCTGCTGAAATAATGCGCTCAGTGACATCGCCTGGCCAAGAGCGGCAAACAAACACGCATTGCCAGCCTAGATAACTCATAGCTTTGGCAAGCTGTAAGCAGCGCATGGCATGCCCTGTGCCTATGACATGGGAAGAATCAAGCCGAAAAACACACTTCATGATAAATGGTCAAATAGGAGCCGAGCAAACTGCCAATCTTCTTCTGTGTCTATGTCTTGGCAATAACGTCTTGGCAGCACAAGCGGAGTCGAGGCTGCTGAAAAAATTGGGCGCTTTTCTAAAAAAGAGGCGATGGGCGCAAAGTAAAACTGCCCCGCATCATGATACGCAGGCGTTAAATCTTGTGAGCGCGTTAGCATGTGCTCTGGGTACATCATGGCGACTTGCCCAGAATTCGAGAGGGTAAAGCCCCGTTGGATCGCAAAGTCATATTCACATGCGGCAAACACATAATCACTTTGGTGTTGCTCAAGGAGTTGTTGAGCTTGTTGTAAAAAGTCAGGTTTAAGTAACGGGCTGGTGGCATAAATGCAGCATAAATGGCTGACATCATGGTAATTGCTTTGGCACCAAAGGGCCGCATGCGCCATCACATCTAAGGTGGTGGCAAAGTCATCGGCGAGTTCGTTTGGGCGTTTAAATGGGACTTTGGCACCATATTGTTTGGCAATCTGGGCAATCTCATCACAATCCGTAGAAACAAGCACGTCATCAAAGCAGCCACTTGCAAAGGCGGTTTCAATGGCATGCGCAATCATAGGCTTGCCGGCAAAATCCCGAATGTTCTTTTTAGGTATGCGCTTTGAACCGCCTCGTGCAGGAATAATGGCTAGCTTCATAGTGATGCAATCACCTCCTGCAAGATGGCAATGATTTCATCTTGCTCAGCCTCAGTCAGCTCTGGGTAAAGAGGCAAGGTTAAACAGCTTTCATAATAGGCTTGAGTATTAGGCAATTGCCACTTGCCACGCGCTTGATAATAAGGTTGAGAATGCACAGGAATATAATGCACTTGTACGCCAATGCCTCTGCTCTTTAGCTGTTCAAAACACGCTAAGCGTTTGGCTGCAGGCAGGCGCACCACATAAATGTGATAACTCGAAATACACTCTTCAGCAACGGCTAAAGGCGTAATGAGCGATTCTTTAAACGCAGTGTCATAGCGCTTTGCTAAGGTATTTCGCCGTGCAACCCAATCGTCTAGGCGACTGATTTGGCTTGTACCTAGGGCTGCTAACACATCTGGCATGCGGTAGTTATACCCTAAAGTATGTTGATAATACTGCCATGGCGCAGGGGTTTCACCCTCTGGTCCCTCACGATTAATGCCATGAGAGGCAAAAGCGCGCATTGCTTTGGCAAGCGACTCATTTTGTGTGAGCGCCGCACCACCTTCCGCTGTGGTGATCATTTTTACAGGGTGAAAACTCACTACGCTGATGTCTGAGTAACGGCATGAACCAACAGGCTCACCTTGATAATGCCCACCAAGCGCATGCGAAGCGTCTTCGATGATGGCAAAACCATAGGTATCACTTAGAGCACGAATGGCCGCCATATCACAGCTTTGCCCTGCAAAGTGAACTGGGATCACCACATCAGGTAAGATGTTTTGTGCTTTCGCTGCAGCCAGCTTGGCTTTCAATGCGGTGATACACAGGTTACCTGTGGTGGCGTCAATATCAACGAAGTCAACATCAGCACCACACATACGCAAGGCATTGGCTGATGCAACAAAGGTGTTTGAGACTGTCCAGCCGAGGCTCCCTTCTTGTATGCCAAGTGCTAGGCAGGCTACGTGCAAGGCCGAAGTGGCACTATTTACTGCAACGGCATGGGATGCTTTTGTTTGTTTGCACAGCGCCGCCTCAAACTCAGCGACCTTTGGCCCTTGGGTTAAAAAATCTGACTTTAAAGTTGCAACTACAGCAGCTACATCTGCCTCAGAAATACTTTGACGCCCGTATGACTTCATTAAATAACAGCCTGCTGATTAAACGCTAAAATCTCCTCAACTGTTAAAAACACATGGTTATTCTGGGAGTTATATTCATAACCTGGCTCAACAGCTTGGCCTTTTTCATTCAGCGCATTTTGCGTAAAGTCGTTATTGCGACTGTGAAACTGAATCCCTGGTGCAATCACAAAGTGGTCGTCAAATTCAAACGTGTCATAACTTAACTCTGCTGGGCACATTACTTCATGAAGCTTTTCACCCGGGCGAATGCCAATGACTTTTTGCGGCAAGTCAGGTGCCATGGCAGTAGCTAAATCCGTGATTTTAATAGATGGGATTTTTGGTACAAAAATTTCGCCGCCATACATACGCTCAAAGTTTTTCAGTACAAAGTCCACCCCTTGCTGAAGGCTAATCCAAAAGCGCGTCATATCAGGGTGGGTGATTGGAATATGGTCTTTGCCTTCATTAATAAAGCGTTCAAATACAGGGACGACAGAGCCGCGCGAGCACACTACGTTGCCATAACGCACGACAGAAAATGACGTTTTATGGCCCCCTGAGATGTTATTTGCCGCAACAAAAAGCTTATCAGATGCCAATTTTGTGGCGCCATACAAGTTAATCGGGCTTGCTGCTTTATCTGTTGAAAGAGCGATAACTTTTTCAACGTCGTTATCAAGGGCGGCATCAATCACATTCTCCGCACCATTGATATTGGTTTTAATACATTCCATCGGGTTGTATTCAGCGGCAGGCACTTGCTTAAGGGCAGCAGCATGGATCACGTAATCCACACCGCGCATGGCTTTGGTTAAGCGGGCTTTATCACGCACATCGCCAATAAAATAACGCATGCAAGGCTCATTGAACTCTTGCTGCATTTCAAATTGCTTTAATTCGTCACGTGAAAAAATGATAATTTTCTTGGGCTGATAACGCTCAAGTAGTGTTTTAACGTATTTTTTACCGAACGACCCTGTGCCACCGGTAATAAGAATGGATTTATTGTTAAACATAGTGCACCTGTTAATGCGTTAACGCCTTGATTTATATACTCTAGCCTATTAAGCAGGTTATGTGCCAGTGCTAAATATACACCGTTAAATAGTGCTTTGAGTATGGCAGAAACTGTCGTGTTGGCGGATGCCACGCTATGCTTTATCTAAGATCGTTTTACGATGGGGGTAATATGATCATTTCAACCAATGTGCCTATTGGGCAGTCAACTGGCATTAATTCACTGAACGGGCTGGATCAGCAACTTGCATCCGGCAAGCGGGTTAACTCTGCTGCGGATGATGCCGCAGGCTTACAAATCATAGACCGGCTTCTTGCCCAAGAAGCGGGGTTTAACCAAGCTATCCGTAATGCCAATGACGGGATTTCTTACTCACAAGTGGCTGAGGGCACGTTAAGTAGCGTTAATGACGCCACACAGCGCATTCGGGAGTTGTCTATTCAAGCGGGTAATGGCGCACTCACAGACACTGACCGCCAAGCCCTACAAGACGAAGTAGTGCAGCTGCAATCACAAATTAGTGAAGGCTTTAATAATGCTACGTTTGGTGGGGCGGCATTATTTAATGCTGAAAACGTCTCGTTTCAAATTGGCGCTGATGCCAATCAAACCGCGCAAGTGCAACTGCAAAGTAACAGTGTGTCGGCAGCGCTTGCTGGTATTGATATTTCTACCGCAGCAGGGGCGCAAGCCGCCATTGATGTGGCCGACCAAAGTTTAGGAACCATAAATCAAGAGCGGGCAGAGCTAGGTGCATTTCAAAATGCGTTAGAAAGCTCAGTGCGAAACCTTGCTACCAATGAAGAAAACCTCGCGGCGTCACGTAGCCGTATTCAAGATGCGGATTTTGCCGCCATAGCCTCAGAGCGGGTGAGCCAGCAAATCACCTCAGATGCGCAAATTGCGCTGCGTGGGCAAGCCAATCGCAGCGCTGAGTCCGTGCTAAATTTACTTTAACCTCATACTTATGACTGTTTTTTGGCGCTCTTGTCAAAAAACAGTCACTGTACCTTGCTTCTTTCGCTCAGGGTTTTACAATCTGTTTAAATAACAACAAGATCTGTAAAACAATGGACACAGCAAACCCCATTGCCATTATTGATGCCAATGCCAATCGTGCCGCGGCACTGGCGAGCAGCCTCAACTTTGTGGGCGAAAAAGCCACCGCCTTGACTGAGCAAACGTATGCCAGTGAGCTGGTACCTAACGCCAGCGTCATTTTAGGGGCGTTAAACACCCTAAACCACGAAGAGCTGATCAAAGCGCATCCTCAGTGTCCGTTTTTATTAATTGGTGAAACCCTGCGGCCGTTACTGGCTTTACCCAATGTGATTGGGCTTATCAGTGAGCCGTTTCGTCATGATGTGACTTTACAGCTCATCCACGACTGCCAAGCCTACCTGCGGATGAAGCCAGGGCAAGCTGCGGCACATAAAAAAGGTCAGTTTGATGGCCTTGTTGGCGACACCGACGCCATGCACCAAGTGAAATTTTTAATCGAGCAAGTGGCCCCTACAGATGCCAACGTGCTGATTTTAGGTGAGTCCGGCACAGGTAAAGAAGTGGTTGCTCGTAATGTGCATTTACTTTCAAAGCGCCAAAGTGGACCTTTTGTGCCTGTTAACTGTGGCGCCATTCCCGGTGAATTACTCGAAAGCGAATTATTTGGTCATGAAAAGGGTGCATTTACTGGTGCGATTTCCGCACGTAAAGGGCGCTTTGAACTTGCCCAAGGTGGCACCCTGTTTTTAGATGAAATTGGCGATATGCCGCTGCAAATGCAGGTTAAACTGCTGCGTGTGTTACAAGAGCGCACCTATGAGCGCGTCGGTGGTACTAAAGCCATTAACGCCGATGTGCGCGTAATCGCGGCGACTCACCGCAATCTAGAAACCATGATCCAAGACGGGAAATTTCGAGAAGATTTATTCTATCGCTTAAATGTGTTCCCAATTGAAAACCCCGCACTCAGTGAACGCGTAGACGACATCCCTGTTATTT
>JBGTXC010000158.1:0-6753 GCA_041937835.1 Alteromonadaceae bacterium | reverse complement strand
CTGGCGGGCCGGCTGGTGGGCGGGATCGCGTGCGTGTTCGGGTGGCTCGAGCTGCCGTTCAACGTGGCGCGCATCATACCTAAAGCGCGCAGTGATGTGAAGCCTATTTCGCAAAAAAATCGCGATTTACATCTTACTTGCGTGCTTTTAAAACAAGTAATGGCAAACATCACTTTTTGTAGTTTAGCAGGCAAAAAGTGATTTGAGCGCAAAACCCAGCATAAAGGCATCAAGTACTTTAAAATAAACTGGTTAAATCAGCATGTTAAGGCTAGGTTTATATACGGTTTGGTACAATCGCCAAGCTATTTGGGGCCTGAAATTTGTTAAGAGTGAGTACTAAAAACGCTCTCTCACAATGATTTAAGCCCAAAATATTCGATTCAGCTCTTCATGTAAGATAGAGCCAAAAAGTAAGAGGGCAATATGGAATACGTTGAACAGGCCATCACCTGGCTCACTAACAACTCAGACATCATCCTGCATTATTGCATCCAAGCTATCGCAGCTTTAGTGGTTTTCTTTATTGGTAGCCGCATTGCCAAAGTAGCAGAAAAAGCCACAGAAAAAGCCTTTGAAAAACGCAAAGTCGATAAAGCCGTAGGCGCGTTTGTTGGCAACATTGCCTATGCCATTGTTTTTGCTGCCACCATTTTAATGGCGCTATCTCAAGTTGGCATAGAAACCACTTCCTTTATCGCGATTTTAGGTGCCGCAGGTTTAGCAGTTGGTTTAGCGCTGCAAGGGTCGTTGTCTAACTTTGCCTCCGGGGTACTCATTATTTTACTGCGTCCATTTCGCGCAGGTGACTACATTGAAGCCGGCGGCCAAGCAGGCACAGTAAAGCGCATTGAGATTTTTTACACTGAGCTGCGCTCACCGGATAACAAGGTCATCATAGTGCCTAACTCAAGCATTATGTCGAGCTCAATCACAAATTATTCGCGCGAAGACACACGCCGTATCGACTTAGTGATTGGGGTGAGTTACGATGCGGACCTAAAACAAACACGTGAAGTGCTAACCCAAGTGTTAGAAGCCGAAAGTCGCATTTTAAAAGACCCAGCTTACGCCATTGCCGTAGCAGCCTTAGCGGATTCGAGCGTTAACTTTAACGTGCGCCCTTGGGTTAAAACAGAAGATTACTGGCCCACTTACTGGGCATTACTCGAAAACATCAAAATTGCATTGGATGACCATGGAATTGGCATTCCGTATCCGCAAATGGATGTGCATTTTCATAAAGAAGCGTAAAGGTGACACACCAATGAAGTTGAATTTTGTTAAAACATTACCTGCTCTAGCCTGCAGCGCCGTATTAGCAAGTGCCCCAGCACTGGCAGAAGACAAACCGGCTAAAACGTGGGAGCTATCTTCTGAGCTAGGCATTATTGTCACCAGTGGTAACACTGAAACCACCACTTTAAAAGGTGCTATTACTGCGGTACAAACCCTAGATAAATGGACCAACGAATTTAAAGTGGATGGTCTTTATAAAGAAGACGAAATCGAAAATGACCAAGGCGATAAAGAAAAGCAACGTACCAGTGAAAAGTACTTTGCGTCAGCCCAAGGTAACTACGACTTAGGTGAAAAGCACAGCCACTTGTATGTGTACGGCGCGCACACCAGTGACTACTTTGGTGCTTATCGCAACGAAACCGTTTTATCACTGGGTTATGGTAAGCGTTTGTTCGAAAACGAAACCATGTACCTTAATGCCGAAATTGGTCCTGGTTATAAATTTTACCAATACCAAGATGACAGCACAGAACTTGACGAGAACGGCATGCCGCTGGCTGGCGAACGCGAAGGCGAAGTGATCGCATTAGGTAAAGCTAAGTACCGTTGGCAGATCTCAGAAGCCGCTAAATTTACCCAAACTGTGGCAGTAGAATACGGTGACACCAACACCAAAACCAAAGCAGAAAGCGCGCTAATCACTAAGATAAACGGCTCAATGCAAATGAAAGTGGGCTTTACGGTAATTAATAACTCAGACGTAGATGCAGGTAGCGAAAAAACCGACACTGAAACGTCCATCACACTTGTATATAACTTTTAATTGTTAGATTACACAATTGTGAAAATCTTAAGTAAAAAAGGGGCTGTAGTCCCTTTTTTCATTTTCACTATGCTGTAGAATAACGCCAGAAAAATAATTAAGACTAGGAATGGATTGTGAACCGTCTTTTAGTACTTGCAGTGGCTTTAGCAAGCTTTGTATTTAATAACGCCGCTGCCTTTACGCCCAGCCCAGCCCAAATTGCCCAGTTTAAAAAGCTGCCAAAAGCGCAGCAGCAAGCTTTGGCAAAGCAGTATGGGGTTGATATTTCTGCGCTTACAGGTTCAAGTGCAAGCCAAGAAGAAACCGAGCAAGCACCTACTATTATGCCGCGCTCGGTAGACGCACCGGCCCCAAATGAGGCAACAACGCCTAAAAAGCAGACTCAAATTAAACCATTTGGTTATGATGTGTTTGCTGGTGAGCCAACCACCTTTATGCCCTCTGAGCATGCTGCTGTACCAGATACCTACTTGATTGGCCGAGGCGACGCCCTGCAAATCAATATTTATGGTAAAGAAAGCAATGCCTATGATGTAGTTGTAGACCGCGAAGGCCGTTTATCCATTCCTAATTTAAGCCCGGTGCAAGTTGCCGGTATGACCTTTGCCGAAGTAAAAGCGCTCGTTAAAGCCAAAATCGAACAAGAAGTCATTGGTGTTAAAGCTTTTGTATCTATGGGTAAGCTTCGCAGCATCCGTATTATGGTGCTAGGTGAGGCCTACCAGCCTGGTAGCTACACGGTTTCTGCGCTAACAACCGTGTCACACGCGATTTTTGTGAGTGGCGGTATCTCGGATATTGGCTCACTCCGTAACATCCAAGTTAAACGCCGTGGCCAGCTTGTAACCACTTTTGATGCTTACGACTTACTGATCAAGGGCGATAGCTCAAACGACATAGTGCTACAACCAGGTGATGTGGTGTTTATTCCGCCAGTGGGTGCGCAAGTTACCGTAAAAGGTGAAGTAAAACGCCCTGCTATATACGAGTTAAAGCAAAACGAATCTCCTAAGCACTTAATTGCTATGGCAGGTGGTTTTAAAGCCGCGGCCTTCAAGCAAAGTGTGCCAGTAGTGCGTTACCAGCAAGATGGCACAAAACGCATTGTGTCACTCAATTTTGCTGCCCAAAGTGTGGATTACAGCCCCCGCTCAGGCGACGTGATTGACGTACAAAGTGTTGCAAAACAAATTGTTGGCTCAGTACGTTTAGTAGGTGCGATTGCACGCCCGGGTGATTACCAATGGCAAGCTGGTTTAAAAGTCACGGACATCCTTAAAAACGCCAAAGCTGACTTACTGCCACAAGCGGATTTAGACTACGCGCTGATTGCCCGTGAAAAAAATATTAAAGGGGACATCACGCTAGAGCAATTTAGCCTTGCTAAAGCCTTAACTGGTGATGCAGCACACAACCTTACCTTAAACGCTAACGACGAGATCATTGTATTCAGTCGTTATCAAACTAAAGAGGCCGAGGCAAAAGCCATTCAAGAAATGGCACTGAACGAAGACGAAAAAGCCAAAGTTGAAGCGTCAAAGCGCAAGCAATTTAAAGAGCTTGAAGCCCAGCGTTTAGAGCAATCTAAAGATTTAGATGCATTCGTTAAAGAAGAGCAAATCAAAGGCGAAGACTTAGCGCTATTTAGCCGCCAAGTGTTGCTAGAGTCGGTTTTCCAAAAGCTAAAACAGCAAGCTAGTGTTAGCAACCGCTTAGAGGTGGTTGAAGTCGTCGGCCAAGTACGCTTCCCGGGTGTGTACCCACTTGCTAAAAACACGGATGTCCGCGGTGCCATTGCGGCAGCCGGTGGTTTGTTAGAATCTGCTTACTTAGAAAAAGCAGAGATCACTCGCGTAAGCGCAACAGACTTTGCTGATGTGGAATACTTAACCTTTAACCTTGAAGGCGCGCTCGATGCCAGCCAGCCAAGTTTTGTACTTAAAAGTAAAGACGTCATCAACGTATTCCCAGTGCCAAATTGGCAAGAGGAAGTGCGTGTTACCTTACAAGGCGAAGTACGTTTCCCTGGTATCTACACCATTAAACGTGGCGAAACCTTAAAAGACGTGATTGAGCGTGCCGGTGGCTTTACAAACTTTGCAGCCCACAATGCGGCTGTGTTTACCCGTGAAGCCATTCGTAAAAAAGAGCAGGAAAACCTGCAAAAGCTAGCCAATGATTTACGCCGCGAAATCGCTAATAAGAGCTTTCAAACGTCAGTGGCCAGCAGCAGCTTAAGCTACGATGAAACCAACAAGCTACTGAAAGACTTAGCAAACGTTGAAGCGATTGGCCGCTTAGTCATTGATCTACCAAGCATTATGGCGGATGAGCAAAAGCTAGTACTACAAAATGGTGACAAACTCATTGTACCTAGCAAGCGTGACTCCATCAGCGTGATTGGTGAGGTTAACTACAGCACATCACACTTATACAGCGCTAATGTGGATGTAGACGGTTACCTAACCTTAAGCGGTGGCTTAAAAGAGCGCGCGGACGAGTCTCGTATTTACGTGATTAAAGCCAATGGTGCGGTTATGGTACCAAATGCCAGCAGTTGGTTTGCAGTAACGCAAGACAACAGCTTAGAGCCTGGGGATACAATCGTAGTACCTATGGACTCAGACCACATGGATAACCTCACGCTTTGGAGCACAGCAACGCAAATCCTCTATCAATTAGGGGTTGCAGTGGCTGCCATTAGCAGCATTTAATTTAAAAGGGGCTTTAAGCCCCTTTTTTGTGCCTGTGTAAACAGCTGCCTGAGCCTTGCTTTACAAACCCACCTTTATTGGTAGGCAGATTAATAAAATCAGTATTTTTAAGGGTAAATTTACCCGCCTGCCTCATACTTTACTGACTAAACTTGAGTACTCTAGGATTTAGCGCAAGGAATGCGGCATGAAAGTACTCAGTATTTTTGGCACTCGCCCTGAAGCCATTAAAATGGCCCCACTTATTCTTTTACTCGAGCAGGACGCGCGTTTTGAAAGCCATGTTTGCGTCACCGGGCAACACAGAGAAATGCTCGACCAAGTGCTTGAGCTATTTAACATCACCCCAGATTTTGACCTAAACATAATGGCTAAAGTCACTGACCTAAACAGCATCACTAGTTTAGTTATGGCGTCTCTTTCCAAGGTATTAGACGACTTAAAACCAGATGCAGTTCTAGTACATGGGGATACCTCAACCACCTTTGCAGCAAGCTTGGCGGCATTTTATAAAAACATCCCAGTCGCCCATGTTGAAGCAGGGCTAAGAACGGGGGATTTAACGTCCCCTTGGCCAGAAGAAGCCAATCGCAAACTCACAGGTGTGCTCGCTAAATGGCATTTTGCGCCCACTCAGCAAGCCAAACATAATTTATTAAAAGAAGGGTTAAATGAAAGCGCTGTGCACATCACAGGTAACACAGTGATTGATGCCTTATTACATATCACTCATCGCATACATGAAGACCAAGACTTAGCAGCCACCCTTGCTTTTAACTTCCCGTTCTTAGGGCGCACCAAGCCGATGATCTTAGTGACAGGCCACCGGCGTGAAAGCTTTGGTCCGGGGTTTGAGCGCATATGTGAGGCCATCGCCATTATTGCCAAGCGTAATCCTGAGGTACAAATAGTCTACCCCTTGCATTTAAACCCCAAAGTGCGTGAGCCAGTGCGCCAAGCCTTATTTGGCATTAAAAATATTTTTTTAATTGAGCCCCAAGGTTACTTACCCTTTGTGTATTTAATGCAGCGCAGTACGTTGATTCTAACGGACTCTGGTGGCATTCAAGAAGAAGGGCCATCCCTTGGCAAGCCTGTATTGGTAATGCGTGACACCACAGAACGGCCAGAGGCAGTCAAAGCCGGCACTGTTAAATTAGTTGGTACCAACATCACCGACATCGTACAACACACTCAACGTTTATTGGATGTGCCAGAGTATTACGCCGCCATGAGCCGTGCGCAAAACCCTTATGGCGACGGGGCAGCATCCACCCGCATCCGCGATGCGTTAATACAATCACAAGGACGTTAATCATGGCTTTAAATAAAATAACAATCATAGGGCTTGGCTACATAGGGTTACCTACGGCGGCCATGTTTGCATCGCGTAAAAAATTGGTGTGTGGCGTGGATCTAAACCCAGCAACGGTAGAAACCATCAGCAAAGGGCGCATTCATATCGTTGAGCCCGAGTTAGACATGATAGTGCAAGCCACTGTGCAACAAGGCTACTTGCATGCCAATGTACACGTAGAGCCAGCAGATGCCTTTATTATTGCAGTACCCACCCCTTTTAAAGAAGAGCTTAAAGAGGGTATCCCGCAACCTGATTTAAGCTACATAGATGCCGCAGTAGATGCCATGGTAGGGGTATTAAAACAAGGGGATTTAGTCATCCTTGAATCTACCTCGCCCGTGGGTACCACAGATCATGTGAGTGAACGTATTGCGCAAAAGCGCCCTGACTTGTTATTACCACACCAAGCAGGGGAAGACGCAGATATTCACTTAGCTTATTGCCCAGAGCGAGTAATGCCAGGGCAAATTGTACGAGAGCTTGTTGAAAACGACCGAGTAATCGGTGGGCTAAACCAAAAAGGGGCAGAGCTTGCCACAGCACTTTATAAAACCTTTGTAAAAGGGGAATGTATACAAACCAATGCACGCACTGCCGAGATGGTAAAACTC
>JBGTXC010000157.1:0-6755 GCA_041937835.1 Alteromonadaceae bacterium | reverse complement strand
ACAATAACGCACAGCGAATGTGAGATATCTCTTACATTTAAAAACACACAAATTGTGCATAAACTGTTCAAAACATTGGGCTTCAGCCCAATGGACTAGCCCATTCTAACAAAAACCATACTTTTTACTAGGCATTAAAAAAGGCCGCTATTGCGACCTTTCTTTTAATTTTAGTGATTGCTTAGTGCAAACCACCTAAATATTGCGAAAGCGCTTCGATGTCTTCATCCGTTAGCTTTTTAGCAATGTCACGCATCATGCCGTTTAAGTCATTGTTGCGCTGACCAGAGCGGAACTTTTCAAGTTGCGCCTTGATGTACTCAGGGTGTTGGAAAGCAATTTTAGGGAACCCAGATAATGACGTACCGTTACCACGTGGGCCGTGACAAGCAGCACATGATGGAATATCACGCTCAGCATCACCCGCTTTATAAAGCATGCCAGCAGTAGCAACAACGTCTTTAGGTGTTGTACCTTCGCTCATGTTTTGTGAGGCAAAGAATGCGGCTAGGTCTTTCATGTCTTGATCGCTTAATGGCATCGCCATACCGCTCATCACAGGATCCATACGGCCTTCTTTGCCGCCTGATGTCATGCCAAGTTTAAACTCGACCAACTGCTTGTAGATGTACTCGGCATGCTGGCCTGCAATTTTTGGATACATGGTAATAGGTGCATTACCGTCTGCGCCGTGACAGGCTGCACACGTGGCTGATTTGGCTTTACCTGCGTCAGCATCACCATCAAATGCATTTGCGTTGCTTGCTACCAACGCACCAACAAGAAGTGTTAACGATAGAGCTATTTTTTTCATGCTGAATTCTCTGTTTTCGACCTTGTAAACCTGTGCACTCGACACATAATTGATTGGCATTCTACACGATAAAATTTGTGCAAGCACCTATTGCAACCACATTAAACCTATAATTTATAAGGTTAAGCAACAATTTAGGCTATCTTAAGCTGACTTTTATCATGGCGTGTTGCAATACTGTACGCAACACATTCAACTTTTGAGCAAATATAGTATAGAATGGCGCGCTATTTTTAAGGAGGCAGTTCTGCTTTTAAGTCACCTACTAAAAGCTTTGCCACCAACACACATTATTTATGCATTGAGGTCACCGTGCTGAAATCCCGAGTTAAATACAACAAGGCCACGTTTGTCACAAGTGCGCCGGACATTTCAAAGCTCCCTGCTGATACTGGTATTGAAGTGGCGTTTGCAGGACGTTCCAATGCCGGAAAATCAAGCGCGCTCAATGCTCTTACAGATCAAAAGCTAGCTCGTACCAGTAAAACCCCTGGGCGTACCCAGCTTATAAATACTTTTGCGCTTGATGACACTCGCCGTTTAATCGACTTACCCGGTTATGGGTTTGCCAAAGTGCCATTAGAGATGAAAAAGAAATGGCAAAAGTCGTTAGGTGAATATTTACAACGCCGTGAAAGCTTAAAGGGCTTAGTGGTGCTGATGGATATCCGCCACCCTTTAAAAGACTTAGATCAAGAGCTTATCGAATGGGCAGCACAAAGTGGTATCTCAGTGCTTTGCTTGTTAACTAAGGCTGATAAGTTCAAACAAGGTAAGCGCAAAAGCGAAGTGCTCAAAGTACGTAAAGCATTGAGTGAGATGGAAGGCGATATCACAGTGCATGCGTTTTCGTCGTTAAAGGGCATCGGCTTAAATGAGCTTGCCAAAACCTTAGACCTTTGGTTTTTAGGGCCGCAAGTTGCCATTGCACCAGAAGATGACACACCATCAGCAGAATAAATTAAAGCTTGAAAACAAACGCGCTACGGCGTGTTTTTTTATGCCTGTAAAAAGCGACCGTTAACCGTTAGGCAAAAAAAAACGGCTAGATAAATCATCTAGCCGCCATAGCAATCTGGGGAGAAGCTATCAATACACTGTATCCTCAAAGAGAGATACATCATCAACAGGATGTCCTATAAGGAGGACGGGAGAAACTGTACCAAACTGGTTTAGCAAAATAAAGTGGTCGTACCACTAAATCGTATGAAAAACGAGCTTTCATACGTTTGCAAAGTTTCTTCAACTCCGCCGAAGCCCTTATCATTAAAGGGCTTGAGCCGATCGCTAAGTTTTTTAAAAAATTTGAGTAATTACTCTAATTTTTTAGTTTCACTGCGCATTTTTGAGCATTAATGTGCTTGTTGCCAGTTGTCACCGCTGTCCGCATCGGCGATTAATGGCACATCTAAAGTGGCGGCTTTTGCCATAATGTCGCAAATGGTTTGGGTATGCGCTGCCACATCATCTTCTTTTATTTCAAATACCAATTCATCATGCACTTGCATCAGTAAACGCACTGAGTCACCTTGCGTACTCACCCATTGATGCACTTGCAGCATGGCTTTTTTGATGATGTCAGCTGCGGTCCCTTGCATTGGCGCATTAATCGCAGCGCGTTCGGCCGCTTTACGACGTGCACCGTTACGCGCGTTAATCTCTGGCAGGTGCAAACGGCGGCCAAATAAGGTTTCAACATAGCCCTTATCAGAAGCGCGCTCTCGGGTTGATTCCATATATTCTAAAACACCCGGGAAGCGTTCAAAGTATGTATCCATATAATGCTGCGCTTCATGACGTGGAATATCTAGCTGGCGCGCTAAACCAAACGCCGACATGCCATAAATCAGGCCAAAGTTAACGGCCTTGGCTTTACGGCGCATGTCTGAGGTCACTTCATCAAGCGGCACATTAAATACCTCTGATGCAGTGGCGCTATGTACGTCACGTCCTTCTGCAAAGGCACTTAAAAGGCCTTTATCCTGAGATAAATGCGCCATGATCCTTAGCTCGATTTGGCTGTAATCCGCAGCCACAATTTTATATCCCTCAGGGGCGATAAAAGCTTCACGAATACGGCGGCCTTCCTCTGTACGGATTGGAATATTTTGTAAGTTTGGATCCGTTGAGCTTAAACGCCCCGTGGCGGTAACCGCTTGGTGGTACGAAGTGTGTACACGACCCGTACTTGGGTTGATCATCCCTGGTAACTTATCCGTGTACGTAGATTTAAGTTTCGACAAACCACGGTGCTCAATAATGAGCTTTGGCAGTGGGTAGTCATGGGCAAGCTCTTGCAGCACTTCTTCTGCAGTAGAAGGCGCGCCTTTTGGCGTTTTTTTAATGATTGGTAGCTCAAGCTTTTCAAACAAAATGTGCTGTAACTGCTTCGTAGAGCTTAAATTAAAGCTTTCGCCAGCTAAGTCATGGGCTTGTTGCTCTAACTCCGCCAAGCGTGTGGCAATTTGGCTTGATTGAGCGTGCAGCATGTCTGCATCTATCATTACACCGGTACGCTCCATATCTGACAGCACAGTCACCAATGGCAACTCAATGTCATTAAATACAGATGCTAATGAAGGCTCTGCTGAAAGTTTTGGCCACAACACTTGGTGTAAACGTAACGTGATGTCTGCGTCTTCTGCAGCGTATGGGGCGGCTTTTTCCAGCTCAATTTGGTTAAAAGTAAGTTGGTTTTTACCTTTACCCGCGATTTCTTCAAAGCTGATGTTTTTATGGCCTAAGTATTTAAGTGCCAGTGAGTCCATGTCATGACGTGTGCCCACAGAGTTGAACACGTAAGACTCCAACATGGTATCAAAGGCAATGCCTGCTAACGTGTAACCCGCTCGGGCAAGGACAGATTTATCATACTTAAGGTTTTGCCCTACTTTTTTAATGTTTTCATTGGCCAAAATAGGCGCAAGTTCAGCCATTACATCCGCAAGGCTCAATTGTTCTGGCGCACCAACGTAATCATGTGCAACCGGTAAGTAAGCCGCTTCACCAGCTTTCAGCGCAAAGCTCATACCGACTATGTCAGCTTGCATGTAATCCAACGAGGTGGTTTCGGTATCAAAGGCAATCAGCTCAGCGCTTTTCAGTAAATCAACCCACTTGGTGAGCTGCTCTTTCGTTAAGATGGTTTCGTAATGAGCGTTTTCCACTTGCGGCACTTCATTTGTGTCGCTCGGCACGCTTTCAAGTGCTTGGGTGTTTGCACCGCTTTCAAGTAATTCAGCTAACCAACGGCGAAATTCACACTCGCCATAAAGGGCAATTAGCTCGTCTTTATTTGGCTCACCTAAACGCAGTTTGTCGAGATCCTCGTCTAGCTCAACGTCGGTTTTAATCGTGGCAAGCTCATAAGAAAGCTTCAGCATTTCTTCATGCTCAGTGAGCTTTTTAGCCATGGTTTTAGAGCCACGGAACCCAAGTGGTGCAATGTCATCAAGTTGTTTATACAAGTCTGTGATGCTGCCGATCCCTTGCAACATAGCGAGTGCGGTTTTCTCACCCACTCCAGGCACTCCTGGGATGTTATCCACCTTGTCACCCATCAGAGCTAAAAAGTCGATAATAAGCTCAGGTCCAATGCCAAATTTGTCTTTTACGCCTGCCTCATCAAGTACAGTGCTGGTCATTGTGTTGATCAAAGTAACATGCTCATTCACCAGCTGCGCCATGTCTTTATCACCTGTGGAGATCAACACATCGCGCTTTTGTTCTGTGGCAATTTTGGCGTAAGTACCAATCACGTCATCGGCTTCAACGCCTTCAATGCTGACTAATGGCAAGCCCATCGCTTTAATAATGGCATGCAAAGGCGCAATTTGACTGCGTAGATCATCCGGCATAGGCGGACGATTTGCTTTGTACTCACTGTACATATCGTTGCGGAAAGTCGGCCCTTTGGCATCAAAAATCACCACCATGTGGCTGGGATCAAACTGCTTTAACAAGCTTTTAAGCATGTTAACCACACCGTAAATAGCACCTGTGGCTTCGCCTTTGGAATTAGTTAGGTGGGGTGGCGCATGATACGCGCGGAATAAGTAGGAAGAACCATCAACAAGAATAAGTGGATTTTCAGGGATCTGTGCCATAGCAGTCAGTTGTTTTTATCGTGTGATCTTAGAGAAGACTAAGCATGCCACAGCTCAGTGGATAAAACGAGGCGAAGTTAAAAATGGCCATGTTAAATGGCGATGACAACCTGTGGATAAGTGTGGTGATAAAAAACAACGCAAGCGTCTCCGGGATTCGAGATGGAATTCCAGATACCGTCTAAAACACTGATTTTTAAAGTATAAAAAGAAAAGACTGCTAAACTTATTCTTATATTTATTGTTTTTTGTTCAATGTGGAAAACACATTTGAGTGCAACAAAGGAGTGGCTCTGAAAGTCCGTCTTCATTTGCGCAGGAGAAGTATAGTACCACAAAGGATCTAAGATCCTAGCGATCATTTATAACTTTTTTTCTTAAAAGCCGGTTTAATCTACAATGGCTGTTATAAATCATACAAATCAAGGTTTAGGGAGATAACAATGACAAAAATCGCGGTAATTTTAAGTGGATCTGGAGTCTTTGATGGCAGTGAATTACATGAAGCTGTGCTGTCGTTATTGGCTATCGAACAACAAGGTGGCCAATACCAATGCTTTGCTCCCAATATTGCCCAGCACCATGTGATTAATCACCTTACCGGTGAAGAAGAAGCCACATCAAGAAACGTATTAGTGGAAGCGGCGCGCATTGCCCGTGGTGAGGTAAAAGATTTGCGCGATCTTGATGCCACTGAGTTTGATGCCTTAGTGGTACCGGGTGGCTTTGGCGCAGCCAAAAACCTCAGTAATTTTGCTTTTAAGGGCGCAAACGCTCACGTACAGACAGACGTGCTGCCCGCGTTAAAAGCATTTGTAGGAAAGCCAGCACTTTATATGTGCATTGCCCCTGCATTATTACCAGAGGTGTATGGCAAAGGCGTTAGCTGCACCATAGGCACAGATGCAGATACCGCAAACCAACTTGAGGTTATGGGCGCAAATCACAGCAATAAAGAAGTCACCGAATATCAACTTGATGAACAAAATCAACTTGTTACTACGCCTGCATACATGTTGGCAGGGTCAATTAGTGAGGCAAATCAAGGTATTCAAAATGCCATGCAGGCATTATTTGCTTTGATCAAATGATCTTCCAGCGCCCCTGTGAGGATCTTTTCCACGCGTAAATACGTTAGTTAAAGATAACAAAGGCGAATTTGCCGTTTTATTAATTATTTCTGAGCGTTATAATTGCGCTAATAACCGTCAGTGAGGCCATTGCCACCAATGTCAGATGCAATGACCGTGAACATGAAGTGAGCAGACACTATGAAAAAATTATCGGCCCTGTTAATGCTGGTTGCCTTAGGCACAACAGCTCAGCCATTTGACAACGCAATGACCGAAGACGCGATTAAAAAGCGCCTAGCACCTGTAGGTGACGTATACCTAGCGGGTGAGTCAAAGCAGGCAGCCGCGCCAACTGGCCCTCGCTCTGGTGAGCAAGTTTACCAAGCTGCGTGTTTTGCATGTCACGGCTCTGGCGCATTGGGCGCGCCTAAAACAAAAGCCGATTGGGAGCCACGTATTGCTAAAGGCATGGACGTGATCTGGGACAACGCCATCAAGGGCATCAATGCCATGCCACCACGTGGTACGTGTATGGATTGTTCGGATGATGAGATTAAAGCTGCCATCGAGTTTATGGTGGCCCAGTAATCTCTCCAAGCTCAGAAAAAGGTGCTATTAAAGCACCTTTTTTTATATCTAATGCCATGAGAGACGCAAGAAGTGCGGTACTACCATTACTAGTAGCTAAGACATAAGGAACTCTTAGAGCAGTCGCCATTTTTTTTTCAAATTCTTCAGTAACTCTTCCCATACTAATCTGTT
>JBGTXC010000156.1:0-6764 GCA_041937835.1 Alteromonadaceae bacterium | reverse complement strand
GCGTTTAGATACAGTAAACGGTGATGTGGATGCCCTCAATTTAGAAGGTGAAATCCAATTTGAAACCGTGAATGGCGACATCAATGATACAGCCTCAAAAGGGCAAGTACGTTTTGAAGCGGTTAACGGTGATATTAACTCAACCACCCTGTCGGATGACATTCGCATCGAAAACGTGAATGGCGACATAGATTTAAAGCTTCAAGCTGTGTCACGCTTAACCATAAACACAGTGAACGCCGACAGTGAAGTGAGCATTCAAACAGTAAAACCGGGTGCTAACATCAGCTTTGAATCAGTCAGTGGGGATGCCGAATTTTTACTGCCAGCAGCACTTTCTGCACGAGTACGCATTGAAACGCACGGTGGCGGGCGTATTAATAACAAGCTCACCAGTGATAGCCCTGAAAAAGCTAAATATGGCCCAAGCCGCTGGTTAAAATTTACCGCAGGGCAAGGCGATGCTGACATTGAGTTTGATACAGTCAGCGGCCGCATTACCTTACGTAAAAACTAGTAATCAGCTTTGCTTTACTTAAGCGCCTCGCATTTTGCGGGGCGTTTTTAGTTCAATTGAAATAGCGGTTTGCACAGCCTCATGGAGTCGATAGAATAGGTGCATTACAACAAAGCTAAGACAGTTATGGCTAAATCGGATAAACAAATCGACTCGTTAAAAGTCCCTCCTCATTCAATTGAAGCTGAGCAATCTGTGCTTGGTGGTTTAATGCTTGATAATGAAGCCTTTGACCGTGTGTCTGAATTAGTGGTGGCACAAGACTTTTATACCCGCACTCACAAGCTGATTTTCCAAGCGATGGAGAAGCTGGTAGAAGACAGTCATCCGATTGATTTGATCACTTTGTCAGAAACGCTGGAAAAGCGTAACGAGCTAGAAAGTGTGGGTGGCTTTGCCTACCTAGGTGAAATCGCTAAGAACACCCCAAGTGCGGCTAACATCACAGCTTACGCATCTATTGTGCGTGAGCGTGCCGTTGTTCGTGAAATGATTTCAGTAGCCAATGAAATCGCCGAAGCAGGTTTTAACCCAGAAGGCCGCGAAAGTCATGAGCTGCTGGACTTAGCAGAGAGTAAAGTATTTAAAATTGCCGAGCAGCGCACAAAAAGCACGGAAGGCCCACAAAACATTCACACCATCTTAGAAAAAACAGTCGATAAAATTGAAGAGCTGTACCAATCGCCACAAGATGGTGTGACTGGGGTTAGTACCGGTTATCACGATTTAGATAAAATGACTGCAGGCTTACAACCTAGTGACTTAGTGATAGTCGCGGCGCGTCCATCAATGGGTAAGACCACCTTTGCGATGAACTTGGCAGAAAATGCCGCCATGACACAAGACAAGCCCGTATTGATTTACTCACTAGAGATGCCTTCAGAGCAGATCATGATGCGTATGTTGGCATCCCTTGGGCGCATTAACCAAACCAAAGTACGTACAGGTCAGTTAGATGATGACGATTGGGCGCGTCTGTCGTCAACCATGGGCTTGTTGATGGAAAAAGGTAAGATGTATGTTGATGATGCATCGGGCCTAACACCAACAGATGTGCGTTCACGTGCACGTCGTATTGCCCGTGACCATGGCGGTATTAGTATGATCATGGTCGATTACTTGCAGCTAATGCGTGTGCCAAGCTTGTCGGATAACCGTACCTTAGAAATTGCGGAGATTTCACGCTCACTCAAGGCCCTTGCGAAAGAGCTTGAGTGCCCTGTTATTGCCCTGTCGCAGCTTAACCGTACGCTAGAGCAACGTGCTGATAAGCGCCCAGTAAACTCAGATTTACGTGAATCAGGCTCAATCGAGCAAGACGCCGACTTAATCATGTTTATTTACCGCGATGAAGTGTACAACGAAGACAGCACCGACAAAGGCACCGCTGAAATCATCATAGGTAAGCAACGTAACGGCCCAATTGGTAAAGTACGCTTAACCTTCCAAGGTCAGTATTCGCGTTTTGATAACTACGCAGGCCCTGCCATGGATGATGAGTATTAATGCGTTTAGCCACCGCTGAAATCAATTTAAGCGCACTGGATCATAACTTAAATCAAGTGCGCTATTTTGCCCCTAACGCCAAAGTGATGGCGGTACTCAAAGCCAATGCCTATGGCCATGGCTTAGTGCAAGTTGCCCAGCGTTTACAAAGCGCCGATGCCTTTGCTGTAGCCCGTATTGATGAAGCCTTAGCACTGCGCCAAGGTGGGGTCACAAAGCCGATTGTATTACTCGAAGGCTTTTTTGAACAAAGTGACTTGCCCATTTTACTGGCAAATAACTTTGAGACTGTGATCCATGAGCCAAGCCAGTTAGCGGCCATTACCAGTAGCCCTTTAACAGGGCAGTTATCTGTGTGGTTAAAAGTGGATACTGGCATGCACCGCCTTGGCTTATCACCCGAACAGTTTAGTAGTGCGTATCATGCCTTAAAGGCAAGCCCCAATGTGGCGAGCAACATCAAGTTAATGACCCACTTTGCCTGTGCAGATGACGTGCAAAATGACAAAACCACCCGCCAGCATGACATCTTTAAAACCCTGATTGATGAATTATCAGGGCAACGCTGTTTAGCTAACTCAGCGGCGATTTTAGGCTGGCCGCACACGCATGGTGACTGGGTGCGCCCTGGCTTAATGCTTTATGGTGTATCGCCCATGATTGACAAAAACGCGGCAGATCACGGCCTTGCCCCTGTGATGCGCTTAAAAACTAGGGTAATTGCGATTCGTGATATTAAAGCCGGTGACAGCGTAGGTTATGGTGATGCGTGGACAAGTCCTGTGGATACCACCATTGCTGTGATTGCCATGGGCTATGGCGATGGTTACCCACGAAATGTGGCCAATGGCACTCCAGTGCATTTAAATGGTAAAAATGTGCCCATAGTCGGGCGTGTTTCGATGGACATGATCACTGTGGATTTAGGGCCTAATCAAACCCTTGCCAAAGTTGGTGATGAAGCCATTATGTGGGGGCCTGAGTTGCCTGTGGAGGTGATTGCCAAACACGCAGGCACCATTGCCTATGAGCTGCTGTGCAACATTACCCCAAGGGTGGATTACCAATACATAGAAAAGGCGCTTTAAAGCGCTTTTTTTCTTAGTCTGAGTATGGTTCACCTTGAATGGTGGCAATGATATTACGCCTGCCACCATGGTCCCTGTGCTCTGCAAGCACAATTCCCTGCCAAGTACCAAGAGCAAGTTGGCCTGCTTGAATCGGCACGCTAATGCTCACCCCTAAGGTGCTGCTTTTTATGTGTGCCGGCATGTCATCATCGCCTTCGTAGTCATGGCGGTAATAACTCTGGCGCTCTGGCACAAAGGTATTAAAGTGGCTTTCTAAGTCCATCCGTACAGTTGGGTCGGCGTTTTCATTGATGGTGAGACTGGCTGAGGTGTGCTGTAAAAACAGGTGTAATAAGCCTACTTGATAGTGACTGATTTCAGGAAGTGCTTGGGTGATTTCGTCAGTGATGAGATGAAATCCGCGCGCTTTGGCGCGGATCCCAATTTTCTTTTGTGTCCAACTCATAGTTTATCGAAGCAAACTTCGATGTTGGCAGCGCCATCTGGGCTACTAAATGGCATGATCAATTTCGCCCCTTCACATTTGTGAGTAATGGTGTGACCTTTGCCAGACACCACCATAGGGGTAGCCATATCAAACTCGTAGCCTTTTTCACCAAGCAGGTTTTTAGCGCCACCCGTAACCATGTTGGTGATTTCACCTACCATGTCGGTCACTTCTTCGTTTATGGCATCTGGGCGTTCACCGAGCATGCGTTCCATGATGGTCAAAGCCAATGACTCATCAAAGGTAATGGAAAAAGACCCTTTTGTTTGTGGGCCTACCATGCCGATTAACCCAGAAACGTCGCCCTGCGCTACTTCGTCTTTTTTAATGCGTGGTTTACCCGGCTTTAATTCAGTTTGCGCCATGGTGCTCAGCACGTTCATTA
Organism: Alteromonadaceae bacterium; assembly: GCA_041937835.1. Lineage (GTDB taxonomy): Bacteria > Pseudomonadota > Gammaproteobacteria > Enterobacterales > Alteromonadaceae > Pseudoalteromonas. Next base: position 2,778 of record JBGTXC010000156.1, on the reverse strand, counting down.
AAGAAGTTAGGAATGGATTAATAAACTCGACATTCATTGTAATTTTGCGCCCCTTGCGATCTTTGGGTTGGCTGAGTGCTCTCTTAATTCAAGTAACGAAAAGTCAGATTTGCAAATCAGTTTGCCGCTTATTGGCACTGTTTGCACAAACCGTGGGCTTCAATGGTTTGACTGGAAATCGTAAAACCGTGCTTTGCAGCGAGGTTATTTAATTCGTCGAAAATTAACGAAGAGCTCAGTTCGTTGACCTCACCACAGCTATCACAGATCAGTAGCTGCACTGGGTGAATAGAATCAAAATGATGGCACAGCATAAAGGCATTGGTGCTTTCGATTTTATGAATAAAACCAAACTCACTCAGAAACTCAAGCGCGCGATAAACCGTCGCCGGTTTGGCATTGGGTTCAGACTCTTTGAGCTGCTCTAATAAATCATATGCGCCCACGCCGCCTGAGCTGTTAGCCAGTAAGCGAAACACTTTTTCACGAATGGGGGTAAAACGAGCGCCTTTCGCTAAGCAGACTTGCTGGGCTTTACTCACCAAAGAGTCAATGTTCATGGCTGTCCTTCATTTTGTTGACTGCTTTCATCTTAACATATTGATCTTATTTGTCTTGTTAGGAGGTGGTTAAATCAAGGTTGGTACCTGTGATTGCTTGCTTTTTGACCATGACTTAAGTGCTGCCTTAAGGTATAATCGCGCGCCCAGAACCACTTGGTCATTCATTGAGGTACCTATGACACGTGACGTTGCCCGTAATCCTGAGTTTTCAGTCAATCGCCGCTTTAGCGTGGCGCCAATGCTCGATTGGACTGATCGTCACTGCCGTACCTTTCATCGCCAATTAACGCGCCACGCGGTGCTTTACACAGAAATGATCACCACAGGGGCGATTATTTTTGGTAAGGGCGATTACCTGCATTTTAATGAACATGAATTACCAGTGGCACTACAGCTAGGCGGTTCAGATCCTAAAGCGCTTGCCGAGTGCACTAAGCTTGCTTATGAGCGCGGTTACAGTGAAGTTAACCTCAATGTAGGTTGCCCTTCTGATCGCGTGCAAAACGGCCGTTTTGGCGCCTGCCTAATGGCAGAGCCACAACTGGTTGCTGAGTGCATTGCAGCCATGCAGGCCGAGGTGCCAATTCCGGTGACAGTTAAAACCCGTATTGGCATCGATGAGCAAGATTCTTACGAATTTTTGTGTGAACTCATTCAAAAGAACATCGACATTGGCTGCACAGATTTCATCATCCATGCCCGTAAGGCTTGGCTTCAGGGTTTAAGCCCAAAAGAAAATCGCGAAATTCCTCCGCTTGATTACCCGCGCGTTTATCAGCTGAAAAAAGACTTTAGCCAGTGTGATATCTCCATTAATGGTGGCATTAAAACTTTAGCTGAATCACTGCATCATTTAGAGCACGTGGATGGCGTGATGATAGGCCGTGAAGCCTACACCAATCCGTACATGATGGCAGAAGTCGACAAGCTGATTTACGGCGACGACTGGCAAGTGCCAAGCCGTCACCAAGCAGTGCGTAATATGTTTGATTACTTTGAACGTGAAATGAGCCAAGGCGCTAACTTTTGGCACATTGCCCGCCACATGCTAGGTATTTTCCAAGGTATGCCTGGTGCGCGCGGATTCCGTCGCCACCTTTCTGAAAATGGTCACAAAAAAGAGGCCGGCATTGAGGTGATGGAAAAAGCGCTGAGCTTTGTGCCTGAGTCACCTATCGCATAAAAGCGGGTTTTGGTCTTTTTTTGAAAGCAAAAAGGCCATTTTCCGCTCTACTTAGAATAGGTTTAGCGGCATTGGAGGGCATTATGGTGTTTATTGTCCTTGACCTGGTATTTATTCTTCCCGTATTGGCTTTGTTTGTAGCGTATGCGTGCTGCTTACTCGCAAACCTCACGTCCATTAGCCAATGGTTGTCACAGTTGTGGCAAATACTCTGGCATTAAAGCGCTTTGTGGGTGATGTAAACCACTAAAGAGTGGTTAATTTCACCAACGCGCTCTGTCTCTCATCTCATCAAAAAATAAAATAACCATAAAAATCAACACCTTGCATTTTGGCTCGCCTTTTGAATTAGTGATTGCAGTTCACTAAATTAAGGAGAGATTCATGAGTGCATATCGTTATTCAGGCGGCCTATACCGCGCTAAGGTAAGCAAAAAAGTGTCAGGTGTGTGCGCCGGTGTGGCTGGACACTATGGTTTTCCGGTATGGGCAGTGCGCCTAGCTGCGGTATTGTTGTTTTTAGCTTTACCTATGGCTGTGCTGATTGCCTACTTGGCTGCCACCGTCATTTTGCCTAGCCGATACCTGTAAGGGGGCACCATGAAAACCTTTTTAGCGATTGTGGGTGTGATTGCCATTTTGTGTTGGTTAGATGTCGGAAGCCTGTTTCACACTGTGACTGGGCATTGGCATCTGGATTTAGACTTCGGCGTGTTTGATTTTGTCGAAGGCTTAATTGGCGTGGCGATTTTGGTGGCCATGGCTTTGGTGGTTGCGGCCTTTTTTACCATTGGCGTATTAGGCGTTGTTTGTGTCGTGCTAGCGCTAGCTGCCATAGGGCTGTTACTTGCAGGCGTTGCGACACTTTGGCCGGTACTGCTTCTAGGCCTTGTTATCTGGCTCTTAGTAAAAGAGGATAAAGACGTTCAAGAATGGTCAGCCCTGGCTTCCCGTGCTCGATGGTCCCGTAAAACCATCCATCACGGAACAATTTTTGGTATCATGGTCGAGAAGAACGCGGAGTTGAAGATC
>JBGTXC010000155.1:0-6806 GCA_041937835.1 Alteromonadaceae bacterium | reverse complement strand
AAATAGGCTACAATGGCCCAATTGACACCATAGAATTGCCATTAGTGGAAGCCAGTGAGCAAAGTGTGCCAGTCACACCAACGCCAGAGGCAGATGCTTTTGCGCTTAGTTTGTCAGATGTGTTAGTGGAGCCAAGCAGCGAGCTATTGGCGAACTTGCCGGATAGCAGCCAAAGTGATGGCACAAGTTTTGTTGAGACGGGTGTTGCGCAAACATCACCACCGATTGAAGTGGGTGTCCACTCGGCACTTGAGGCCGAGGTGATGAAGCAACTGCTTGATAGCGGGCAATCTGGGCAAGACATGTAGGCATAAAAAAGGGCGCTTAAAGCGCCCTTTTTTTTTTAGATATTTTTTAATACCAGCTTTGGCATTACAGACCGGCTGCTGCGCGAAGGGCGTCGGCTTTGTCTGTTTTTTCCCAGCTAAATGCAGTAAAGGTGTCTTCACCCACTGTCATTTCAAATGGCTCACGACCGAAATGACCATATGCCGCAGTCATTTGGTACATAGGGTGCAATAAATCTAGCATCTTAGTAATGCCATAAGGGCGTAAGTCAAAGTGCTCACGTACTAGCTCTACGAGTTTTTCCTCAGACACTTTACCTGTACCAAAGGTATCAATTGTGATTGATGTTGGCTCTGCCACACCAATGGCGTAAGAAACTTGAATCTCACACTTGTCAGCAAGGCCAGCTGCAACGATATTTTTAGCAACATAACGACCCGCGTATGCCGCAGAGCGGTCTACTTTTGATGGGTCTTTACCAGAGAAAGCACCACCACCGTGACGTGCCATACCACCGTATGTATCTACGATGATTTTACGGCCTGTTAAACCACAGTCACCCACAGGACCACCAATCACAAAGCGACCAGTTGGGTTAATGAAGTATTTAGTGTCTTCAGTAAGTAGCTCAGCAGGTAGGGTATGCTTGATGATGTTTTCCATCACAGCATCCACCAAGTCTGCTTGTTCAATGTCTGGGTTGTGTTGCGTAGACAGTACCACAGCGTCGATTGCCACTGGTTTGCCATCTTCATACACAAACGTCACTTGTGATTTTGCATCAGGGCGTAACCAAGGCAAAATACCAGACTTACGTGCTTGTGCTTGGCGTTCTACTAATAAATGTGAGTAGTAAAGTGGCGCAGGCATTAGTGTTGGTGTTTCGTTGGTCGCATAACCAAACATCAAACCTTGGTCACCGGCACCTTGCTCTTCAGGCTTCGCGCGGTCTACACCTTGGGCGATTTCAGGTGATTGCTGACCGATAAGGTTCATGATGCCACAGGTGTCGCCATCAAAACCAACTTCAGAAGAGGTATAACCTATGTCGGTGATCACCTTACGTGCGATTGATTCAAGATCAACCCAAGCATCCGTTGTTACTTCACCAGAGATGATAGCAACACCTGTTTTTACCATAGTTTCACAGGCAACACGGGCGTGTTTATCTTGGGTGATAATTGCATCAAGAACGGCATCTGAAATTTGATCCGCGATTTTATCCGGGTGACCTTCAGATACAGACTCAGATGTGAATAAATGTCTTGCCATTATTAATAACTCTCATTAAGTATGCTTGGGCGCTATTAAAGCGTTTAAAAACAAGATGCTAGCTGTTGTTTTTGCACGGTTTTTGCGCAAGTTTAAAATTTTAGGCGCGTATTCTAGCTAAAAGGTTTCGGCTTTCATAGCTTTTTACGCCTAGACGTCTAAATAAGTTCGCCTGACTTTGGTGAGGTTGACCAAGACTCACAGCCAGTACAATGAAGTAGGAAATTGACGCAAAAACACGCTAAAACCTAGCTTTGCATTTGCCCCAAAGGATTTTATAAGTAAGAATAGTAGCTCTTTAATCAGGCGCAATTTAATGGTGCTAGCCGAAGCGTGCGTTTGGATAACACGCTGCAACCCCCGCTCACCTTGCCACGCGCTTACACATACAAAAGCTAGGAGTTTTCATGCCGGCACGCAAAGAGCTTGCAAACGCGATTCGCGTTTTGTCGATGGATGCAGTACAACAAGCCAAATCAGGTCACCCAGGTGCCCCTATGGGGATGGCTGATATTGCGGAAGTACTATGGCGCGATTATTTAAAACATAATCCAACAAACCCAGAGTGGGCTGACCGCGACCGTTTTGTGTTATCAAACGGCCACGGCTCAATGTTGATTTATTCGTTGCTGCACCTATCAGGATACGATTTACCGATTGAGGAAATTAAAAACTTCCGTCAATTACACTCTAAAACCCCAGGTCACCCAGAATATGGCTATGCACCGGGTATTGAAACCACCACAGGTCCACTTGGCCAAGGTATTACCAATGCGGTTGGTATGGCGATTGCTGAAAAAGCATTAGCAGCACAATTTAACCGTGACGGTCACGAGATTGTTGACCATTACACCTATGCCTTTATGGGCGATGGCTGCCTAATGGAAGGTATTTCTCACGAAGCATGTTCACTAGCAGGCACGCTAGGCCTTGGTAAACTGATTGCATTTTGGGATGACAACGGCATCTCAATCGACGGTGAAGTAGAAGGTTGGTTTACTGACGACACCGCAGCCCGTTTTGAATCATACGGCTGGCATGTTATCCGTCACGTAGATGGTCACGATAGCGAACAAATTCGCGCCGCAATTGATGAAGCGCGTAAAGAAAGCAACAAACCTACCCTCATCTGTTGTAAAACCATCATAGGTTTTGGTTCACCAAACAAATCAGGTAGCCATGACTGCCACGGTGCACCACTTGGTGATGCAGAAATTGCCGCAGCACGTGAATTTTTAAACTGGGAGCACGGTCCATTTGAAATCCCACATGATGTTTATGAAGCATGGGATGCCAAAGGCAAAGGCACAGATCAAGAAGCGAGCTGGAATGCAAAATTCCAAGCGTATCAAGCGGCTTATCCAGAGCTTGCTGCTGAGTTTGCACGTCGTCAAAAAGGTGACTTGCCAGCTGATTTTGCTGAGCAAGCACAAAAGTACATCGAAGACTTACAAGCAAACCCAGCCACGGTTGCAACACGTAAAGCATCACAAAATGCCTTAAACCACTTCGGTCCAATGCTGCCTGAATTTATGGGTGGCTCAGCGGACTTAGCAGGCTCTAACTTAACGCTGTGGTCAGGCTCAAAAGGCTTAACTGCAGAAGACGCCAGTGGTAACTACGTATTTTATGGTGTGCGTGAGTTTGGTATGTCAGCCATCATGAACGGGATTGCGCTGCACAAAGGCTTTATCCCTTACGGCGCAACCTTCCTGATGTTTATGGAATATGCCCGTAATGCAGTACGTATGGCTGCATTGATGAAGCAACCTGCGATTTTTGTGTATACCCATGACTCAATTGGTCTAGGTGAAGATGGTCCAACTCACCAACCAGTCGAGCAGCTAGCAAGCATGCGTTTAACGCCAAACCTAGTGAACTGGCGCCCGTGTGACCAAGTTGAATCAGCAGTGGCATGGAAAATGGCAATCGAGCGTAAAGATGGCCCAACGTCATTAATTTTCTCTCGCCAAGGCTTAAAGCAGCATGACCGCGATAGCGAGCAGCTGGCTAACATCGCTAAAGGTGGTTACATCCTAAGCTGTGACGGTAACCCTGAGCTTATCTTGATCGCGACTGGCTCTGAAGTGACGCTCGCGATGGATGCTGCCACTGAACTTCGCGGTCAAGGTAAAAAGGTACGCGTAGTGTCTATGCCTTCAACAGATGCGTTTGAAATGCAAGATGCGGCATACCGCGAAGCCGTATTGCCAAGCAGCGTGACACGCCGTGTGGCAGTGGAAGCGGGCATTGCTGATTACTGGTACAAGTACGTTGGCTTAAATGGCAACGTGGTTGGCATGACCACCTTTGGTGAATCAGCCCCGGCGGGTGAGCTATTTGAGTTCTTTGGCTTTACCGTCGACAAAGTCGTCGAAGCGGCAAATAGCCTAGTGTAAAGAAAAGGAGCCTGTTGGCTCCTTTTTTATTTTTGTTTGCCTCTAGGGTAGTGGCTTGAAATTCATTACAATAAGGCGCCATTGAGACGGCAATTTTTTTGCAAACTGAGGTAGTCATCATTTAATGACGATACGCATCGCAATCAATGGTTTTGGTCGCATTGGCCGAAATATCCTACGGGCTCTTTATGAGTCAGGCAGAACAGACACCTTCAAAGTGGTGGCCATCAATGAGCTGGCTGAACCTGAAGGGGTAGCGCACCTACTAAAATACGACACGTCCCATGGTCGTTTTAAATTTCCAGTTACCTTGCACAACCAAGCCTTAGAAGTGGCAGGCGACCGCATCACATTATTGCAGCACGAAGACCCAGCAGATTGCCCATGGCAAGCCCTTGATGTTGATGTTGTGATGGAGTGTACAGGCATTTATCAAACCCGTTTTGATGCGCAAAAACATTTGGATGCCGGTGCTCAAAAGGTGTTGTTTTCTTCGCCTGCTGCGGCCGATGTGGATGCCACGATTATTTATGGCATCAATGATGATGAGCTAAAACCTGAGCATACCATAGTGTCTAACGGCTCGTGCACCACAAACTGCATAGTGCCTGTGATCAAAGTACTGGATGATGCGTTTGGCATTGAGTCAGGCGCAATCACCACTATTCATGCGTCCATGCATGATCAGCAAGTGATTGATGCTTATCACAACGATTTACGCCGTACCCGCGCGGCCAGTCAGTCAATTATTCCAGTAGATACTAAATTGGCTCGCGGGATTGAGCGCATTTTGCCTAAGTTTCATAGCCGCTTTGAGGCAATCGCAGTGCGCGTGCCAACCATCAACGTGACGGCAATGGACTTGAGCGTGACCTTAGACACAGATGTCAGTATTGAAACAGTCAATGCTTTGCTACGCCAAGCAGGCAAAGGCAAGCTCACGGATATTCTCAGTTACACCGAAGAGCCATTAGTCTCGGTGGATTTTAATCACGATGCCCATTCTTGTATCATAGACGGTACCCAAACACGGGTCAGCCACAAGCGGTTAGTAAAACTGCTGGTTTGGTGTGATAACGAATGGGGATTTGCAAATCGCATGCTCGACACCACAAGCGCGATGATGGCATGCGAAGCCAAGTGAGTATTAACTCACTCTGAGGGAATTGATAAGAAGTCGAGTTTGAGCTTAGCTCAACAAAAAAAGGAGAGAACAATGGCAGTCATTAAGATGGCCGATTTAGAGTTAGCAGGAAAGCGCGTATTGATCCGCGAAGACCTCAACGTGCCAATCAAAGATGGCAAAGTGACATCCGATGCCCGCATTCGCGCCGCATTGCCAAGCATTAAATTAGCCCTTGAAAAAGGCGCTAAGGTAATGGTGATGTCTCATTTAGGTCGCCCAACGGAAGGCCAGTATGACGAGGCTTTTTCTATGCAACCTGTGGTGGATTACCTGAATGACGCACTGCCGCAAACCGTTCGTTTAGAAAAAGACTACCTTGATGGCGTTAGCATTGATGACAACGAAGTCGTGGTATTTGAAAACGTGCGCTTTAACGTGGGCGAGAAAAAAGACGACGCCGCGTTAGCACAAAAGCTAGCAGCACTGTGTGATGTGTACGTGATGGATGCCTTTGGTACGGCTCACCGTGCGCAAGCGTCAACGCATGGCGTAGGTCTTTATGCACCAGTTGCCTGTGCAGGCCCATTGCTTGCCGCTGAACTAGACGCCTTAGGTAGAGCCCTTGATAACCCAGCGCGCCCATTAGTGGCGATTGTGGGCGGCTCTAAAGTGTCCACTAAACTCACTGTGTTAGAGTCGTTGTCTCAAGTGGTGGATCAACTCGTTACAGGTGGCGGTATTGCCAACACCTTTATTGCCGCCGAAGGCCACTCGGTTGGTAAATCATTGTTTGAAGCTGATTTAATCGAGCAAGCTAAAAAGCTAACGCAAGCGGCTAAAGCCAATGGTGGCGACATCCCAACACCTACGGATGTGGTTGTTGGCAACGAGTTTTCTGAGTCAGCGGTTGCGACTTTAAAAGACGTGACGGAAGTTGGCGGCGACGACATGATTTTTGACATTGGCCCTGACAGCGCTGGTGTGCTTGCTGACATCATCGCCAAGGCCGGAACTGTGGTTTGGAATGGCCCTGTGGGTGTTTTTGAATTTGACCAGTTTGGTAACGGCACGCAAGCCATTGCTAAAGCCATTGCCAACTCAAACGCCTTTTCAATTGCCGGTGGTGGCGACACCTTAGCGGCCATTGATAAATACGGCGTGGCAGAGCAAATTTCTTACATTTCGACCGGTGGCGGTGCCTTTTTAGAATTCCTAGAAGGTAAAACCTTGCCAGCAGTTGCTATGCTTGAAAAACGCGCTGCAAACTAACACACTAATTTAAAAACCAGCCGATGCGCTCTCTCACTTATGCACTGGCTGGTTTTGGCTCTGAAATGAGCCAACATTGAGTGCTCACTAGCACACGGATTTTATAACTCGTTCAAAGCGATAACTTAGGTTATCAATAATGGAGATATCTCATGGCTTTAATTAGCATGCGCCAGATGCTCGACCACGCCGCCGAATATGGCTACGGTATCCCCGCGTTCAACGTCAACAACCTTGAACAAATGCGGGCTATCATGGAAGCCGCCGATGCCACCGACTCTCCGGTGATCGTGCAGGCCTCCGCTGGCGCGCGCAAATACGCGGGTGCCCCTTTCCTGCGCCACCTGATTTTGGCAGCGGTGGAAGAGGTCCCGCATATTCCGGTAGTGATGCACCAGGATCACGGCACCAGCCCTGCGGTATGCCAGCGCTCTATCCAGCTCGGTTTCTCC
>JBGTXC010000154.1:0-6834 GCA_041937835.1 Alteromonadaceae bacterium | reverse complement strand
GACTGAGCAGGCAACCTTAAAAGTTGCAAATCAGTAACCTCCTTGTTTAAGACCAAAACGCCAAGCCTAGCTTGGCGTTTTTTTATGTCTGAATGCCTGCTAAACTGCGCTTTTTGCGCTTATAGGGCACTGTGTTGCAGATAAAATCATTATGGGGTGGGGTAGGGCAAATTTACCGTACCCGTTATTTAGGTAAAGCTGTGGTGATCAAATCTTTTGTACTCAAAGAGAACGAAGATTCGGACTCGTATCGCCGTAAAAAACAGTCCATGATCAATGAAGCTGCATTTTATAGTTATGCTGATAAGCAACTGCTGCCTGTTGTAGTGCCAGAAAGAGTAGATTTTATTCAAGGCAAAACACATTTTGATTTAACGCTCACCTGCTTATCTGAAAAAGGTTTTTACCGCCTAAATGAGCGATCAACTTATGACGATTTTGCACTTTTAACGCGCGCACTCGATGAGCTTGCCGCGTTTCATAGTCATTTCATTCATGAGAAGGTCAAAGGCGCGTGGTATTTTGGCGGCTATTACCACCTTGCAACCCGTGAGTATGAGTGGCAAAACATGCCTCAGGGCCCCTTGCGAGATCATGCCAACATGATCAGTGGGCGCCTTTCAAACTGTGCCATTACCACCACAATTCATGGGGATGCCAAGCGCAGTAATATCATGCTTTCTCGTGCGGGCCTTGCATGGGTAGATTTTCAATATGCAGGGAAGGGCGTTGGCGTAAGCGATTTAGTGACCTTGCTCGTAAGCTTTCTAACAAATCAGCACTCGCACGCCAAGTGGCAAGCTGCCATTGATCATTACTTTGACGCGTTAAAAACGCATTTAACCTTGCGTTTTGACGCTGAAAAAGTCGAGAGCGTCATTGCTCTTTGGCAAGACTTAGTGCCGTTTGCGTTTGCCGATTATGAGCGCTTTTTACAAGGCTGGCGCTTTGACTCAAAGAAGCGCACTGAGTTTGTAAAAGCAATGACAAACAAGGCATTAGGCTTGTGTGAGTTAGACTGTCAATCCCCTTTACAGTTATAGGAACTTGTATGAAATCTCTTTTTAAACCCGTGTTGTTTTTAGCTTCGATAGCCTTAATTACTGTGATGATAAACGTGCAAACTGTGCATGCTGCAGCGCCTTCTGCTTTAAATAAAACCATGAAAGACATGGGCTTTGCTCTTAAAAAAGCGGTAAAAGCCCCAAGCGCTCAGGGGGCATTACCTCATTTAATGGAATTTGCTAGCCACCTAGAAGAGGCAAAAAAGGCAAGGTTTCGCAAAGATTTGTTGCAGCAATCACAAAAAGGCTTGGATGAAGTAAGCAAGGAACTGGCAAAAGCGATCGAAGCGGCTAAAAACGATGATTTACCACTGCTGCAGCGCCACTTAAAGCGCATTGATAAGCTTCGTAAAGAATACCATGAATTACATGAGCCCAGCATTTGGGATTTACTGTTTGGCTAAGCAAGATTTGTCAGCGCGCTATTACCCTGTTATAAAACTAACAGGTACACAAGGAAGAACATGATGGACGAGTCACAATTAGATAGTCAGGCACTGGCGGTACTCAAGTCGGATGGTAATATGAGCAGCCTAGCGGGTGAATGCCTAGAAAGCTTTAGCCAAATTGCGTTGATTGAGCTGTTGGCAACATATCATGCTATGAGTGAAGAGGCTGACGACGATGCGTTTGACGCTTGGTTTGATGGCTTAAGCCAAGAAGCTAGACAAGCTCTTAAAGTGTTTGAAGTTGCCAGAGCCCGCGTTGAGTTATCGCTTTAAGGGCGCTCACTGCTAGCCGGCGTCACTTAAATCATACTGGCTTACGACTTGATGCACCCAAGCGTGCTCAGGCAAAAGCTGTTTCTCTTTCAGTGGCACAGTAAGTAACACTTGGCTTAACTGCTTTATCGCAAGCCGGGCCAAAGCTCGTTCGTTGCTACTTAGGGCGTCTTTACAAAAGTCTTGAGTAATATGTTTAAGCACTTGGGTAAACACGTCAAATGCTGCAATTTCTTTTACCATGCCTCTGTGGGTAATGGCAGCATACTTTCCTGATAAAAAGCCCCGCCAAGTTGAAAATAAGGCCTCTTCATCTTGCTCATTAATGCACTCAGAGATGGCTTCATCAAGCGCTAACATGCGTGTGACATGGCTTAAATAATGCTCTTTGAATAAGTTAAATGCTGCTTGAGCATTCAGTTCTGGGATGCTCGTTATCTGTTTTAACCAATTGACAGTGGCAATGGCATAAAAGTCACTGTATTGGCTGTGGCTTTCAAGCCCAAAGTATGAGCCTACACTGAGTTGCCCTTCTACTTTAAACGCCGGTTTTGGCATGCACTTAGACGTTTGTAAATGCAGAATGTGATCCACACTCACGCCACTTTGGCGGCTCAGTGTTGCTAAGTCGATAAAATGTTCTTGTAGAAAGTGCAGCATAAAATCAATTAACTGTATAAATAAACAGTATTCTGTGTCACCTTTTGTGATTTGTAAAGGGCGCACCCTCTTTTTTTTCATGGCGGCCGCAGGTTACACTGGGCGTAATACAAGTGAAGGATAAAACCATGACTAAACACGCATTTGCTGATGCAAAAGTGATGACAGCAATTAAAACCCCTTACAATCAAGATGGCAGTATCGATTTTAAAGCCTACGCCCAACTATTAACGCGCCAACAAGAAGCGGGTATTGAAGGCATTATTGTGGCTGGTACCACAGGTGAAGGGCACTTATTAAGTGGTGAAGAAAAGCTAGAGTTGATTAAAGCCACTAAACAGCAAGTTGGTGATAGCATGCTAGTGGTGGGTAACACCGGCTCCAATAACACCAGTGCAGCACTCAACTTAACCCAAGCCGGCTTTGATGCGGGCATGGATGCCGCATTACAGATTAATCCATTTTACGGTAAAACCTCAGATGCCGGTGTGTATGCCCATTTACGTACTTTGCTCGATGTTGGCCCGGCTATTATTTATAACGTACCAGGGCGAACTGGTCAGGATATTACCCCAGAGATGCTAGGCAACTTACTCACTCATCCAAACTTTGTCGGTATGAAAGAGTGCCAAGGCACAGAGCGTATTCGTTTTTATCGTGAACAAGGCGTGCTGGCTTGGTCAGGAAATGATGACGAATGCCATGACTCACGCCATCAAGCGGATGCCACTGGTGTGATTTCAGTTGCTTCTAACTTATTGCCGCATACTATGCATGCGTTGATGACAGAGCAAAATGCTGATTTAAACCATTCATTACAACCTCTATTCACCTGGTTGTTTGAAGAGCCAAACCCAATTGCTGTGAATACGGCACTGATGATGGCGCACCAAGCACAGCCTGTCTTTAGATTACCTTATGTGGCACTTAATCAAGCGCAGCGTCAACAAGGTGTGAGTTTACTCACGGCACTGCAAGGTAAAGAGCCATTGCTAAGCAAACTTGATGCACTTACCGACACGGATTTTACCCTAACTGCATAAGTTATACTGCGGGCGACAAGCCCGCTCATACTTATTTATTAATTAAAAACTGCTTATAAAATAATAACTTCCATTCCTGTACACGTTTCCATTACAATACTTGTAACAAAATAATAACGAAAAAGGACGACGATGTTTTCAAGGAGTTGGCGTGTAGTTTATGCCCTGATCATGGCCTCGAGTGTCACTGTTACTTTCCCTGTTCTTGCCGCCTCTAAAAGTGTGCAATCTTTTGATTTAAAGCACATCAATAAAACAATAAAGGTTGATGGCAAACTGGATGAACCTCATTGGCAAGATGCAACGGAAGTCATCCTTGATAAACAAAATAATCCTTTAAAAGGTAAACCGGCTAAATACCCAACCAAAGCATGGATGTATGAAGATGGTACGTCTTTGTATGTGGCTTTTAAGGCATTTCATCCCAACCCCGATGAGATTGTTCGCGCTCTTAGAGATCGCGATAAAATTTTTATGGATGAAACTGTGACTGTGCTGATAGATACCTTTGGTGATGAGCGCCAAGGTTATGAATTTGCAGTGAATACCTTTGGTGCCCAAGCGGATGCGGCTTTTACCGATATTGATGGCTTTGAAAGTGATTTCAGCTGGGATGGCATATGGGACAGTGGTGCCCAAATAGTGGAAGATGGTTTCACTGTTGAGATGGCCATCCCTTTTAATACTATTCAGTTTAAAGACACCAAGGGCATCAAAAAATTTAACTTTGCCCTTTGGCGTAATCACATTGCAGACAACTTATACACTATGTCTAATGTGGCGCTCAATGACGATATCAGCTGTGAGCTTTGCCAGTATGATGGCCTCGTCGGCTTTGAAAACGTCAGTAGCGGTCAAAATTTACGTATCACGCCCACCTTAACCGCGTCACGTAACGAACGAAAAACGTCGCTGCCAGGGCCGTGGGATCACACCAATAATGACGTAGATGCAGGCATTACAGTGCGTTATGCCCCAAGCCAATCTCTGATTCTTAATGCCACAGTTAATCCCGACTTTTCCCAAATAGAAGCGGATGCACCACAGTTAGACATCAACAATAAATACTCTTTGTATTATGCGGAAAAACGTCCGTTCTTTTTAGATGGCGCAAATGCCTTTACCACAGGCCATTACAATTTATTGCATACACGTAATATTGCCTCGCCTAATTATGGCGTGAAAGTCGCCGGTGAACACCAAGGGCTAAGTTATGCTGCGCTTGCTGCAGACGATGACGTTACTAGCTTTATAATCCCTGGCAATGAAGGCAGTAGTTTAGCAGCTTATGATTTTAAATCTCGTGTCTTAGCCGCGACCGTATCGCAAACCCTCGAGGGCAGTAACTACATAAAAGGGTTAGTGACGCAGCGCGAAGGCAATGACTACCGAAACACTGTGGCATCGTTAGATGGGCAATATCAAATCAATGACACAGACACCATACTGTATCAAGTGACCCACTCGGATACCGCTAATAACGCGGCAATGCAAAATGATTATGGCCTCAAAGCTGAGCAATCAGGCAGCGCTGGTAAGATTGCGTTTCGCCGCAGTACCCGTGATTACGGTCTGAGATTCAAAGTGGAAGGCCTTGCCGAAGATTTTCGTGCTGATTTGGGCTATATGACGCGCTCGAACATGAAAGTGTTATCCTTTGGGGGGCATTTAACCTATTACCACGATGATGCCAAGCTCATTCATGAAACAGAGCTCGATTTTGGCCACGTCCAGCGCCTTGATTTTAATAATGATGTACTACAAAGCTACACTGATTTATCCGTCCAGTTCTTAGGTATTTACCAGTCTTTAAATTACTTTAGCTTAAATACATCCTACGAGCGCTTAACTAACTACTATGAGCCAGGCGCCCCACAGCTTGATTTACGTGAAAATCGCTTTGATATCTATGGGGGCTTTGTACCAAGGGATGACTTAGTGATCCGCTATAACATCAACTTTGGTAGTAAAATTGATTACGCAAATAGCCGTTTAGGCGACAGCATCAATTCAACTAAGTCAATTTCGTGGGACATGAATCAACATGTTCAAATTACGCCAGCTTATACTTATAACAGCCTAAAACACGATGAAGGCACGCTCTATACCGCACACATTGTGGACTTACGCATGAGCTATAAATTTGACTTGCAGAGCATGCTGAAACTAGTAGTGAGTTACTACGACGTGACCAGAGACCCAGATTTATACCAGTACTTTGCCGTCGATGAAAACTACACTGACATGAGCACCCAGCTTATTTACAGTTATAAAATTAACTCACAAACGCTGTTTTACTTAGGCTATTCAGATTCGGCTTACAAAGATGATTCCTTTGCCAAGCTTGAGCGTAATAATCGCACCTTCTTTACCAAGCTGAGTTACGCATGGCAGTTATAAAATATGCACGCTTAGGCGTGTTTATAGATGCTATATATACCGTATCAGAGTGTGATTTGAAGCGGTTTTAATGAATGACGGGTATGTTTTAATGATAGGCTAGCCAGATGACGCTACGCCCGTAGTGGCACTGCTAGTTCCAAAACCCACTTCAATTGCGCGTATAACAGCCATAGACACCTCTCTTATCTCTTTATCACGATATGTAAACAGTTTTAGGGCAGTATGAGTGGCCATTTTTGGCCTCTGGTGGCCACTTTGTAACTAAAACAAATACAAAACCCTAAAATTGAACCTAATTTAGTTACAAACCCCAATTTTGTGGCCATTTTTGGCCACTTTTGGCCAGTGATAATCAGAATAACGGTATTTTTTCTCCTGCCATGGAGATAGAGGGGGTCATTTTTGAAGCTCTGGGTGAAATCCTTCTGAAACAAATCCTTTCCAAGACAACAACTCTCACGGAACTCACGTTGCCGGTACAGTTGCGGCTCTTAATAACTCAGTCGGTGTATTAGGCGTTGCGCCAAGCGCATCTCTTTACGCTGTAAAAGTTCTCGGCGCTGACGGTTCCGGCCAGTACAGCTGGATCATTAACGGAATTGAGTGGGCGATCGCAAACAATATGGACGTTATTAACATGAGCCTCGGCGGACCTTCTGGTTCTGCAGCGTTAAAAGCGGCAGTTGACAAAGCCGTTTCTTCCGGCATCGTAGTCGTTGCGGCAGCCGGTAACGACAGCTGCACGCTATTGGTGTGGAGGCTGCCATGGTGCTCACAGGCGGGATGGCGCGTACACGTTCGTGGCAATTTCGGCCTAACTCGGAAAAAATCGACCGCATCGTTAAACAGACCCGGATGCGGATTCTGGGCCCTGACTGTCTCGGTATCGTTATTCCACACAGGAAGCTCAATGCAAGCTTCCTTCATGTCCCCCTCAGGCAG
>JBGTXC010000153.1:0-6836 GCA_041937835.1 Alteromonadaceae bacterium | reverse complement strand
ATGTCATCGTATTCAAAGGTGGTGCTGCGCTAAATTGGGTATGCTGTGGTGGCATTTTCTAGGAGATAACCTATGCATCCTTTGTTTAGCCCCTTCGTGGCTGGTTTTTGGCGTTTACTCGACTGGCAGATGACGCCGCAGCAGCGCCTTGCGTATTTAGAAGAATTAATAGCCCTTGGGGTCACCACCACAGATCACGCAGACATATATGGCGAATACCAGTGTGAAGCCGCGTTTGGTGACGCGCTTAAATTAAAGCCAAGTATTCGGGATGAGATCAAAATCATCACCAAATGCGGTATTAAGCCCGCATGGCAGGCCAATGGTTTTGCCGGTAAAACTAACCATTACAACACCTCCAAAGCCAGCATCATTGAATCTGTGCATGCATCCTTAAAACATTTTGGCACTGACAGATTAGATGCGGTTTTGCTGCATCGCCCTGATTACTTAATGAATGCGGATGACGTCGCCGAGGCCTTTATGGCCCTTAAAAAGGCGGGGGATGTGTTGCACTTTGGGGTGTCTAATTTCACTGTGTCACAAATGGCGTTATTACAGTCGCGCTTACCGTTTGAACTAGTGACTAACCAAGTTGAGATGTCGCCACTGGCTATGCAGGCATTAGATGATGGTACATTGGATTATGCGCAGGAACATCGCCAAACGCCGATGTTTTGGTCCCCTTTAGCGGGTGGTGAGCTATTTAATGCCCAAACTGAGCAGGCAAAACGTGTTCGCAGTGCCCTTGAATCACTCAAACAAGAGTTAGATTTAGAGAGCATAGATCAAGTGGTGTATGCATGGCTTAGGCAGCTACCTTGTGCGCCTGCTGTGGTGTTAGGTACTGGAAACATCAAGCGGGTAGAAGGTGCCTTGAAGGCACTTGATGTGCGTATGCACCCTGAGCAATGGTATCGCGTGTGGCAAGCAAGCAAAGGTCATCCTGTTCCTTAAGCTTTTGAGATTATTGCATAAAATCTAATCATTGCCTCGGTTTTAGATTCTCAGTACACTGAGGCAATGCGCCTATGTATTTTTTTACTCACCTTTTTTACCGCCAGCTGTTTAGCTGCCGTGCCGCGTTTATTGGTCGTTACTGAAGAGTGGCGCCCTTATAATTACCTCAATGACGGTAACGTGATTGTTGGGGATGCCACCTTAGCGGTGAAAGACTTGCTCACCAAAGCAGGCCTTGAGTATGACATTCGCCTCTACCCTTGGGCGCGCAGTTATCAACTTGCAGAAACCACGCCTAACGTGGCGATTTATTCCATGTACCGCACGGAAGAGCGGGTCAATAAGTTCATTTGGTTTTGCCCTATCATCAAACCTGTGGCGATGCACTTTTATAAACTTAAACACCGCACTGACCTTGAAAACATCAATGACATTAACCAATTGCGTGAAACCGTGATTGGCGTTAACCGCAATGATTGGATTCATCATCACTTGAAAGAAAAGGGCTTTGTGGACGGAGTGCAGATTGATCCTGCCTCACAAATGGACACCAACCTACAAAAACTATTTGCTGGGCGCATTGACCTCATCGTGAACTCTAAAGCAGGCATGAAAGCCGAGCTCTACAAAGCGAACAAAACCTTAGATGCAGTGAGCCCTGTTTACACGTTATCGGTGAGCCAAGGTACGGATTTATGTTTGGCGCTTAACCCAGACTCTGATGCTGCGGTAATAGAGGCAGTGAGCCGCGCCTTTGACAGTTTAGCGAATTAAAAAAAGCGCCCAATAGGCGCTTTTTTTAGTTTAATGCTGAGCGTTATAAATCAAAATCCAGCGAGTAAGAGACATAAGCTTTGATGTCATTGTCTTCTAAGTTAGTTTTAACAAATCCCAAGGTAAACCCTGATTTACTTAAGCTGGCACCAAAATCTAGGTAGTCATCTTCACCAAACCATTCTTGCACTGTGTCACCAGAAGATTGCCCAAGGTGCAGTGCAAACGTTGCGTCTGTAAACACATCAAAGCTGGCGTTTAGCTCTAGGTATAACATGTCTTCTTCTGATGTTGCTGCGCTATCGGCTGCAACTAAGTAACTGGCTTTTGCTTCAAGCCAATGCCAAGAAAGCGCACCATAAAGTTCAGAGAAGTTAATGTCGTCGCTGGCATCTGGGTAGGCGTAATAGATGTAGCCTAGGTCGTAGCCTAGGTCGTCCACGCTGCCACTAAAGCCACCGTAGAGATCAAGCTCATAGCTGCTGCTGGTGGTTTCACCAAAATCGACGTTAGACACCCAAGCACCGGCATAAAAGCCATTTTCATTGGCATAATCAACACCACCTGATACAGCAACACGGTCGTTTGTTTGTGTTACTCCGCGCCAATAGTAATTAGAAGTGGCACTGACATTGGCAGTGACTTCTGCTAATGAATGAAAGCTGGTGGTCAGTAGTAAACCGCTGATAGCAGCAAGTGAAAGTGCGCGGCAGGTTGTCATTGTTATCCCTTACGTTGTTGTTATTTAAGGAATAAATATAGAAGCACTGGTACCAAGAAGCTAGTGAAAATAACCAATATACGAATTTAGTTACATTTTTGAGGCGGCTTTCACCGCCTCATAGCGCTTTACTAAGGTGCTTAACCGTAAATCACTCTTAAAAGGGCAATGGTGTCTTGAATACTGCGGCCTTTTTCCACCTCACTGATGATGGCTTCTTTTTTCGCTTGAATGTGGGCAGGCACATCATGCTCATCAAAGTAGCGGGTTAGCATTTCTTCAAGCGAGGCTTTTTTCACTTTCCGGGTTTGCCCTTTGCGCGCAGGCTTTTCTAAATTGGCCTGATAGCGCGACTTATGCGGGTTTAATGGGTCTTCAAAGCGCAATAACCAAGGGATGAATGCACGGACCGAGTACAGAGGGTGGTCTGTTGGCCAAAGTGCTAAGTAAGGCATAGTGCGCGTTAGCATGATGGCTTGCCAGTAGCCATTGAAGTCATCTGCTTTAATTTTGGCGCTACCAAAGGCATCGGCAAAGATCTCAGCGGTGGCTGTGGTTAATGGCATAAATACGTCTGGGCGCGCGACGCTGAGTAACTGGCTCAGTACAAACACATTGGGGCGGGTCTCGCTGTCGTGGCCTTTGATAAAGGCATCAACTACCTTATGGTAATCCGCCTCTTTGATGGTTTCAATTTGAGCAAGCAGGCTAAAGCAATCATCAAGCCACGCTGGGTTGGCACTCACTAAAGCGTGAAAAGCGCGTTGATGGCGAGTGCTGGCAAACCATTCACTGTCAAAGTCGTAGACACTGACATCATGGCTGGCGCTGTGTTTTGCTAAGACCACGCCTTGGTCTAACTCATTGAGTTGGCTAAAACTGCTTAGGTTAAGTGTTTGGTAATAAGCTAATAGCCTGAGTGGCTCCGCAGCTGGGTTTTCTAGTTGTGCTTCAAGTAAAGCAACGGGTGCGACCTTAAGCTGGCGTAACGTAAGTACTTTAAGCGCTTTGATCAACAGCGTACGCAGCTGCTCAATCACAGGGAATTGCGGCTCATCCAATAAATCTCGGTTGAGCTTAGTATCAAGGGCAGTTAAAAAAACATGGCACCAAGTTGTAAAGTCAGGAGTTGGCTCATCTACTTTAATGGCCAATAAATTTAAACTGACATCTGGCACGCGTTTTAAGATCTGTTGGTAAATACCACTTTCAAATGCAGCAAGCTGCATCTTGGTGGGTGCGGTTAATAAAGTCTTCATAAAGGCCTGCCACTTTGCAAAAAGCCGCGATATTACGGCTTTTGCGACTAGACTCAAGGGGCGTGGCAGCAAGTTTAGTTTGTTTGCTTGCCTTTTGCGCAGTGTAAAACCGCTCTGTTCCAGCTAATATGTCCTTAGGTTGAGTAAAAAAGGATTAAAAATGAAAACCTTAGCAAAAGTACTTGGTGTATTTATTTTACTGATTGTGGTGCTGATAGTGGCGGCCCCTTTCTTTATCCCAAAAGACGCCATTATTGAGCAAGTTCAAGACCAAGTGCAGAAAACCACAGGCCGAACCTTAGCAATTGCCGGTGAGACTGAGCTTGCCGTTTTCCCTTCGCTGGCGATTGAATTAAACCAAGTAAGCCTGAGCAATATGGCTTCGGGTAGCCAAGCTGAGATGATTTCGATGGAGCAATTGGCGATTCATGTGCCTTGGTTGTCTTTACTCAACAGTGAGCTGACCATAGATACCTTTGTGATGTCTAAGCCCACGATCTTTTTAGAAACAGACCAACAGGGTAAAGCGAACTGGCAATTATTCCCACAAGCACCAACCGCAGAAAAAAGCTCAACGCCTTCAGGCTCAGTGACTTTGCCAGAAGGGTTTGACGCCAAATTAGGTGAAGTTGCCATTTATGATGGTAGCTTAACCTTCCTTGATGGTGTGACAGGCCAAAGCCAGCAGGTAACAGGAATTAATATGGCGATTGGTCTTGCATCGTTATACCAACCTCTGACTTTAAAAGGGGATGTGACCTACCAAGGGCAAACGTTTTCGCTGACTGCCCAAATTGACCACTTAGCGGATGCCATTGAAGGCAACACTTTTAGCACAGAAGTCACCTTAGACAATGAGTTAGTATCACTTGATTACCAAGGTACTGTGGCTGAGCTAGGCAAAGTGATTGATGGGGCGCTTGAGCTAGATGTGCCGTCAGTTAAATCACTCACAGCATGGCAAAACATTCAATTAGGTGCAAAAGACAACGCGTTTAACGCCATGAACCTTGCTACCAAAATTGGTTTGAATGGTAATACGGCATCACTCAGTGATTTAGTACTCACATTTGATGAGTTAGCAGTAAAAGGTCAAGCAAGCTTAATCATGGCAAGCCCTTTAAAAGTGGCTGCAAATGTGGATTTAGGCATGCTGGATATAAACCCCTATTTACCTGAGCCAGTAGAAGCTACGCCACAGCCAGAATCCGAAGAAAAGGCCAAACCCATAGTGTGGGATGACACTGCGATTGATTTAAGTGGCTTAAAAACGCTTAACGCAGATGTAACGATTGCGGCAACAGGATTTAAGGTGAGAGACATCACCCTAGGCACGACTGCCATGAATGCGCGTTTAAATGCTGGCACATTGGATTTAACTCTGAGTGAATTTAATGCCTACCAGGGCAGTGGTAACGGTAAGGTGACTTTAAATGGCGCAGCAAAACCTTATCAAGTGAGTACCGATTTCACCTTAACCGGCATAGATGCCGAGCCCTTACTCACTGATGCTGTTGGTTTTAATAAGTTAATGGGCACAGGCAACTTAAACCTTGCTTTAACTACGCAAGGCCAATCTCAAAAAGAGTTTGTTAATGCCCTAGCTGGCGAGCTGGGTTTTAATTTTAAAGACGGTGCCGTGAAAGGGGCTAACATCGCTGCGCTGATCCGCTCGGCAAAGTCAGCTTTGAAGGGTGACTTCAAACAAGCAGGTCTTGATACCAGTTTTGATGAAAGCGAAAAAACCGACTTTTCTGCGTTAACCGGGACATTTCAAATTAGTAATGGCGTTGCCCGTAACCAAGACCTTAATCTTGCAAGCCCACTACTGCGCTTAACAGGCGAAGGTACAGTGGATTTACCTAAAACGTACCTCGACTATGGTTTGAAACCAAAGTTGGTGGCAACTATTCAAGGGCAAGGCGGTAACGAAGATGCCAAAGGCTTAAGTATTCCAGTGCGTTTAAAAGGCCCGTTCCACGACGCTAAAGTGAAATTAGACGTTGGGGATGCCGCTAAAGAGCGTGCGAAAGACAAACTGAAAGAAAAAGCCAAAGACAAACTGAAAAGCTTATTTGGTGGAATTTAGCCCTTTGGGATAAAATACGCGCTAACAGGTGTTTTTAAGTCATTTTAAAATGCCTGTTAGGGCCTTATTTGTCCTGTATAATTTATAACCTATTGATCTCCCGCTGTTACTTTTGCAAACGCCCGAAATACGGCGCAACACGCTCAAATTAATTAAAAAATAACCTACCACTTACCCCCCTTTGCTGGTACAATTGCTCGCCCTCAACCTACCAGACTCTGGTTTTTTGAGTGGAAATTAATCAAAACGTCTTGATTTCAATGGATTTCAAGGCACGTTGTAACTACACCGGAGCACATTAAGATGATCCAAATGCAAACTCAGCTGGACGTTGCTGATAACAGCGGCGCTCGCAAAGTGCAGTGTATTAAAGTCTTAGGTGGTTCGCACCGTCGTTACGCAGAAGTTGGTGACATCATCAAGGTTTCTGTTAAAGAAGCTATTCCTCGCGGTAAAGTGAAGAAAGGTGATGTTAAAAACGCTGTAGTGGTGCGTACACGTAAAGGCGTTCGTCGTCCAGACGGCTCATTGATCCGTTTCGATAGCAATGCAGCAGTTATCCTAAACGATAGCTTGCAGCCTATCGGTACTCGTATCTTCGGCCCAGTGACTCGTGAACTACGTAATGACAAGTTCATGAAAATCGTTTCACTAGCCCCAGAAGTACTGTAAGGAGTCGATCATGGCAGCAAAAATCCGTCGTGATGACGAAATTATCGTGCTTACCGGGAAAGACAAAGGTAAACGCGGTAAAGTAAAAAATGTCCTGTCTGCTGGTAAGGTCATTGTTGAAGGTATCAACCTGGTTAAGAAACATCAGAAGCCGGTCCCGGCCCTGAACCAACCAGGTGGCATTGTTGAAAAAGAAGCTGCAATTCAAGTTTCTAACATTGCTCTCTTCAACGCGGCTACCGGTAAGGCTGACCGTGTAGGCTTTAGATTCGAAGACGGGAAAAAAGTCCGTTTCTTCAAATCTAACAGCGAAACTATCAAGTAATTTGGAGTAATACGATGGCGAAACTGCATGATTACT
>JBGTXC010000152.1:0-6857 GCA_041937835.1 Alteromonadaceae bacterium | reverse complement strand
GCCACTGAATCGCACTTTGTGACCAACCCCAATCTTGCATTAAGTTAATGGCGCGCGGGCTTGGTTTTGAATCATACACTTTGCCATCGCGGGCATAGTTTTCGGATTTCTCTTGTTTTAGTACGTCTTCATCAAAGCCTGGTAAGGTGTTGTATGCCAGTGAGTCAATCAACCCCATATCAAGGTCAATCATGTGCACTGTGCTTTCTTGCGGTTTGGCATCGGCAACACGGCGACGGACTTTTTCAGCTTTAATACGTCCATCTTGGCCAATGTAATTAGGCATGATGTCAGACTCATCACGCCATGAGCGCGAAGGTGTTGTCACCACAATGAGCTTGTCGCCTTTAGGTGATAAAGACACAGCCACAATGCGATTGCCCTCACCTAAATAAAAGGTGTTGTTAGCACGAGACGGGTTTGAGTTATTAATGGCTTTTTCAAAGGCATCTTGTTCATTTTGGTTACGCTTAGTAAGCGCCACATACTGAATCAGCTTTTCTTGCTCTTTGGCAATGTAATCCGAACTCGAAGACTGAGCACTTTGAGCATCACTGAGTGCTAGGTTTACTAACTCATCCACTAAGAAAGTGGTGTGATCAATGCGCATGAGGCGATTGCCATGACGATATACCATGTCGCCATTATTTAAAAACTGCGGCGCAGTTTCGTAATCTGAGGTTTTCGTTAGTTGAGTCACCTCGCCTGTGGCCACAGTTTTTAGGAAAATATCCCCTTTAAACTGATAAAGCACTTTGCTTTTATCTTGGTTAAATACTTGGTTGTCACCACCAATCAAATGCAGCGCATCAAGCCCCACTTCAGTGGCAGAGTTCGGCGTATTAATGGCGCTCATAAACACATTTTGTAACTCACTGCCTAAGCGCTTTTGACGATAGTAAAAGGTGTTTGAGTCAACGCCCCAATATGCTCCCATGGGAGAGCGTGCCAACCAATCTGGGTGTGCCATGGCTTTTTTGAGTGTCAATGTGTTTGACTCAGTCGCCACAAAGGTGTTTTCAGCAACAATTGGCGCAGTGGGTGCGATTACCGTGGTTTCTTGGGAAGTTTGCTGTGATTGAGTGGCGGTACAACCGGCTAAAACCATACTCGCCATCAAGGTGCTAAGCAAAATGCGTGTGTGCGTCATTATTATTATCCATAAGACATATATTTATGCCTTTCATTAAAACAACGCTTTTAATGACTTACAAGAAAATCAGACAGAAAAAAGGCCAGTACAAGGACTGGCCAAACACTCTGCGCTAGCAATTAGCGAAAGCACATCTTGTGCTTCCATTAAATAGACCGCGCGGCGCACTGTTTAGTTCAATATTTAAACAAAAAAGTGCCGTTATTTTTTTACCATCAGCGCATCTGTGATCTTATGCACCCAAGGCGCCACGAAAATCACAGTCGGAAATGCCACGGTAAAAGCAAATAGCCACGCCTTTAACCAAATCACTAATAGGCCACTGACAACCCCAAGATTAAACACTGAGATCACCAAAGACATAAAGCCCGACATAAAAAGCGCCATGAAAAACGCAAAAACCACAGGGCGAAAGCGCACAGCGATCATGCACCTAACCTTTTAGCAAAGGCACTCAGCCCTGGGTAGCTATGCTCAGAGAGTATGTCACTTAATCCTTTTAATGTTTCCCCTAGGGCCTGCGGTGTTGCTGCAGACACATTAATATGGCCCATTTTACGCCCAGGACGCGCCGTTTTACCGTACCAGTGGCTTAGTACATCTGGAAATTGCAAAATGGTTTGCGGAATGGCTTTTTCGCCTAGCACATTGAGCATCACAGTTGGGCGTAATAAGCGCGTATCCCCTAAAGGTAAGTCGCAAATTGCCCGTAAGTGGTTTTCAAACTGGCTACAAGGCGCACCCTGTTGCGTCCAATGGCCTGAATTGTGCACTCGCGGGGCAATCTCGTTGACCAAAAGCTCCCCAGCTACATCAAAAAACTCAATAGCTAAAACGCCAACATAGTTGAGTTTTTCAGCAATGGCTTTAAATGCCGCATGAGCCTTTTGTTGTGTATCATCGTCTTGACCAAGAGCGGCGGATAAGCTGAGTACACCGTTAGTGTGTTGGTTTTCAGTCAAAGGATACGTTTTAATTTCCCCTTGGCGGTTTCTAACCCCAATCACGGACACTTCCCGCTCAAAAGGGATCATCTTTTCAACAATTAAGCTTCGCCCTTCACCTGATGCTAAATAGGCACTCATTTCAAGCCAAAGCGCATCATCACACTGTGCGGGTGTTAAACGCCACTGGCCTTTGCCGTCATAGCCATCATGTGAGGTTTTAACGATTGCTGGCAGCTCACCACTGTGTTTGGCAATGGCTGCAAACACACTGTCTTTATCCGTACACACACTAAAAGGCGCACACGGTACTTGGGCATCTGCCAAAAGTGCTTTTTCAGCAGCGCGGTCGCCGCCTGCTGTGATGGCTGTTTTACCCGGATAAAAGTGAGGATGGCGTTCACACACATTTAAAATAGGTAATGGAATGTGCTCAAACTCAGCGGTCACCACATCGGCTTGATCAATCGCGGTTTCAAGAGGTAGGGGTTTAACCTCAAGTGTTAGCGGATGAACCACATGCTGACTGCGTACGTCATAAGCAAGTACGGTTAAACCCAGCGGTGCGCCAGCTAAAGACATCATGCGCGCAAGCTGCCCTGCGCCAAGGACTAACACAGTTTTCATAGGCTTGGATCTGGATTAGCAAGAACGTTATCAGTTTGCGTTTGACGAAACGCATCGATTTTTGCCATCAAAGCATCATCAGACGTTGCAAGGATTTGCGCCGCTAATAAACCGGCGTTGGCGGCACCTGCGTCACCAATTGCCAGGGTACCCACAGCCACCCCTTTTGGCATTTGGCAAATTGAGAGTAATGAGTCCACGCCATTGAGAGCCTTTGATTTAACCGGCACACCCAACACAGGCAAACTGGTAAATGCAGCCGCCATACCCGGTAAGTGCGCAGCACCACCGGCACCGGCAATGATGACTTTAAGACCACGCTCGTGAGCACTGTCGGCATACTCCGCTAATAACTGTGGCGTGCGGTGCGCTGAAACCACTTTGGTTTCATATTTAATGCCAAATTTATCCAACATATCTGCTGCGTGCTGCATGGTCGGCCAATCCGACTGTGAGCCCATAATAATGCCAACTGTCATGGCAACTCCTTTACTTGAACGATTACTTCTTGGCTATTTTAAACAAAAAAGCCATGCAGAGCATGGCTTTAGGTTATTTTTCTTGTGACGCAAGATACTCGTCGTAGGTACCTTGGAAGTCAATCACTTGGCCGTCTTTAATTTCCCATATGCGGGTTGCCAAAGACGATACAAATTGGCGGTCGTGAGATACGAAGAACAAGGTGCCCTCGTATTCCTCCAGCGCCATATTCAGCGATTCGATGGACTCCATATCCATGTGGTTGGTAGGTTCATCCATCAATAAGATGTTTGGTTTGTGCATCATCAGCTTGCCAAACAACATTCGCCCTTGCTCACCCCCTGAAATCACCTTGACTGACTTTTTAATGTCGTTGGCAGAAAACAGCATGCGCCCTAAAAATCCACGCACGGTTTGCTCGTCATCGCCTTCTTGTTGCCATTGGCTCATCCAGTCGAACAAGTTCATGTCTTTTTCAAACTCATCCGCGTGATCTTGCGCGTAATACCCGAGGTTTACGTTTTCAGACCATTTAAACGTACCTGACTTTGGTGCCATGCGCCCTGCTAAAGTATTAAGCAGCGTGGTTTTACCTACGCCATTCTCACCTATGATGGCAACACGCTCGCCTACTTCAACTAGGCCATTTAAGCCTGAGAATAAGGTGCTATCAAACCCTTGGCTCAGGTTTTCAAGTTCAAGGGCATTTCTAAATAACTGCTTTTCTTGCACAAAACGAATAAACGGGTTTTGGCGGCTTGACGCTTTAACTTCTTCAAGCTGAATTTTATCAATTTGCTTAGCACGTGATGTGGCTTGCTTAGCTTTTGATGCGTTGGCTGAGAAGCGAGACACAAATTGTTGTAGCTCAGAGATTTGCGCCTTTTTCTTAGCGTTATCAGCAAGTAAACGTTCGCGCGCTTGGGTGGCCGCTAGCATGTATTCATCATAATTACCCGGATACAAACGCAATTCACCATAGTCAATGTCAGCCATGTGGGTGCACACTGAGTTTAAGAAGTGACGGTCGTGCGAAATGATAATCATGGTGCAGTCGCGCTGGTTAAGCACGTCTTCAAGCCATTTGATGGTGTAGATATCCAAGTTGTTGGTTGGTTCGTCCAAGAGCATGATATCAGGCTCTGCAAACAGCACTTGAGCAAGCAGCACACGCAGCTTCCAACCCGGGGCTACTTCACTCATTAAACCGTAGTGTTGTTCAGTAGGAATGCCCACACCAAGTAATAGCTCACCGGCTTTTGCTTCGGCTGAGTAACCGTCCATCTCCATGAATTGAGTTTCAAGATCTGCGACACGCATGCCTTCTTCTTCACTCATGTCGGCTTTAGCGTAAATGGCATCACGCTCTGATTTCACAGCCCACAGCTCTTTATGCCCCATGATCACAGTATCTACGACTGTGTAAGCCTCATAGGCAAACTGATCCTGGTTCAACTTCGCAATACGTTCGTTAGGGTCGTAAGAGACATTACCCGCGCTAGGCTCAAGCTCACCCGATAAAATTTTCATGAAGGTGGATTTACCACAGCCATTGGCACCAATTAAGCCATAGCGATTACCTTCACCAAATTTAACGGAAATGTTTTCAAAAAGAGGTTTAGCACCAAATTGCATGGTGATATTAGCCGTGGATAAAATAACGAACTCCAGTTTATTGCGAGTGACTCTAAATTGGGCGGCAGTTTACCTTGTTTTGCCGATTGGTTGAAGAAGCCTTGGCGAAAATCACAGCAGCCTTTCACCAACTAGTGAGAATACCTATTCAAAAAGTGCTTTTAAGTGCTCAATGCAAGAAGTTTTCACCCCTTATCACAGCCTGCACCGGCTAGTGATGGCAAGCTCGGCGTAAAGCTTGGCAAACCCCACTGGTTGTGAATAAAAAACACACAGCAAAATAAATTGAAAAGCCCTCCCCCCCTTTAATAAGGGCACATCAAGGCCAAAATGAGCGCGCTCAGATATAGTAATGAGCGCGCTCATTGGTTGCTTTTGTGGATAATTTACGTATGGTTAAAAATAAAACCATGTTAAAAACCACCCTGTTAGAGCACGCCCGAACCGCTTTTCAAACTCGCGGGTTTGAGAAAACCACCACTCGCACAATTGCCGCAAGCCTAGGTATCGCCAATGGCACCTTGTTTAATCACTACAAAAATAAAGATGCCTTGTTAGTGGCTGTGATATTAGATGCGTGCTTTAAAGATGTGCCGCCTACAAGCCATGCTCCTAAAATTGCAGCAATCAAACTCACAGATCACTTACTTGAAACCTTTAATGACTATTCCACCCTGCTGCCCCACTTTTTTGCAGCGCTTTGTAAATCACCAGAGCAGCTCACAACATTTCGAAGGCTTATGAGTGCCGAGCTATTTGATGGATTTGAAGATTACGATGCTGATAAAAGAGAATTTATCTTAGATTGCATCTGGCATAGCTTAAGCCACTGCTTGCTTGAGGAAAAACCCACGGCGATTAGCCAGCGATTACGTCGCCACTTGCAATGGGTTTAAGATTAAAAAAGGTGCTTATGTCAAAGCACCCTAAGTAGTTATTCAAAGTACTGCGTTTAATGGGATCTGGTATAAATTACCGCGGCCATTTTCAATACGGGTAAAAAATAAGTAACGGCCATCTGGCGAAACAATCGGGGTAAACTCATGATCGGCAGTATTTACTTTAGGGCCAAGGCTTTTCGCTTTAGTCCATTTGCCGTCTTTTTTGTAAGAGACATATAAATCACCTTTACCTAAGCTGTCATCACGGCGCATGCTAAAAATGATGGTTTTGCCATCAGCAAGCACGACCGTATCACCAATTTGTGCCCCCTCACCTAACATAGCTTCAGGCAAAGCCTCTGGCGCTAAAAAGCCTTTTTCTGTTTTTTTAGCAACATACAATAAGCGTTTACCATCTCGAAACGATGGAAAATATAAATCGCCATTGTTTGTCACTGATGGGTATAAGTCGTTGGCATCCGAACTAAGTGCTGCCATATAACGTGGGATCCCCCAGTTATCGCCATCCACACTGACCTGCCATAAATTGACAGAACTTGCCTTGCGTTCGCCCGCTTGATAAGGGCGGTTAGACACAAAGTACATGGTTTTTTCATCCACCGAATAGTAAGGATCGGCCTCTAAAAAACCTCCGGCAAATGGCAAAGCAGTGGGTGTTTGCCACTGACCATGCTTAAACCAAGACGACATCATGGTGCAGGTTTTAAAGTCATCCGAGCAACGGGCAAATAACACACGATCGCCTTTTTTATTAAATACCGCATTTATTTCAAAGTGGCTTTGTGTGGTGATGATGCCAGGGGCAAACAAGGCGGCCTCTTTGGCATCCGGAGCCATCCCATAGGGCATGGCGGCAAAAGCACTGGTTGTTGCTAACGTGATGCCCACTGTAAGTGCTGAAATAAGTGACGATTTAACCATGGTGTTCTCAATGTAATTAAGTATTTAGCAAGTTTACCTATGTGCCCTCTTTGCCTCAAGGGATTCAATTTATGACAAATGTCACATCACATTAGTGACAAGTGTGAATACAGCTATCAGAGCAATGGGCATAAAGTTAAGGCTCACAACATGGAGAACGTTATGACAACCTTATGCCAGTGTGATGCCATCACA
>JBGTXC010000151.1:0-6907 GCA_041937835.1 Alteromonadaceae bacterium | reverse complement strand
AACAGCGAGTCAACGTGGCCGTGGTAACAGCCCTCGAACTTGATTATTTTGTTGCGCTTGGTGAAGCCACGCGCCAGGCGGACCGCCGACATCGTCGCCTCGGTGCCGGAGTTGCACATCCGCACCTTCTCCACCGACGGCACTGCGTTGACGACCAACTCCGCCATGCGGACCTCGAGCGGATTCGGGATGCCAAAACTCGTCCCATGCTCGGCGGCGTTTTGCACCGCCTCGACAACCACCCTCGGGGCGTGCCCCAAAATCGCCGGCCCCCAAGTGCCCACATAATCGATGTACTCGTTATCGTCCGAGTCCCAAACCGTGGCACCGCTGGCGCGCACGGCGAAAAACGGATTGCCGCCGACAGCGCGAAAAGCCCTCACGGGGGAATTCACCCCGCCCGGAATCCATTGCTGCGCCTTTTCAAAAAGAGCCTGTGATTCTGCGCTCGACCGCATGCGGCGACAAAATACCGACTCCCCATCCAAACGCACGCGGAAAGTGCAAATCAGTCGTCGGCTGTGCCGACTTCGAGCAGATAATCCGCAATGTGAATAGCGCGGATGTGATGCGCTCCGGCCTTGCGCAGGCCTGATTGGATTTGAAGCAGGCAACCGGGATTCGTCGTGACGACCACCTCCGCGCCGGAGTCGATGATGTTTTGCGCTTTGCGTTTTTGCGGCTGCATGTCCACACGCATGGCCTGAAAATAATCCGACGACGGCGCTTGGTTCACAATACGGGCATGTTGATGAGTGGCTTTTTCAGCCTCTTTGGCAGTGCTTTGCTCGTATTCTGCTTTCGCTTCTTGGCGTTCATTGGCGAAATAGTCTTGCCACTTAGCCATGGACGCACAGCCGGTTAACCCAAAGGCTAGCGCACTTAATAAAGTCAATTTCATCGCTTTCATGGTGTTACCCCTTAATATTCACTACGGTATAGCGCACCTTGACGGCGCTGAACTTTATCGGTTGACCACATCAGGTTCACAGGTAAAAGTTCGGTGGCGGCAGCTATGATGGTGTTTTGACGGTTATCCACTAAACGCGCATTCACTATGTAGGCGTCTTGCTGGGTGCTGATGGTGCCCGTCAAAAAATAGTCTATTTGTTGATTACTGGCGAGCTTATCCAAAGAGCGGGTTAGCATGGCATCTTGCCCTGCTTCAATGCCGATGCCTTGGCGCAGACGAAAGTCCACGAGCTCAAAACCTAATTGGGTTAACGTGGTATAGAGTGACTCTTGCATTTGTAACGCCACTAAGTGCTCAGCACTGCCCACTTGATGAGACAAGGTGTCTGGCGGCAAGAAGGTGCCGACAGCAATGGTCGCGGAGGGCTGTAACTCTCCCATACTTTGCACCAGTTGTTGCGTCATCGCTTGGGCATAGGTGTGAATGGTGTTAGGGCTGAGTTCAGCTTGGTAACTGGCCCTAGGGATCACGTCCACTTGCCCACCTGGCATAAGATTCGCTGTGCTACATGCGCCAAGTAAGGTGCACACTAATGCACCTAAAATTGGGCGGTGTCTGACACTGTGGTTTGCCATAGGGGACCTCGTTAATTCAATTACTCCTACTTGAAAGCAAAAAAAGTGCCAGATACTAGGGTGATTAAGACATTAAAGCGCTTATGAAGGGTTTTAGCTCGGTTGCTAATTCATCGCGACGAAGGGCATATTCGATGTTCGCTTTCATATAACCAATCTTACTGCCGCAGTCATGGCTTTTACCTTGGATTTGGTACGCCTCCACTTCTTGTGAGTCCAACAACATGGCAATGGCATCGGTTAATTGAATTTCACCACCCGCGCCTACTGGCGTTTCTGCCAATAGTGGCCAGATGGCTTTAGGGAGCACATAGCGCCCTACCACAGCAAGGTTTGACGGTGCCTCAGAAAGGGCTGGTTTTTCAATGATGCTCTCAAGTGGCGTAAAGCCGCCCTCTTCAAGGGCATGGCCGTTAATGTCTACAATGCCAAACTTATTAACGTCACTTTCAGGCACACGCTCAACCATAATTTGCGCACGCTGAGTTTGCTCAAAACGGCTGATCATAGCCGCAAGGTTATCGCGCTCTAAATTACTGTGGGCATCGTCAATCAGTACATCCGGTAACATCACCACAAAAGGGTGCTCACCGATTATGGGTCTTGCGCAGCTAATGGCGTGACCTAGCCCTTTGGCTTCCCCTTGGCGCACATGGATTAACGTCACATCAGCTGGGCAAATACTTTGTACTTCGCTTAATAATTGGCGCTTAACCCTTTGTTCAAGGGTGGCTTCAAGCTCAAAGCTGGTATCAAAATGGTTTTCGATGGAGTTTTTACTGGCGTGGGTCACAAGCACAATTTCTTTAATGCCTGCGTCTATGGCCTCTTGCACCACATATTGAATTAAAGGTTTATCCACTATTGGCAGCATTTCTTTCGGGATTGCTTTGGTTGCTGGCAACATTCGTGTGCCTAACCCCGCAACTGGAATGACGGCTTTTAACTGCATAGGACCACCTTTTTCTAATTATTTTTTATGAGTCTTTAATCTAGCGAGTTTTACATCGTTTTAACAAGCATTAATTACCGCCTTTTGTGTTAAGTGACCAAATAACAGGCACAAAAACTAAAAAAGCGGCATGGTGTGAACCAGTGCCGCTTTTTTGATAAGCCCGGATTAAATCGCCACAGGCGCTTTAATGTGCGGATGCGCTTGGTAATCCACTAGCTCAAAGTCCTCAAATTTAAAGGCGAAAATGTCTTTAACCTCAGGGTTAATCTTCATGGTCGGTTTGGCAAAGGGCTCACGAGCAAGCTGGGTGTCAACTTGCTCTAAATGGTTTAAATACAAGTGAGCATCACCAAAGGTGTGCACAAAGTCACCTGGCTCTAAATCACATACTTGCGCCATCATCATGGTTAATAATGCATAACTCGCAATATTAAATGGCACACCTAAAAAGATGTCTGCACTGCGCTGATAAAGCTGGCACGAAAGCTTGCCGTCTAACACGTAAAACTGAAATAAGGTATGGCAAGGCGGTAAAGCCTGTTTACCATTAGCCGCGTTTTCTTTCGGGCTAAATTGGGTATCAGGCAACACGGCTGGGTTCCAAGCACTCACAATCAGGCGGCGCGAATCTGGGTTAGTTTTGATTTGGCTAATGACCTCTTTAATTTGGTCTATCACCTCACCATTTGGCCCTTGCCAAGAGCGCCACTGAGCACCATACACAGGGCCAAGCTCACCTTCTTCTGTGGCCCATTCATCCCAAATAGACACGCCCTGCTCTTTTAAATAGGCAATGTTAGTGTCGCCATTTAAAAACCACAGCAGCTCATGAATGATAGAGCGCAAGTGGCACTTTTTAGTGGTCACTAACGGGAAGCCTTCGCTCAAATCAAAGCGCATTTGGTGGCCAAAAATACTTAATGTGCCTGTACCTGTGCGGTCTTCTTTTTTAATGCCTGTGTCTTTGACAAGGCGCATTAAATCTAAATATTGTTTCATGCTGTCACTTCCTTTTGCTGCGATTTATAAGCCCACACAAAGAGACCAATGCCGCCGATGATCATAGGTAAGCTTAAAATTTGCCCCATTGAAATAACGCCACCAAACAGGCCTAAGTGCGCGTCTGGCTCGCGAACATACTCCACCATAAAGCGGAAAAAACCATACCCAAACAAGAATACACCCGCCACACTGCCTGCAGGGCGAGGCTTTTTAATAAACCACTGGAGAATTAAAAACAGCACCAAGCCTTCTAAAAAGGCTTCGTATAATTGTGATGGGTGACGTGGCTCTGGGCCGGCTCCTGGGAATACAAACGCCCAAGGTACGTCTGTGGTGCGCCCCCATAATTCGGCGTTAATGAAATTACCAATGCGTCCTGCCAACAAACCTAACGGCACCAGTGGCACCACAAAATCCCCTACGGCAAAAATCGATTTATCCCGTAATTTAGCAAAGGCGATGATGGCCGTGATCACCCCAAGTGCTCCGCCATGGAATGACATGCCGCCTTGGTCCACGCGAAGTAGATACAAGGGGTTTTCTAAGAAATAATCAAACTGATAGAAGAGCACATAACCAATGCGCCCGCCTAATATGACGCCAAGCATGCCGTAAAACAGTAGGTCACTGACATCTTCTTTTTTCCAATCAGGTAAGGTTTTAGCGCGGCGCTCTGCCAATAATAAGGCTAAGCCAAAACCGATTAGGTACATCACGCCGTACCAGCGTACGGACACAGGCCCTAATGAAAAAATAACGGGATCAATCTCTGGGAACGGCAATGCCATATTACATCCTTAACTCAACAACATCCTCAATGCGATAACCACTAACAGCACCGCAAACACTTTTCTTATTTTTGCCACAGGCAAGACTTGGGTGGCTTTCGCACCAAAAGGCGCCAGCCACATAGATGTGAGCACCACACCTAGTAACGCGGGCAAATACACATACCCTAAAAAGCCATCACTCAATTGAGTGTGCTTAAGCCCAGTGATGATGTAACTCACCGAGCCCAGTAAGGCGATTACAATACCACAGGCAGCCGCAGCACCAATAGCTTGCTTTAAACCAATATTAAAACGCGATAAATACGGCACAATTAATGCCCCGCCACCTATGCCTAACAGCCCGCTGAGTACCCCAAGTCCTGACGTAGACATGGTTAAGCCAATTGGGTGTGGCATAGGACGATTTTCGCCGCTTTGCCCTTTGGCTAAAAACATTTTGATGGCAATGAAAAGCATGGCCAGTGAAAACACCACTTTTAAGGTTTTACCCGCAATAAAAGGGGCAATAAAGCCACTGGCAACAGCACCTGCGCCAACCCCAACAAAGACCCAAGGCACATGTTGCCAAGGCACATTATGATTTTTATGGTGCGCCAGTGCAGAAGAAGAAGACGTAAAAATGATGGTTGCCAGCGAAGTGGCAATGGCAGAGACCATGGCTAATTTGGCGTCAATCACACCAAATTGCATTAATAAGTAGCTAAGCGCTGGCACAATAATTAAGCCGCCGCCTATGCCAAGTAAGCCCGCTAAAAAGCCCACTGCACACCCCATCAACATACATAACAAAAATAGGCTTATCCAGTCTGCCATGGGACCTCAAATCAGTGGGTTGTGTTTACCTGCGGCTGGGGTGTTAAGCTATAAAGTATGTGATCAAACCCTTGCTCATTCATGTAATGACGCAAAATACGTTTGACTGCTTTGGCATCCGTTGCACCGAGGCAATGCTTTAATAATTGTTCCAGCACCATGGTATCACAGCGGCGCAGCACCCAGCGGATTTTTTCAATGCTGGCACCATTCATACTGAGCACGCGAAAGCCCATCGCCAAGAGTAATAATGCCCCTTCCGGCTCTGCGGCAAGCTCACCACACAAGCTAAACGGCAACTCATGGTACTCGCATTGGCGCGCAATTTGATTAAGCACCCTAAGCACTGCCGGATGGAAAGGGTCAAACAACTCTGCCACGCGATTGTTGGTGCGATCCACCGCAAGGAGATATTGGGTTAAGTCATTACTGCCAACCGAGCAAAAATCCACTTCATTGGCCCACTCTGGCATTAAAAACACGCTCGAAGGCACTTCAATCATAATACCAAGCTCTGGCATTTCTAATGGCTCTTGTAGGTCTTGCCATTCTTCTTCAAGTTCAAAATAAGCTTGCTTTAACAACCGCTTGGCGTCGATAACTTCACTCACACTACTGACCATAGGCAGCATAATTTTTAAATTACCTAAGCCAGCATTGGCCCTTAGCATGGCTTTAAGCTGATCTAAAAATAACTCAGGGTGATCCAGCATCATGCGTAGCCCTCGCCACCCTAAAAATGGGTTATCTTCAGCCACATTAAAATAGGCCAGCGCTTTATCACCGCCAATGTCTAAGGTACGCATCACCACAGGATTTGGGTGGTGATCACTCAATACTTTACGGTAGTACTCAGTTTGCATTTGCTGCGATGGAAAATAATGATGCTGCATAAACCAAGCTTCGGTACGAAATAGCCCCACGCCATCGGTAATAAGCTCTTCGCTTGGCACATCCACTTCCAGCCCAGCATTGAGCATTAAGTGAAAATGCTCACCATCTTGGGTGATGGACGGCATCCCCGCTTCAGAGTGATACAGCTCTGCAAGTTGGGATTCTTCGTCTTTAAGTGCTTGGTATTCACGGATCAGGTTTGCCGTAGGGGCCACATACAAACGCCCGGTGTAGGCATCTAGCACCACATTTTGCCCTTCAAACGGCATTAAAGGCACATCGTTAATGCCCCAAATAGCCGGAATATTCATGGCTTTTGTGAGGATAGAGGCATGAGAGTTCGCCGCACCATACACACTCACCACCCCTTTGAGTTTATCCTTTGGGGCATCCACCAGCATGCTTGGTGTGAGCGTATCTGTAATTAAAATGGCGTTATCTGGAAAATCACGCTGAGGCTTTTCTTGGTGCAGTAAATGGAATAGAACACGCAAGCCAATGTCTTTAACATCTTGAGCGCGCTCTTTTAAGTAGGCATCCTGCATTTGGCTAAATTCTGCCACCAAACGCTCCACCACATTTTTTAAGGCACTTGCTGCTGTAAGGCCTGCGTTTATTTCCGCTTCAACACTGTCCCCCAAGCTTTGGGCATCTAATAATTGCTGGTACACAAAAAACACATCTAGCGCTTCTTTGGGGGTGTCATCCGCTAATTGTTTAGAAAGAATTTGAAACTCACGCCGCGTTGCCGCCACAGCTCTATGAAACGCTTTAATTTGCCCTGAGATATCGTCTGTTTTCGTAATGGCTACTTTTTCAAAACTAAACTGGGGCACCACCACATATCCCTGCCCAATCGCAATTCCCGGCGCACTGGCAATCCCCTTAAGGTAAGCCACTTGCG
>JBGTXC010000150.1:2439-6960 GCA_041937835.1 Alteromonadaceae bacterium | reverse complement strand
AAAACCTCTTTACGCCTTTTAATCAAGCCGATTCTTCCACCAGTCGCAAATACGGGGGGACTGGGCTTGGCTTGTCCATCTCCAAACATTTAGCTCAGCTTTTAGGGGGTGATATAAGTGTGTCCAGTAAAGAAGGAAAAGGCACGACCTTTACTGTGTCTTTGCCTGTCACTTTGTGTGAACCAAAAGCGCCCACAGAAAAGCCCAAAGTCATAACGCCTGAGCTACATGATGTGACTGTGCTGGTGGCCGAAGACAACCCGGTTAACCAAATTGTGATTGAGCAAATGCTGCAAAAACTCACCGTGAGTTACACCTTAGTGAATAACGGGCAAGAGGCGCTGGAGGCACTTAACACTAATGACTACGACGCCATTTTAATGGACTGCCAAATGCCTGTAATGGACGGCTACAGTGCCACAGAAGCCATTAGGCAAAGTAAAGCCCCTTATCAATTCATTCCCATCATTGCGCTTACGGCCAACGCCATGAAAGGGGAAAAAGAAAAGTGCTTAGCCATCGGCATGAACGGGTATTTAGCCAAACCCATGAGCTTGGTAGATTTAAAAGCAACCTTAGGTGAGGTACTTGCTCGCGCGCATTAATGGCGGCATCTATACTTTGCTAGGCAAGGGTAACAACCAAATGTCTAGGAGGTTTTCATGCAAGAATACGATGTCGTACCCGGAATGCATGTGGATTTTCATTTAGAGCCGGCGCAAGTTGTGGTGGTGGATCACACCAGTCACACCGCCATTGTGAGGCGATTAACAGACAAACGGTTATTCACCGCACGCTTTAGCGAACTGGAGCGCCAAACGATGCATTTTGGCCCAGACGACGATTTATATTAACAAACACCCACGCGGCACTTTTAAAAGATAAAAAGCCCAGCATTTGCTGGGCTTTTAGTTGTGCTAATGACTGACTACGTGATTAGTAGGAGCCTTCTAACGTTACACCACTGTACGCGTTATAAGCGCGAAGCATGATGTGGTAAGTGCCATCTGTCGAACCTGTATTTGTTAAGGTACAGGTTTCAGAGTTACCCCAACGGTAAGGGCGGCAATCATAGCTGCTGGTAGTAGGTTGTGAGCCTTTTTTCACGTATAAGTCCACATCACCAGAGCCGCCTGACGTCGAAATTGACACTGTGCTACCTGCAGGCACTACGATTTTATAAAAATCTTGGGCGCCAGTGCTCGCCGATAAACCAGATAAAGGCGTGCCGTTTTCAAGGCAGTTGGCATCGCTACAGCTTGGGTTACCACCACCGCCACCTGTGCCCACGGTTGCTGATAAGTTTGCACCGCTAAAGCTTGAATAACCGTGGACCATGATGGACCACTTGCCTGCGCTTGGGTTATTAAAGCTACAGCTTTCGTTGTTGCCGTTTTTGTATGGACGACACTGGTAGTTACTGCGTGTGGCTGTACTACCAAAGTTGACGTAAATATCCGCATCGCCTGAGCCACCGCTCATATTAACATCAAGGCTGTTTGCGCCACTGGGTACGTCAATAAAGTACAATTGCTCTGAGCCAGACGCACCCGATACTGATACACTTTGACCTGATGTCAGCTCAGTTTCACTTGGGCCACAGTTTGGCTCACAACCTGGGTCGCCACCTTGCAATGAGTAGAGTAACTTATTAGGTGAGCCTGATTTTGCATCCGACACACGGTTGTTACTTGCGCGGCTACTTAACAGTGAATCTAACTGTGCCGGCGACAGCGATGAATCTTCTTGCAAGTATAACGCTGCCACACCAGCAACATGAGGCGCCGCCATTGACGTACCACTGATGGTGTTAGTCGATGAGTTAGAGTTATACCACGCTGATGTGATGCTCGAACCCGGTGCATAAATGTCTAAGCATGAACCATAGTTAGAAAAGCTTGAACGTGAATCAGAGCTGGTGGTTGACCCAACAGTGATTGCACTTGCCGCACGCGCTGGTGAGTAGTTACAGGCGTTTGAATTGTCATTACCTGCTGCCACTACAAAGGTCACCCCTGCAGCTACGGCGTTATTAACCGCTGTATCAAGGGCTGATGATGCGCCGCCACCTAAACTCATGTTGGCAACCGATGGACCCGATGCATTACTGGCTACCCAGTTTACGCCGTCAATCACGCCTGAGTTAGTACCAGAGCCACTACAGTTAAGGACCCGTACACCCACAATGTTAACGTTTTTAGCAACACCGTACGTGCTACCACCTATGGTGCCCGCTACGTGCGTACCGTGACCATTACAGTCTGACGCATCTGAGTCATTATCGACAAAGTCCCAACCACTAACCGAGCGGCCGCCAAATTCGTTGTGGCTGTTACGCACACCGGTATCAATAACGTAAGCGGTTACGCCTGTGCCGTCATAATCCCAGTGATAATTGCTATCAAGTGGCAAGTCACGTTGGTCAACACGGTCGATGCCCCACGTTGGGCTACCTTGGTCACCTTGTGCTTGAATCGGTGTAGCTTGCACATATTGGTCTTGTTCAATAAAGGCAATTTGTTGGTATTTTTTCTTCATCTTGCGCACTTGGCGCATGTTCATCTTCATGACCGCGCCATTAAAACCGCCTTTAAAATAGCGCTGGACTTGGGCATTAAATTCGTTGGCAATGCTGTCTGCTTGGCTTTTTGCAAAGCTCGACATATCCGCCGCACTAGCAATATTCAGTGGGCTAGGTGGGGCATTAAATACCACTATGTATTGATCTTTTACTGCGCGGTCAGCGTCCGCGAGGATCACCGGCACTTCTTGCGCCATGGTGAGCTGAGAAAAACCACACACACCGGCAACGGCGAGTGCTAGAAGTGACTTATTTTGTTTGGGTGAACGTCCCATGAGGTAGTGCTCCTTCAGTTGCTGTTTTAGCAATTATTTAAATGATTAAAACACTGCTGGAGTTGGCAATATAACGAGCGGTCTAAACACGTTGACGACATTTAACGACCTTTTCGCTAACAGCTATGACCAAAGCCGGACTAAAAGGCTAGTTCATCCTGCCTGCTTTGCTTGGTTGCCCACTTGATTTTGTTAACCTTTCATTCACAAAGCGTTCTTTTCTGTGTACAAGAGTCAAACAGCATGATTTGCAAACTGCTCTGTAAACGAATGAAAATGAGCCTTTAAATGAATGTTTTTATTACAGTAAAGTGAATTTTAAGTGATAATCTGCATGCTTTAATCAACGCCAAAGGCACCCAACTCTGGGGTTAAAGAATTTGCAAAAGATTGTAAACAATATGTTTATCACACCAACTTTGGTGGCATGCAGAGACCTCTTTTATGAGACAAAAGCCTGAGTAAAGGAGTTGGCACTCATGCCAGTTTTGCTATCATAGCGCCTCGTTTTACTCAGCCGACACGCACATGACAACGCCATTTAACTACACCACACGCTATACCCTTGATAAAACACACTTTAGTGAGACGTATGATGAGTCAGTCCCGAAGCATCAAGGTTGGCGCCCATATTCGAAAGCCATTGCTTTTGGCTTTTTTGGTTGGTTGTTAGTGGGTTTTGGCGGTGAGCTGAGTTTTGTTGGTTGGTTTATGATGACCCTTGCCATTATCGAGGCACTCGGCACCCGCTTTCACCGTGCATGGTGGTTAGCAAGGCAAATGATGAGCCGCGCTGCTAATAGTCAGCTTACCTTAACTATCACGGATGAGGGCATAACGACTGAGTCTGCAGCCGTAAAAAGTGAAATCCTATGGCAAAATGTGACTGACATAGCCCCTACAGAGCAAGGCTGGCTAATTTATCAAGGTAAGCACAAAGCGTATGTATCTAACCGCAGCTTAGATGACGCCGCACGTGCTTTTTTAGCGCAAAAACAACAGGCTTTATAACCCCCGATGGCGATGCACCCACAACAGGCTAATGGCCCAAAACCATTGTACAAACTTGCTATAAAACTAGCCTGCTTTGGTTTTTTGGTCTTTTTGGGGTACATCATATATCTTGCCAACACTGGGCAACGCAGTGTGTTTTTTGATTTGGTGCGCGCCATTCCTTATGGCGATAAACTCGGTCATTTTGTGCTGTTCGGAACGCTCACCGCTTTGGCGGTCATGGCAACTGGCTTTAAAAAAGTAAGCGTTGGCAAGGCTCAGCTCTTTTTAGCGGTGCCCATTGTCAGTGCGGTCGTATTGCTAGAAGAACTTTCGCAAGGATTTTTCGCCACCCGCACTTTTGATCTGATGGATTTATTGTTTGATGGCTTAGGCATTGCTGTTGCCACTTTGCTGCTGATGCGAATAGAGACTTACACATCACGCTCACATTAGCTGAGCGCTGCATACTTAACACGCACACTCCCGTTTAGACACATTTGCTTGCAAAGTCATTCTGTTAAAGCCAGCTAGAGCCTATTAGAGTAACCTTAGGCACAACACACAAGGCAGTTCCCTTTGCACGCTCAATCTCCGACTGAACACAGCTCTCCTCTTAATCACGCGCACGATACTGCTCAACATGCAGATAATACAGATGCGCCTAACAAC
>JBGTXC010000150.1:0-2429 GCA_041937835.1 Alteromonadaceae bacterium | reverse complement strand
ATCCACGCGTTAGATGTGATCCGCGGCTTTGCCTTGATGGGCATTTTGATCATGAACATTCAGTCTTTTGCGATGCCAAGTGCCGCTTATTTTAACCCCACCGCGTGGGGCAGTTTTACCGGCGCGGATAAACTGATTTGGCTGATAAGCCATGTGCTTGCTGACCAAAAATTTATGACGCTGTTTAGCGCTCTTTTTGGTGCTGGCATTCTTTTATACTTCCAAGGAATGGCGCAAAAA
The DNA here is from genome assembly GCA_041937835.1 of Alteromonadaceae bacterium. Lineage (GTDB taxonomy): Bacteria > Pseudomonadota > Gammaproteobacteria > Enterobacterales > Alteromonadaceae > Pseudoalteromonas. Next base: position 2,189 of record JBGTXC010000150.1, on the reverse strand, counting down.
CGCCTGCCCTTAGCCACGCAACAAAAACGCCATCAAAAGCGCATGCTGTGGTTAATGGCGTTTGGTCTCATACATGCGTATGGCTTATGGTATGGCGACATTCTCTTTACTTATGCAGTGTGTGGCTTATTAATGGCCCCGCTTAGGCATGCCCAACCCACCAAGTTACTTGGCATTGGGCTGTTATTTTTAACCATCCCCAGCGCATTAACCTGGTTATTTCAACTCAATATGGCGTCAGTCACAGCTGAAGGGTTAGTGGTTTATACGGAATTTTGGCAACCCAGTGTGATGGCAATGAAAGCAGAAATCGCCAATTACCAAAATGGGGTTGTCAGTGGTGTGGTTGAACGCGCGGATGATGCCTTGATGATGCAAACCCAAGTCCTACTACTTGCAAGCATGTGGCGGGTGAGCGGTTTAATGCTGCTTGGTATGGCACTCTACAAAAGTGGTTTTTTCACTCAGCAATGGTCTTGGCAACGCTACGTGGTTGTAGCGCTTGGTGCATTAACCCTTGGGTTTTACATCGTGCTTCATGGCGTGCAATTTAATCTTCATCATGACTTTGATGTGATGCACAGTCTCTTTGCCGGCGGCCAATACAATTATTGGGGCAGTATTTTAGTGTCCTTTGGTTACGCCTGCGTGCTTATGCTGGTGTTACGTGCTGGGCTTTTAAAGCATCTTACTTCGGCATTTGCCCTTCTTGGGCGTACGGCGTTCAGTAACTACATATTACAGACGTTACTTGCCAGCAGTGTGTGCTACTGGCTTGGCCTAATTGGGCATTTATCACGAGCCGAGCAAATCTTGTTGGTGCTTTCTATTTGGGCTGCCCAGTTTATGTTAACGGCCATTTGGCTGAGTTACTTCAAACAAGGGCCGTTAGAGTGGTTATGGCGTACTTTAACACTTCAAGGCGAACGCCTGGTCAGCAACCAAACTAAAACCTAAAAAATAAAGCTCTAAGGATAGAGCGCCTCTACACAACGTACACTTCACAAGGGCTTGTCACATCGCAAAAGGATGACAAACCCTTTTGCTTTGGCTTAGCATGACGTTTTGCATTTTGTTCCCGTTTGTATGAATCGTTTTTCTCCTCTTTCTTTAGGACAGCACACCTTACCCAATCGCCTTGCTATTGCGGCCATGCACTCAAATACGGCTGACGCAGAAGGGTATGTGACAGAGAACACACTTAACCATTACCGTAATTTGTTGCAGGTAAGGCCAGCGGTGTGTTTTGTGGAATACAGTTTTGTAGATAAAAACGGACGTGATAACCCAGATCAACTTGGCATACATGACGACACTTGCCTTGATGGGTTACGCCAACTCGCTACTTTAATTGACCAACATCATGCCCTTGGCATCATTCAGTTACACCATGGTGGCGCTAAAGTAAAAGTGAGCCCAGATGTGATGTCGCCAAGTGGCATTAAAGTGCCAAGTCCAACCGGCTCTGGGCCTGCATCACGCGTGATGACTGAGACCGATTTTGATTCATGGCATCATGCTTTTATAAAGGCAGCAGAGCACGCTGTGAGTGCAGGCTTTAAAGGCATTGAGCTTCATGCAGCCCATGGCTATGGACTTAATCAATTACTCAGTCCACTTACTAATCAGCGCCAAGACCGATTTGGTGGTAACCGCGAAAACCGAGCCGCTTGGCTGCTACACCTCATCAAAACGCTAAAAAGCCGTTGGCCAGCGCTCATCGTGAGTGTGCGCATGCCAGGTTGTGAATGGCTTGATGGCGGCATAACGCCTGCTGATAGCCTGTGGTACGCCAAAGCCATGCAAGAGGCCGGTGCTGATCTAATTAATATTTCATCTGGGATTGGCGGCTGGCAATTACCGGATGGTCGCCCTACTGAAGGCTTTTTAGTGCCAGAGGCAAGCGCCATCAAGCCCCATTTAAGGATTCCTGTGGCTGGCGTGGGTGGTATCACCCAAGGCACAAGCATAGACACATTAGTAAAGACTGGCGCAATAGACATCGCCTGTGTTGGTCGCGCCATTTTAAATGGCGCTGCGGCATTTGCTGAGGATTTTCACCAAACGCCGAGTGAGTCGCTTTAGGATGAGCGGCTTTATTGCTTAATCGCGGTAAATGATGTCGCCACGCATCGGGGCTAAAATGGCAATCAATTCATTTTGTGCCCCAACTGGGGTGTTAGCCGCCT
>JBGTXC010000014.1:0-24778 GCA_041937835.1 Alteromonadaceae bacterium | reverse complement strand
ATTCGCCCCTTTGGTTTAAGCATGGACTTTATCGGTGAAGATAAATCCACTTTTGCCAGTGATGCCTCAGGGCCCTTATTACGTTTAACCGGCGAGCCGTTTGCTGTGCGACTCAGCGCCAAGCAATGGGTGGCAGGTGAAGACACTAATAACGATGGCCAGCCCGATAACTTTGATGCGCTTGATGACAACCCAAATGCCGCCCATTTTGCGGGTGAGTTCCCAGAACTAACACTTGCTCAGATGATTGCACCGGCAGGCGGTGTCAGTGGTAGTTTAAATGTGGATGCCGCCGCAAGCTTTAATAATGGGGTGGCTGATGTGAGTTACACCTACGATGAAGTGGGTGTGATCAGCATTAATGCTGGGATAGTGGATGGCGATTATCAAGGTGCAGGCAATGTGGTGGGGCAAACCAATCCAGTGGGGCGTTTTGCACCTTCTGATTTTGCGCTAATAAGTAGTAGTGTGATCCCTGGCTGCGGCATTGGTAGCACTGCTATGACCTACTCAGGGCAAGATTTTGGTATTACTTTACAGCTCGCAGCGCAAAACCATAACGGCGAAACCATGCGCAACTACCGTGATGGGTTTGCCAAAGCGCAAGCCCTCATTGGCGCAGAAAACAACGAACCAGGTAATTACGTGTCGAATGCCAGCTTTAGCGGCCGTATTGTGAATCTTGACCCAATCAACTGGCCAAGCAGCCCAGCAGGAGAAGTCAACTTTACGGATAACACAGTGCAAGTTAGTCGGCTTGGGGTTGGCTCGCCAGAATCACCTTATAATGACTTTGATTTAGCCCTGACCTTAACCGACATCGAAGGGGCTAATTTAATCGCTGCAGATGAAGACCCATTTTCAGCAACAAGTTGCACAAATTGCAGCTGGTGGCGGCTAGGCACGGATGCTAAAAAACTCTATTACGGGCGCTTAGCAACGTTAGATGGTTATGGCAGCGATTTAGAGCCTCTGCGTTTACCTTTAGTGGCGCAATATTACGATGGCAATGACTTTGTACTAAATCCACTAGAAAACTGTTTAGCAACGAGCCAAAGTAACCTTACTCAAGTGGCGCCTAGCTCTCCAGCGCTTGCTGTGTCACAAAGCCCAGCGGGCAGCGTAACCTTATCAAATGGGGAGTTTGCCGCAGGGGAAGGGATTTTCATTACGCCAAATGGCAGTGGTGAATTTATTTTTCAATATAACGCACCGAATTTCCTTGAATGGGACTGGGTTGGCGATGGTTCGCGCTTAGAGCCGCAAAGTCGATTGCGCTTTGGGCGTTTTCGCGGCAATGACCGCGTAATTTACTGGCGTGAAACACCCTAAATACGTAAACTAAACTGCTACTTTTAGCTATTTCGATAGAAAAAAAGAACAATGCTTGTGTTTTCGTTAACAAGTAAATAGCATTAGTGGTTAACGATATAAAAAAATAACATCCAAAAATCGGCCGTTTTGGGAATGGAATATATGCGACTAGCTCCTTTATCTTTAATTGTCTCGCTCAGTGTGTTGGGTGCGAGTGTGGTAGCGCCTGTGGCGTTGGCACAAGACACCGCAACTGTCTCTAACCTTGAGACTTCGATTAACGCCAAGCAAATTGAATTTGATAACTTTGCTGATGCGCTTGAAAAGCAGCTAAAAGAAGCGAATCAATTGCAGCAACAACTTGATGTGCTGCGTGCGCGTTCAGTCAAACTGGATAAAGATAAAAGCCAAGCGCTAGAGGCGATGAACGAAACCTATCGTCGTTTGATTGAAGATCCCAGCATTGACATTGTGGCTGCGAAAGAGCGCTATCAAAACGCCATGGCAAGCTTAAATGCCAATAAAGACGACATTGCAATGCAGTTGGCCGCCATTGCGTCGCAACGTAAAAAAGTGGAAGAAATCCGCGTCGCTAAGCATTCCTTACTGAACACCATCGAAAGCTTAAAAGAACAACTCAGCACGGCCCGCGTTGAACGTTTACGTAACGAATTAACCCGTGAAGGCACACTTGAGCTTGAGCACACCATTAACTGTAAGCGTACCGAAACGCTGGCAGCGTGTGAGCAGCGTGGCCAGCACATGGGCATGCAAAAAGCCACTAAGCGCTTCTTAGATCAGTTATTTGCTAATCTGTCAGAAGAGCGTGTGGTTGAACCAAAACGCAATACGGCAGGCACTCGCGTACAAGTATTATCAAGCCATGTGGTTGATAGCGCGTTCAGTGGCCAAGGTAACTACAGCGTAAAACTGAGCGTGACCATGCGTGGTGACGTTAACAGCAGCCGCTTATGTAACCTGCTTAACCTAGATAACCGCTTCTGCAGCGATTACGGTACGCCGATTGCTGGCATGTACCCACAAACTAACTTTGATGATTATGTGGATACATCAGTCCGTTTTAACGACGTAGCACCTAGCACCACAGTGGCACTGCCAAGCACTAACAACACTGTGGCAGTAAGCAAGCCAGAACAACCTAAAATGTTTGATCTGACTGTACGTTCAAACGTGCGAGACGACGAAGTTTTTATTGATGGTGTGAGTTATGGTGCCACGCGCTTAGATGTCGCACTTGCGCGCGGCTCTTACTTAGTGGAAGTAAGAAAACCCGGCTACACGCCATTTAAAAAACGCGTTAATTTAAATAATTCACAAACCTTACGTGCTCGCCTGCGTCAAATTGACCCAGTACAAAGTGAGCCGGTTGCCCGCCAAGTAGCAGCAACGCCAATTGCTAGCTCGCCGATTGCGAATACGGATTTAAACCTCGCTGCACAAAACCTAGTTAAAGTGCCAGCAGGTGAGTTTGATATGGGTGACATCACAGGCAATGGCTTAGCCAATGAGCAGCCTGTGGTACGTAAGGTGATCAGTGACCCATTTGCCATAGGTGCAAAAGAAGTCACAGTGTCTGAGTATCAGACTTTTGTTGATAACACTAACTACCGCACTGAAGCAGAGCAAGGCAAAGGCTGTGCTTATTACCTTAATGGTGAGCCAGTGTGGGAGCCAAGCTTAAACTGGAAAAACCCAGGCTTTGAGCAAAGTAATGATTACCCAGTGGTGTGCCTAACTTACAACGATGCCAAAGCATATGCGCAGTGGTTATCAGAAAGCTCAGGGCATGATTACCGCCTACCAACCGAAGCCGAGTGGGAATACGCAGCACGCGCTGGTACTCGCACAGATTACCCTTGGGGTAACGACATTGGCTCAAACCAAGCTAACTGTGGTTGGTGTGGTAGCCCATGGTCAAATAACTCGACCGCGCCGGTTGGATCGTTTGGGCAAAATGCCTTTGGCCTACACGATACCGTAGGTAACGTATGGGAGTGGACACGCAAAACGGCGTCATTACCGGATGCCACAGTACGTGGCGGGGCATGGAACTTTGCTCCAAGCCTTGCCCGTGTATCAACACGTTTAGTACTGGCGCCAGACTTTAGAGCCAACTACATTGGCTTTAGACTTGTAAGAGAATTATAAAAAAGGAAGGGTTTAACCCTTCCTTTGCGCGTTACAAGGGACCTCTTCTTGTAACACACGGATGTTGCACTATTGTCATATATCTTCAAGCAGTGATATTGCCCTAATACAACACCATTGCTAAAGTGAGTGCAGCTTTAGAAGAACAAATTCAAAGGTTTACCAGCCTCATGTTTAAGAAATTACGCGGGATTTTCTCCAACGATCTGTCCATCGACCTCGGGACAGCCAATACCCTGATCTACGTAAAAGAAGAAGGCATTGTACTTAATGAGCCTTCCGTTGTTGCGATTCGCCAAGAGCGTGCTGGCGGCCCGAAAAGCGTTGCCTCAGTAGGTACCGAAGCAAAACAAATGCTTGGCCGTACTCCAGGTAACATTAAAGCTATTCGTCCAATGAAAGACGGCGTGATTGCTGACTTTTATGTGACGGAAAAAATGCTTCAGCACTTTATTAAGCAAGTGCACAACAACAACTTTTTACGCCCAAGCCCGCGTGTTTTAATTTGTGTGCCTTGTGGTGCAACCCAAGTTGAAAAGCGCGCTATTCGCGAATCTGCCATGGGGGCAGGTGCCCGCGAGGTATACCTGATTGAAGAACCAATGGCAGCGGCCATCGGTGCTGGCTTGCCTGTTTCAGAGGCTACCGGCTCTATGGTGGTTGATATTGGTGGTGGTACTACGGAAGTGGCGATTATCTCACTCAACGGTGTGGTGTACTCGTCGTCAGTACGTATTGGTGGTGATAAATTTGATGAAGCCATCATCAACTATGTGCGCCGTAACTTTGGTAGCCTAATTGGTGAAGCCACGGCAGAGCGCATTAAACACGAAATTGGCTCAGCCTTTAAAGCGGATGAAGTAAAAGAAATTGAAGTACGTGGCCGCAACCTTGCTGAAGGTGTACCGCGCTCGTTTATCTTAAACTCAAACGAAATCCTAGAGGCCTTACAAGAGCCGCTCATGGGTATTGTCAGTGCTGTGCGTGTTGCACTTGAGCAATCGCCGCCTGAGCTTGCATCAGACATCTCTGCTCATGGTATGGTGCTCACCGGTGGTGGTGCTTTATTAAAAGACCTAGACCGCTTACTCATGGAAGAAACTGGCATCCCTGTGGTTGTTGCTGATGATCCACTCACGTGTGTTGCACGTGGTGGCGGTAAAGCCCTTGAGATGATTGATATGCACGGTGGTGACGTTTTTAGTTACGACTAATGAATCCAATTTTTAGCCGCACAGTACCGCTGCAATTGCGCTTAGCCATTGCTGTGGTACTGAGTGTGATCTTGATCGTGGGCGACAAATACACGGGCGGTGCATCCATAGTGCGCACCAGCCTCAATACCTTAGTGAGCCCACTTTTCTATCTTGCCAACTTACCCTACGAATTCATTCAACAAAGTGCCACGCAACTAGGTGCCCGTGATGAACTTCTTGCTGAAAACGCCCGCTTAAAAGAAAAACAATTACTGCAAAGCGAAAAGCTCCAACAGTATGAGTTTTTGCTCAGGGAAAACCAAAAGTTACGTGCTTTGCTTGGGTCTTTACCACGTAAAGCCAAAGACAAAAAGATTGCGCAAGTTTTGTCTGTGCATTCGAGCCCTTATTCCCATCAATTGCTGATAGATAAAGGCACCTTAGATGGCATCAACGAAGGCCAAGCCGTGATTGATGAAATGGGTGTGGTGGGGCAAATCACCCAAGTGAGTACCACGACCAGCCGGGTGTTATTGATCACAGATACCACCCATGCCACGCCAGTACGTATTTTACGTAATGACGTACGTACTGTGGTAGAAGGCATAGGCAAAATGAACTTGATGCAGTTAAACCACGTGCCCCACAGCATGGATGTGCGTATTGGTGATGTACTTGTGAGTTCAGGGCTTGGTGGTGTATTCCCACAAGGCTACCCAGTGGCTGTGGTAACCCGCATTAACCGTGATGAAGGACGCCCATTTGCTGAAGTATTTGCCGAGCCTGTGGCGCAGTTAGACCGCGCTCGTTTACTCGTGGTGCTTTGGCGTGATGCCCAAGCAAAAGCCGACGCGCTCAAGGAGCAAACCGATGCCGAGTAGTATTTGGGTTGCGTTAACCGTATTTGTGGCATTGGTTTTTGAACTCATGCCACTGCCTGCTGAAATCACCATGGCACGCCCTGATTGGGTGTTACTGGTGCTGATGTACTGGTCACTCGCTTTACCCCATCGCGTTAATATTGGGGTAGCGTGGCTCACCGGTCTGATCTTAGATCTCGCCTCAGGAGCACCGCTTGGGGTCAATGCCTTAACCTATTCCATAACCATTTATATTACGGTTAGTAACTTCCAAAAAATCCGCAACTTTTCGGTGTGGCAGCAAGCGCTGTTGGTGGGGTTATTCCTTGCCTTATACCACCTGTTGCAGTTCTGGCTCAGCCACTTCTTAGTGGATGTGTATTTCTCACCAGACTACCTCTGGCCTGTGCTTAGCGGGATGTTCTTCTGGCCTTGGGTGTTTTTAGTGCTACGTAAATATCGCCGCCATTTCCGAGTAAGATAATGACAACACAGCCAACTCTGTATCTCGCCTCACAATCGCCGCGCCGCCGTGAGTTGTTGAGCCAATTGGGCTACGACTTCGAGCAGTTCAGCGTGGATTTAGATGAAACCCCGTTAAATAACGAATTACCGGATGATTTAGTGGTGCGTCTCGCCATTGAAAAAGCCAAAGCCGGCGTGGCACATAAAAACACCACAGTGCCTGTGCTTGGCTCAGATACAGTGGTGGTGATCAATAACCAAGCACTCGGTAAACCACGTGATGAAGCGGATTTCACTGAGATGATGCAAATGCTCTCTGGGCATACCCATCAGGTCCTCACGGCAGTCGCCATTGCTAATCAAAACAAGGTGTTACACCGTTTGGTTAGCACAGACGTGACCTTTAAGAGTTTGTCTGAGGCAGAAATTAAAGCCTATTGGCAATCTGGTGAGCCGACAGACAAGGCAGGAGGCTATGGCATACAAGGGTTAGGCGGACGTTTTGTAACGCACATCTCAGGTAGCTATTTTGCTGTGATGGGCTTACCTTTATATGAGACAGATCAACTAGTTAAAGAATTTATGGGGCAAACGGATGAGTAGCGAACTTCTGATCAACGTCACCCCGAGTGAATGCCGTGTAGCACTGATCGAAAACGGCGTATTACAAGAGCTACAGCTAGAGCGCATGGGTAACCGTGGCATAGTAGGCAATATATACTTAGGCAAAATCAGCCGCGTTCTGCCGGGCATGCAAGCCGCATTTGTGGACATTGGCCTTGAAAAAGCCGCGTTTTTGCACGCCTCAGACATAGTCAACAGCGCCTCAATTGAAGAAGGCGTGGACGCTCAGCCAGAAAAAAAGGTGCAAGACATCCGAGAGCTGGTGCGCCAAGGGCAGTTTATTATGGTGCAAGTGGTCAAAGATCCACTTGGCACGAAAGGCGCGCGCTTAACTACAGATATCACCATTCCATCACGGTATCTGGTATTTATGCCAGACGCCACGCATGTTGGCGTGTCGCAGCGCATTGAAACCGAACAAGAACGCCTTCGTTTAAAAGACATCGTCAGCCAATACAATGACGATGATGGTGGCTTTATTGTGCGTACCGCCGCAGAAGGTGCGTCTGAAGAAGAGCTGGCTCATGATGCCAAGTTTTTAAAAAAGCTGTGGCAAAAAATCATGAAGAAAAAACGCAAAACCCGCAAAGAAGGGATTTTGCACGAAGATCTCACGTTAGCGTTTCGCACCTTAAGGGATTATGTCGGTGAAGATTTAGAGCGCATTCGGGTGGACTCTAAGCTCACTTATCAGCAGCTCAAAGCCTTTACTGAAGAGTTTGTGCCCGAGCTATCTAAGCCTTTGGAATACTACCCAGGTGAGCGCCCAATTTTTGATTTATTTGATGTCGAAAACGAAATTCAGCGCGCTTTACATCGTAAGGTTGAATTGAAATCAGGTGGCTATTTGATCATAGATCAAACCGAAGCCATGACCACCATAGACATCAACACCGGCGCGTTTGTAGGCCACCGTAATTTAGAAGAAACCATCTTCAATACCAACATTGAAGCCACCCAAGCCATTGCACGGCAACTGCGCCTGCGCAACTTAGGCGGCATCATCATTATTGACTTCATTGATATGATTTCAGATGAGCACAAAAAACGCGTGCTGCACTCGTTGGAATTAGCCCTGTCTAAAGACAGAGCAAAAGCCAACATCAATGGCTTATCGGCACTTGGCTTAGTGGAAATGACCCGCAAACGTACCCGCGAGTCCTTAGAGCACATTTTATGTGGCGTTTGCCCAGCCTGCTCTGGGCGTGGCAGTTTAAAAACGGTGGAAACCGTATGCTATGAAATCTTACGTGAAATTGTGCGGGTCAACCGCGCCTATGATGCAGATAAATTCATGGTGTATGCAGCCCCAGCAGTAAGTGAAGCACTCATCAATGACGAGTATCATAACCTCGCAGAGCTGGAACTTTTCATCGGTAAACACGTCAGTATTCAAACAGAAAACTTATACAACCAAGAACAATTTGATGTGGTGATGATGTAGTGAAGTTAAAAACCGCGGCGTTTTATTGCATGCGAAAACTATGGCAACTGTTTTCAGTCACCATAGTGCTTTTGGCTGTCGCGGTTTCAGTCCTTAAATACACTCTGCCTTACGCCAATGATTACCGAGCGCAAATCCAACAGCTGATCAACAGCCAATACGGTATTGAGCTGACCATAGGTGAAATCTCCGCTAGTTGGCAAGGCAATGGCCCCGCTCTTGAGCTCAATAACATAGGATTTAAAACGGAAAAAGACGCTCCTGTTTACTTAGCCATTGAACAAACCCGAGTACACATCAATTTATGGCAGTCGTTAGTGACGCGCCAACTCCAGTCCCATTACTTTGTTTTGGATGGCGTGGTTGCCAATATCGACTTGCCTAAAGCCCTTGCGCGCACAACCCAAGATAACAGCGCCAGTGATGCGCCTATCACCTTATTAGAAGGGCTATTTCTAGGTCATTCTGGGCATTTTGCTGTGGAAAACTCCATGGTGGTGGTCACCCTAGCTGAAGGTAAGCGCCGTGAAGTAGCCATAGAGCAGCTAAGCTGGTTTAACGATGACTTTAAACATTTAGGGCAAGGGCGCGTTTCCATCCCGGGCTTAAGTGCTAATGAGCTTTCTGCCAACATTGCGCTTTTTGGTAACCAGTTTTCCGAGGCTTTTGGCGAGCTGTATTTAGACGCTAAAGGCATTAATGCGAGCCGTTGGTTAGATCAAGTCGTCGCCGATGATGTGACAGACATTGAATCTGATTTAAACCTTGCCCTATGGGGGCGGATTGATGCGGGTGAGCTTAAAAATGTTCAGCTTGAATGGCGACCAAGCTATTTACGTTGGCAACAGCCTAATACCCAAGGTGAGCTAGAAGGGCACGCCTTTGAAGTGAAAGCGGGGAGTATGCGCTTTTATCCAGATGCCAGCGGCTGGAACATTGAAGTACCCCATTGGCAATTAGCTGGAGATGGTAAAACCCGTCCGCCGTTTCAGTTAACTGCCCAACTGGGTGACCAAACCCAAGTACAAGTTAAAAACTTAGACATTGCGCTTATCAACCAAGGTATAATGCTGTGGGGGGTAAGTGAACTTGCGGGTTTAAGTCAGCGCCGCCCAAGTGGGGTGGTTACCGCGGGCTCATTCACTAAAGCACCGGACGCACCTTGGCAGTTGTGGTTAAATGCTAACAACATGAGCTTAATGCACCACCAAGGTGTGCCTGGGTTTCAGGACGTGACCTTGGCGCTTGCGTTAACCCCTGATTACGGCGAATTTACGCTGCATTCTAACGACAGCCATTTATTAACTGGGGACATCTTTTTACAAGCCATTGAATACCAACAGTTGCATGTAAAAGGTTCATTTAAAAAAGATAGTGAGTGGTCGCTCACCTTGCCTGAGTTATGGCTCCATAACCAAGATTTAAGTCTAGGTGCTGAGCTTAAGCTGACACTCGGTGATACCCCAAACATGGCGCTTTATGCTGAGCTATTTGGGCCAGATTTACCCAAAGCACGTTTTTACTACCCTCGTGGCCACATGCCACAAAGCACCATAGATTATCTAAACCGCGCGCTCGGTACAGGCCGTTTAAGCGAAACTCAGGTTTTGTACCATGGCGCGTTTGCGGATTTTCCCTACCAAGATGGCAGCGGCCAGTTTTTAGTTCGCGGCCGTGTTGAAGACGGGCAAATGCGGTTTGCGCCTGATTGGCCCAAAGCCGAAAAGCTTGAAGCTGAGCTGGTCTTCGAAAAATCGCGGATGGACATTCATGCCTTGTCAGGGCAGTTAGTGAATTTACCTGTTAACAATGCCGCCACTGTCAGTATTGCGGACTTAGGCAAAGCGGATTTGCTTACCGTGGACATCAACACCGCCCATGATGCCAGTAAGCTAGTGCCCTTTTTAGCGGCCACCCCAATAAAAGATCCACTAGTCGATGTGTTTGAAGCCTTAGTGGTTCAAGGCAAAGTGGCGGCGGACATTCAACTTGCGATAGACCTAAACACCGAAGAAACCATTACCCAAGGGCAAATCACGTTAGCCGACAATACGCTCACGGTAGCTCCTTTAGGGGTGACCTTTGAAAACGCCACAGGGCGCGTCAACTTTGTTGATGACAAAGTCACGTTTAAGGGCCTAAAAGCAGATTATCTAGGGCAATCGTTAGACATTGCTATGGCGGCCGCTCTAAGCGACGACGGCAGTAACTACAAAGCCAGTATTGAAGCCAACAGCCAAGTTGATCTAGCCCGCTTGTTTGCCACTACCCCAAGCTTTTTAGCGGACTACTTAAGTGGTGAAGCCGCTGCCTTAGTGACGGTGGACTTAAACTTTGCGGATTCGGGCTTTAATTATGTGGCGAGCCTTCAATCTGATTTAACTGGCGTTACCAGCACCTTGCCAGCCCCCTATGGCAAGGATGCAAGTCAAATTAAAGCGCTTTCCGTGGATGTGCGCGGCGATGATATTTCTAACTTGATTACCGCGTCGTTGGCTAATCAGGCGTACTTTAATGGCATTTTAGATAACCAAGCGGCGCAGCTCACTAATGCCCATGTGGTACTTGGCCGCAAAGATTTAGGCCTTGCTGGCAGCGGGTTGAGTGTCAGTGTGGACATTCCAGACGCCAACATGACCGACTGGCTGACCTTCATTGATAAATTAACCACTAGTTTGCCAGAAACAGGCTCTGATGCGGTTGCCTTTAATGGGGTGCGTGGGCATATCGAGCGAGTGTCCTTAGAAGGGATCCCAATTAATGATCTCGACTTTGATTTTCAGCCTAATGAGGCTGGCGCTAAGTTAAAACTCAGTGCCAAAGAGCTGCGTGGTGAAGTGATCATGCCTGCCACCGACGGGGCGCTGACTCAAGTTGCTTTGGACTACTTAAAAGTGCGCCTGCCAGATGCTACTGAGCAAGAAAGCGCGCCACTGCCTGCCACTTGGTTTAAAAACTTACCTCCTATCGCCCTTAGGTGTGAAGATTGCCAAGTGGATGATTACCAGCTTGATAAAGTAAACCTGACCCTCACACCCGATACAGAAGGTGTGCAAATCAATGCTTTAACCATAGACAAAGGCAAGCACACTTTATTTGCCAAAGGGCGCTGGCAATACAGCAGCACAGATCCTTTAGGTGAAACACGCCTCACCGGTGAGTTTAACTCGAAAGACATAGGTGAGCTGTTTGATGAATTTGATTTAACATCCACAGTGAAAGAATCTCGCGCAGACATCGACTTTGCCCTTGATTGGCAAGGCGCGCCGACCCAATTTAATGTCACCAGCTTAAATGGCGAGCTGAATTGGCGTTTAGGAGCCGGCCACCTAGCAGAAGTAAGTGACCGCGGTGCTCGGGTATTTTCCTTATTAAGCCTCGATTCCTTAGTGCGTAAGCTGACGTTAGATTTCCGTGATGTCTTCTCAAAAGGCTTTTTCTACAACTCCATGAGCGGCAGCATGCAAATCAGCCAAGGCATCGCCAACACCACAGACACCCAAATGGATGGTGTGCCTGCTGATGTTGCCATTGCCGGTTATGCAGATTTAAATACACGCACCTTAAATTATCAGTTATCCGTAACCCCAGAGGTGACGTCCAGCATCCCTGTTATTGTGGCGTGGATGGTCAACCCTGTGTCTGGGCTTGCGGCCTTGGCGCTCGATAAAGTGATCCACTCTGCAAAGGTGATCTCAGAGCTGAAATTTGCCATTACCGGCACTATGGATGCGCCCGAAATCACCGAGCTTGATCGTAAATCCAAAGAAGTGGCACTGCCACAAGCAATGCAGATGGATGGCACCGAGCAGCCCGCACCGAAAGAGGGTGCGCCGCCAAAAACCAACTCATTACGCGATCAAAATAAATCCCTTTAACGCCTTGGAGTATGTATGCTCGTAGCGGTTGAAATGACGTCGTCAGTGGATTGGCAAGCAAACCTTGCAACCCTCACCAAGACCCTAAAAAACCTCCCAGACACTCGACCAATGCTCGTGGCTGTGCCTGAAGCCTTTGCGTGTTTTGGTGGCAGTGAAAAAAACGCACTGGCGCTTGCTCAAGCAACGGAGGCGTTACTTGCTGCTTTAGCTGATCTTTGCCGCGAGTACGATATTTGGTTACTGGCAGGCACCATTCCTATGGCGCATGATGATACCCGCTATAAAGCCGCCTCCATGCTGTTTAATGCAGACGGCGAGTGTGTTGCCCGCTACGACAAAATCCATTTGTTTGATGTGGATGTGAGTGACAACACCCAAAGCTACCGCGAGTCTGACAGCACCGCCGCAGGTGACGACGTGGTGGTGGTCGATACGCCGTTTGGCAAAATTGGCCTGGCGGTGTGTTATGACGTGCGCTTTGCTGGGCTCTTCATGGCAATGCAAGCCAAAGGGGCTGACATCATCACCTTGCCAAGCGCTTTTACTCAAGTCACAGGTGCGGCCCACTGGCACACCTTAATTAGGGCGCGTGCCATTGAAACCCAATGTTATTTTTTAGCGCCAAATCAGGTGGGTACCCATGCGAATGGTCGCCAAACCTATGGTCACTCGTTAATTGTGTCACCTTGGGGTGAGGTATTGGCAGAGTGCCAAGCGGGCGAACAATTTTGTGCAGCCACAGTGAATTCTTTGCACCAAAGTGAGCTGAGGCGTAAGATGCCCGTATTAGAACATGCGCAATTTAATGCTAAGTGGAAGTAATGACGAATCAGGTAGAAAGTAACTTACTGACCAGCAGTGGAATTAGCCGTACGGACTTGGCTAACACGCTGGATTTTATCCATCAACATCACATTGATTATGCGGATGTGTATTTTCAGTCGTCGCACCATGAATCTTGGGTGTTAGAAGATGGTCTAGTTAAAGAAGGCTCTTACAACATTGAACGCGGTGTGGGTATTCGTGCCATCAGTGGCGAAAAAACCGGGTTTTCTTACTCAGATGCCATTAATTTAAATGCCATCAATCAGGCCGCAGGCGCTGCTCGAAGCATTGCCCAAAGTGGCCGCTCAGGGCAGGTGCGCACTTTCAGTGACGTAAAAACACCTAGCATTATCACTACAGCAACGCCAATTCAGAGCCTGTCTGACGACGATAAAGTGCAGCTGCTAAAAGACGTTGAAGCCTACATCAAAAAACAAGCGCCAGAGGCAGTGCAAGTAGTCAGCGCTATTTCTGCGGTCTACGAAGAAGTGTTAGTCGCAGCCAGTGATGGCACGTTTGCCACAGATATCCGTCCTTTAATTCGGTTAAACTGCTCAGTACTGCTTGAAAAAAACGGCCGTCGTGAACGCGGTGGTGCCGGTGGTGGTGCCCGTGAAGACTACGGCTACTTCATTGAATTAGACCAAGGACAACCGCGCTGGATGCATTACGCCGATGAAGCCATTCGCCAAGCGCGCGTCAACCTAGAGGCCATTGATGCCCCTGCGGGCACTATGCCTGTGGTACTCGGTGCAGGCTGGCCTGGAGTGCTACTACACGAAGCGGTGGGCCATGGCCTTGAAGGTGACTTTAACCGCAAAGGCGCATCAGCCTTTAGTGGCAAAGTGGGTCAGCAAGTGGCGTCAAGCCTATGCACGGTTGTGGACGATGGCACCTTAAATAACCGCCGTGGCTCGCTCAATATTGACGATGAAGGCACGCCAGCGGGTTACAACGTGCTAATCGAAAACGGCATTTTAAAAGGTTACATGCAGGATAAGCACAACGCGCACTTAATGGGTGTTGAGCCAACGGGCAATGGTCGCCGTGAATCCTATGCGCACTTACCTATGCCGCGCATGACAAACACCTACATGTTAGCGGGTGAATCATCACCTGAAGACATCATCAGCTCAGTAGAGAAGGGCGTGTATGCGCCGAACTTTGGTGGCGGGCAAGTAGATATCACATCTGGTAAATTTGTGTTCTCTGCCTCTGAAGCTTACCTCATCGAAGATGGCAAAATCACCAAACCCATTAAAGGGGCGACCTTGATTGGCAATGGCCCAGAGGTGATGCAAAAAATCTCTATGGTGGGTAATGACTTAAGCCTAGATAAAGGCGTGGGTGTGTGTGGCAAAGATGGCCAAAGCGTCCCGGTTGGGGTGGGGCAGCCTACCTTGAAAGTGGATGAACTTACCGTAGGCGGTACCCAATAAAAAAGAGCGCTTAAGCGCTCTTTTTTATTGCCGGTTGAGATTAATCTAACCGCACAGTCGCAAGCCCTGAGGTGATGGCACCTGATGGGCTAGTGATCGTCCACTCAATAATGCTGGTCGTGGCATCATCGCCAGTGGCTAAGTCATTGGTAATGGTAAATACTAAGTCCTGACCACCAAACACGCCTTGCGAATTAGCATCTGCCATGGTGATGACGCCAACATCCGCCGCATCAATGGCGTTGCTAGTGCCAATAATATTGCCCACGCTGGCATTGATAACACCATTGACTTCGCCATCACTCACACTCACAGCCATAGTGCTGCCTGTGGCAAGCGTTTGTAGTGCAGTATCACTGACTCTAAGGACATACACACGTGTTTCTCCACGAGCAATGCTGCTGGCGGCACTGATGGTCTCAGGGCCATAGTTGCTGCTGATCACCGTACTGGCGTTATTTTCATAAAGGCTATACAAAGCATAAGACGAAGACACAATTAGAGTCAGCGCTTTACGCACTAGCTGATTACTGGCACCACAGTTACCTTGGCATTGTGGGCCATCAAATGCCCCATTCGCTGCTGAAAAGACACCATCGTTGGCGCTATCAATGAAAGGTTCGCCCGTATCATATTGGCGGTTTTCGTTTTGGTCGAGCCAAGCATCGCTTAGATCACCAAAACCACTTTGGTACTGGGCTTGGCCATACCCAGATGACACCAAATTAGAGGCGTTTGCGCTGCCATCATTGCTATCAAATACGTTGTTACCATTGGCATCAATGAAAGACTCATGCCCTGTGGCGGTCGCGAGTATGGTGATCCTGTGATTATCCGCACGTGGCTCTGTGCTTTGCCAAGTTACATCACAACGGCCATTCTGGCTTTGGCAGGTTGCTTCAATTTGCCCGCCTTCCGCAATAAAGTTAACACTGGTGCCATCGGGCACTGGGTTATTAAAGCTATCCGATAACCAAACGGATAACGTGCTGGTGGTCCCGTTAATGGTGTTACCTTCAACCGCCAAGGTACTGGCGGCGATGCTAATGGAGTTTTGATCTGGCATGCCGGTATTAATCGACAACAAATCTGACTGGCTTTGCACGCTTTGGCCGTTAAGGGTGCTTTGCGCTAAAACGCGCACTGTAGTGGGTACCGTACCGGCAATCACTTGGGTGCTTACTTGCCCTTGCGAGTTAGTGGTACCTTGATTGCTGGCAAGGCTCACGCCGCCTGTGGTGTTATCTAAACTAAAGCTCACGTCCTGCTGCACCATAGGGTTGCCTATGCTGCTTTCTAAGGTAAAGGTCACAGTTGAGATTTCTTTTTTATTCACCCCACCTGTGCCTTTAAGCACTATGTTGTTTGGTTCAGCGCTATCAAAGCGGATAAAACCGAGCTCTTCACCGGCAAGGGCCACTTCTTGATTTAAGGTGATGGTCGCGCCTGATGCAGTCACACTCGCGGTGATCAAATCTAAATTACCGCTGCTGCCGGCGCAGCTGATGTCTTGGTAGGTCGTACTGGCAACCCCGTTAATGGTGGTGGCTTGGGCATCTATGTTGGCGCGGCTATCGGCAGCACAGTCTGAACTAAATGCCACAGTCACAGGTGTACTGATGCGGTTATCATTTTCATCCACCAAGGCCATTGATAAACCTAAGGTACCGCCTGCTGCAAGGTTAATAGGTGTGCCTGGCGTCGCCCCTAAGCTATTGCCAAGTGTGCCTTCTACAAAGTCACCATTTTGATTAAAGTGCCCAGCGCGGATCACACTCACACTTTGCCCTTGGGCTTTCACTTCATACGCAATCGAGGTACTCGCCGTGGTTTGGTTTGCCTCTTGTAAGCTAATCACAAGGGTACCTACACCGAGCGTGTTATCGTCGGCAGCGCTCAGCGTCACGCTTGCTTCGCCGTTTTGGTTAGTGAGGGCAGAAGGTGCGCTTAATGACACTAAGCTTGTAGCAAAATTAACTTGTGCGCCTGAAATGGCCGTACCTGCGCCATCACGCACAGTCACAGTCACGTTTAAATCTTGCCCTTGGTTAAATTGGTTGGTTTGATTACCGGCTTGGCTTGTTTGCGTAGAGAGCTCACGCATTTGGCTTGGATCGTCTGGGCTTTGGGTAAACTCAAAATCCGCTTGGGCTGTGATGTCGTCAAAGGTGGCTGTAATGCTACCGGCACCCACATTGCCGTCGCTTGTGAGCATGACTTGGCTAATGCCATCACTGTTACTCAGCGCTGAGGTAGGCGTAAATACCCCTAAGTTTGTTGTAAACGAAATAGCGCGATTGGCAACCAGAGTATCGCCTTGGCTTAGGCTTGCCTGTACACAAAAGGGCGTGTTATTGGCTTGGCTTGGGGTTGTTAAAGGCTGGCAATTTTCATCAAGCACTTGCACACTCAGTGCAAAAGCAGCCGGGTCGGCATCAGGATCCCTGTCTTCGTTTTCACCTGAGCTGCCATTACATGCGCTCAGCAATAAACCAGAGAATAAAATGCACAGATGCCGTTTGATCATTGGGAACTTCCTTTCTATACGCTAAGGGGCGCGCCAGAGTTCCCAAAGCAATTACCCGAGGATGACATCCTTCAAATATTGAAATAGCTCTTTATGGCTTTTTCCAGGTTTTTGCTTATCAAGTTCTTTTTTCGCTTGGCGGGTAAGCTGGCGCAATCTTTGTCTCTCAAAGTTAGCATATTCTGCCACTAACTCATTGATTTTTTTGTCACCTTGCTCAATCAATTCAGTGCGTGTGTGCTCAATACCATGAATGGCTACATCCGCTTTATTATTTTTATTGGTGATCAAATCAAACGCCGCTTGGATGTCTTCAAGGTTATCTGATTGGCGTAATGTTTTGGCGATGTAATTTAAGTGACGGCGATACGCTTCGTTCTTTTTATCGATTTTGTCCGCGACGACCATGGCTTCCACTAAATCATCGTTCAGTGGCAACTTAGCTTGTTGTTTTTTACCTAGTAGCGCAATGGCCGCACCCAATTCATGGATTTCTTGGGCGTCGCGCTTTAGCTCAGATTTAGAAACATAGATGATTTCTTCTTCATCAACGGCAGTGTTTTTTCGGCTCATGGTACAGTCTTATTACGTATTAATAAGGCAATTATACCTTAACTTAGTGCCTTGGCGTTAGCGCCTTGGTGCAGTCTCAACCTCTGTAATGCAGCACTATTTAGCCTAATTAAGCCTAACCAAAGTGGTAGAGTAAATAGCCAAGCCCGGCAAAAACACACAAAAATACCAACACCATGACTTTTAAGGTGGTGGATTGCTTGAGTGAGCTTAAAAAAGCTGCCTCAGTTAATAAGCCTGTGGCCATAAGCACAGTATCTTTTGTATTTTGCTGTTTGTCTTGTTTCATCTTACTTTCCTTATGAGATGTTTTTTTAGAAATGAATGGCGTTTAAATTACGTCTTATTGCCTTGCAAGTTCATTGCTCACTGCACGCGGCTTTTGCCGAAACAGGCTGAGTGTACCCACCGCATAAAAAGCGCCATACACACAACATATCAGTGAGCTCACCACCCAAAAGGTGAGGGAGTTATGATGAATTTGCTGAGAGTCAGTAACAAAAGGCAAAATTAATCCAAGCACACCTCGCAATAAATACACCGATGTAATTAGCACCAGCGCCGTCTTTAATAAAGGCAACTTAGGCAATAAGCTCGCTGCTGAATATGCATAGAGCCCCCACACGGCGATAATGCTCGCAATCACACTAGTGGCAATTGTAGGGTAGAGCTCGCCACGGGCGGCCATTTGTGCCATTTGCTCACCCGCACCTAAAGTGCGGTACCATTCAGGCCCACCAAAGATGCATCCAAGATGCAAAAGCGCCGCCAACATACTCAAGGTACCGGCAATCACTAATGGGGTTTTGTGCGCCATACCGGCTCCTCGCAAAGTCACTTTATTTAGTGTTTTGTTTGACCTGATTAAACCATGGCAGTGAGTAATAGGTGAGAAGTAAATTGTTATTTTTAGTAACATAACTTTAAAAAGAGAGGGTGAGCGAAAAAGAGTTTGTTTAGGGTTTTGTAAGTAGCGTAAGACTATTTTTTATAGTCAATTAACGCCTCGCATCTCGGATAAAGATTAATAATGTTTGGCTAAAATGACGCAATAGTCTCTTGTTAAATTTATATGTACTCATAAAAGTGGTCAGGGCTAACATTAATTTTTAACGGTTCATTAGGGTCATTATTTAAGTAACCGTTAGTGAATATTACAATGCGCCACTCATCTTGAAAAATGAATGGCTCAACAGGTTCTTTTCTGAGTACATCGGTATTAACTGATTTAACTGCTACAGAGGGATTACCTGACAATTTTAACGAGTCCGAAGTAGGATTATGTGACATTGCCAATGCGGTGTATTGGTAAGCCACTTGCCCGTACCGATAGCCGTTAGCACTTAATTGCTTAGAAACCTGATATAAAATTTCTGCACTTAAATTAGCTATGCACTTTATACCCATGGTTCTGCCACCGAACCCTTGGCGCGCGCTATCTTTAATTGCTGCCCCATGCATAGACATTATGTAATGTGGAATGATTTTACAGCCAATACTCCCTTGACCTTCAATTGAAATTGCTTGAGCAGAATCTGGGTTAAAGCGAAGAGGGAAACTAAACTTTGTGCCGTTTACACCTTCAGACTTATCGACTCTGGCTTCATCTTCGATGTTCCGATAGTAATGGCTAGACCTGAGCCAAATTGACCCTTTTTCTATAGATGACTTGTAAACAGCATCATCGACAGTTCTAAATAAAATCGGACGATCTAAGTCTGTTTTTAAGTCATTTTTTTTCATATGAATAACTTTTCGAGAAACTTAACGCCTCATTAAGAGGCTAAATTTAGAGGGTTATAATTGAGCGGAACGAGATCCCGCTGTATTTAATCAAGTTTGAATGACTTGTTATAAGTTCCATTGACAACACCATTGGCCAGCCTATTGAGGTATTCTTTAGCAATGCCTGCTATGAATGAATGTGCTTCTGATAACTCCATACTTGGAGTTTTGTTTTCTTTAACAGCTTGTTTAAAACCATGCCTAGAATCCAAGCCTGACAAAGTATAGTTGTTAGCTGTATTCGTGAAAGCTTTTCTTAATTTCTTATCTACCGAGATTTCTATACCTGTTTTTTTTGATAGAGCCTCTATCGTCTCAAGGGTTTTATAATAGTTGATATAACTTCCTTCAACTGAGAAGTATTTCAATATCAAGTAAGCATCTTCACGCTCAGTGGCCAAGTTCATCATAAAAAAACGAACATCTGATTTTTTTACTTTTTCAAACTCCTGATTATATAGACGGTCTGAAATATTAGGTTTCCCTAATAGGGCTAGGATGTTTCTTTTTGGGGGTTTTGCAACTTTAACGCCATTGTGCAATAAGTCGGCTAACTCAAGTTTCCGAACGTTTTCAGATAATATTGATGAAACTCCATTGTATAAGCTTGCTAGCTCATACCCTATTTGCCACACAATTTCAGGATCGTCCTCGTCATCAAAATATACAGATGAAAGGCGGAAGTCATCATTCATGCAATCATTGTAATGATCAATCCCACCAGAAATATCAAAGTATAAATTCTCACGTTTCTCAGAGTAGCCTCTAAAATGCCGAGAATCTCCGTCTAAATAGAACTCCCACTTTACCGCTTCTGTCAAAATTCGCTCCTGATATATACGCCCGAATAAAAGGCTAATAAAGCTTGACTGAAATTATGAACGAAGCGAACCAAGCCAAGCTTTATTAGTCCGCTTTGATTTGATTGTTAGACCTTAATTTCTGATGTTTTCATAAAACCGTTTAAACTTGATAAATAATGCTGATAAAACACTCGATATGATTCAGCCAATGGTTTCATTTGTGACCAATAATCTTTATTTGCACTGTCTGATTCCTTTACTGCAGCGATGTAAGGTTCTTTTCCATCGGTTTGAATATTTTCATACGCTTGCTGCTCTTTGATAATTGTTGTTTTAATTGCACCAAAATTGTTTTTTAACACTTGTCTAGACTCTATAACGTTGTTGGTTAATGAGTTAGCTTGTTGTAACAAAATAGAGTCATTTTGAAGGTAAATAACTAAGCGTTGGTATGATTTTAGGATCTCAGCTACAGCTTTGTAATAATTGGTTTGATAGTCATAGAGAGACTGGCCACCATCCATAGGAAAATCGCCAAAGTTCACTGCCATTAGTTCATAATGAAATGACGATACTTCATCATAGAACCTTAACAAAGCAGACTTCCTTTCACTGATATAAGACTTATGTGCGTCAGTATTTATTTCGACTTGTGACTTCACCAGCTCAATTTTTTCGGTGATATTCTTGATATCTTCTTTTGTAGCTAAATTTTCAGCTTTCTTCTTAACGTAGTTTGGTAAAAAAGACTTAATCAGCAGACCAAGAAGGAACGTTATTATCAAACAAAGAATTGTAATTACATCTAGCGACATTCGCCAAACTCCATTTAATGCTTAACATTTTATTATGAGCATACGCATTAATCTTGCTGACTCTTAGCGAGAGTGCATAATCGCATCTTATTGAATTTACTCAGACTATCTTATATTTACTTATTTGACCAACTAGAAATAACACGCATGCGCGTTATTCCAATTCGATTTTCTTTAAGTCGCGTGGCAACAGTACACAAGAGAGGTATGCTGCCTTGCTCCTTCTGGACTACCCCGGCACCATGCAAAATGCGTTATGTCGAAAATCATTTGCTGCACCAACGCGCCGACAAACTCGGTAACCCCTACCTCGTCTTGTCTAAAAATGTCATCCCCTACATTTTTAGCCTATTGCAGCTGCAGATTTCCTTGCATTTTGAAGGGGGTAATGTAGCTGTCGTATTGTGCCACTATAAAACCAAGTTGTTACTAGGGTTTATGTAAGAAGTTACAGGCGCGACTTCTCCCCTGCGCAAACCCTTTCACACGAGGTGGGTGTTGCAAAATTTCTCGCTTAGATTAGCGAGAAAAACGAGGACAGCACATGGACGTACTTTTCGCAGCTGTTATGAGCAAATCACCACCGAGGTAAAGCGATAATTTACGATAGGGGTGCCCTTTCTTTTCGCCTGTTCTCTTTGGACAAGCAAAAATAATGGGCTAGCCGCCTTTGGAAGGATGGTTATATAAAAAGGGATTTAAATTAATTTTTTATAAACAGGGATGTGGTGTTATCTATCGGTTTACTAGTAAGCAAACATCTTTTTATAGCCGCTTATCTACTAGCCACTTAGTCACTGACTCAACGTACGTTGCTGGTAATAAGTGATCCCCTTCAAACACAATGTGCTCTTTGTTCGTGCTGGCTATGTGCTTAAACAGAGTAAGGTTGTCATCGACTGAGGCATATTCATCATCGTCGGATGTGACTAGTAACACCTGTTGAGTCTTCAGTAGCGACACGAGGTTTTTAGGTGCAACGCGAGCCACTTTGTCATCTAAATAAGGTGGCACCACAGAGATAACGCGACTCACTCTTGGGTCAACCGCAGCTGTTAATAAGCTTACTTGAGCGCCCATGCTGTAACCCGCCATAGTGATGCTTTGCTTGTCAATCCGTTCATGATTGCTGAGCCAATCTAGTAAGGCGCGGTAGTCTTTAACCGTATTCACTATCATGTTTTCATAAGGGGTCTTCTCACCAAAAAAGTCGAGATCATTCATGATGGATCGCAAAGACTTATTAGGATCTTTGCGTGAGCCATGAAAGCGCGCGTCAATCGCAACCAGGGCATAGCCATTTTTAAGCGCCATTTCACCTAATTTATTCACATGAGTCACGGTAGGGCGACCTTTCCAAGAGTCTATCCACCACCGGTTGTAATTACGCCCCATCGCAGAAACCCCCACAATTACAGGGCACTCCGATTGGCAGCTAGCAGGAAAGGTAATTTGGCCATTCACTTGGGCGCCATCAAAACTTTTAAATGAGAGCGAGAAACTATTAGCATCCAAGGCTTTAAGCGTAACCCCTTGGTTATCCACTTTTGGGTAGTGGTAGGAGGCAAGTATGTCTTCTTGCGGAAGGGGGGCCGGCTTTAAAGCGATAAATTGATACCATGCCAAAAATGCTGCACCGCCACCTAACACCACTCCAATAATGAGTTTCTTTAGCATTCTTAGTTCCCTCCAAGTGACTGTTTCTAAGCGTATTCCCAATAACTTTTGGGTGCTTTTTATACAGGCTAACTGAAAGCCAGCAAAAGGCTAAATATTCAAATGTAAGATTTCATGATTTTGTAAATGGAAGGAAGTTGAACCATGTGGTTATGCTGAGGGGTAAATACTAGATAATAAATGTTGTGAAAATGAACCAATTAACAAATAAAAGCATACCTAGTCCAGCCTAACTTAAGATCCCCTTTTTAAAAAACGTGACAGAGCATAAGGCATCAATTTTATCTCCTGTGTTTTCGTTATGTGGCAAGGCATTCGAGTCTGAAACTTTTAAATTAACCCACAGCAATACTGCTGTTTGCCAGCTGCAAGCAAAGTAACAGCGGTATTTTTCCCTTAAAATGCGCGGAAATCTGAAGCTGCTCTAGCGTAAAAATGTCGTGGATGACATTTTTAGACAAGATGAGGTAGGGAGTACCGAATTTGTCGGCGCGTAGGGGCTGCAATAGATTTACGACTTTACGCATTTTGCAGGGTGCCGGGGGAAGTCCAGAAGGGGCGAGGCAGCAAGTCCCTTCTGGGTGGAGTCGCCACCGCGACAAATCTAAAATGTTTTCTAAGCTCAAAGCTTTTCAAAACTTAGCGGCCAATTTTGAACGCCAAAGCCAATCAAAAAAAACGCCAGCATGTGCTGGCGTTTTTCTTTTCAATGAAACCTCTTACTCACAGGTTGGCGTCATTGGTTCATCACGTGGGGTGATGGCAATATCTGCAATGCCTAACGTCAGTTTACCTTCACTTTGTAAGTCAAATGGCACCACCATTTTGTTAAGCATTAGCCCTTGTTGAGTAAAGCAGCTTAAATCTAGGCTTAGGTTTTGCCAGTTGCCGTCAGCCACAAGCTGCTTGCTGATATCTTGGCGGGCATAGCAAGAGCCGCTGGCATCGCCTTCACCTTCACAGCTCATTGCAAGGTAGACAGGTTTGCTTGGCGCTGCGTCTAAACGGTAGTTAAAACTAAGTACCGGGTTGGCACCACTGAGTGCGCTTAAGTCTTCACGGAAGTAGCTTTTACTTGCAAAGCGAATACCTGCGCCTTGGCTGCCATCTAACGTAATTAAGCGGGCATCTTCTTGGATTACTTTATCAATGGTGCGGTAGCTTAATGCGCCCAAAGTGTGGCTGCTTGCTGATACAAGTTGTGAGTCATCACCTGAATAGAGCCATAATTCCCAAGGTGCTTGTACTGTGCCACTTAAGATAGCTACAGGTTGCTCTTTAGCGGCGTCCGTTTCCACCGTTTCGACTAGTTCATCACCCAGCACATTGGCATCGCCATAGCTTAAGCCAAAGCCGTAAGGTAATAGTGGGTCGTAGTCTTCATCACCTAAGTTTACAATTTGCTTCGGTGTTTTTGGCCATGAGAAGGATAAGCGGCCGGTAAAGTCGTGTTGTATGTCACCATTTTGGTCTGTGAATAACACGTCACTGATTGCGCCGCCCTCAGAGCCTGGTAACCAGGCTGCCACAAAGGCGTCACTGGCGTTAAGCTCGGCGTTCACCCACATTGGGCGGCCGCTAATAAACACGCTCACGACTGGAATGCCATCGGCTTTAAGCTTTCTAAGTAGGGCTAAATCCTGCTTGCTGCCGCGTTGGTATTCTAGTGTGTCACGGTCACCGTGGCCTTCTGCGTAAGGTTCTTCACCAAATACCACAATGGCGACATCTGGTTTTTCATCATAGCTGCCATCAACACTTAGCACGGCTTTGCCGCCTGCGGCAGTCACCGCGTCGTTAATGCCGTCATAAATTGAGCTGCCATTTGGGAAGTCGGCATTAGTGTTATTGGTGCCTTGCCATGTGATGGTCCAGCCGCCTGATTGCTTACCAATATTATGTGCGGCATCACCTGCTACTAGCACTTTGCTGTTTGGCGCAAGTGGTAGGGTGTTGGCTTTATTTTTAAGTAGCACTAATGACTCGCGCACCGCTTGTTTGGCCACGTCTCTGTGATCAGGGTGACCAATTAAGCTGTTATCAGCTGCATAAGGGCGTGCTTTTGGTGTTTTGGCGTCAAATAACCCAGCACGTACTTTAACGCGCAAAATGCGTGTTACTGCATCATCAATGCGAGCTTGGCTGATTTCGCCGCTTTTTACTTGGGCAAGGGTGTTTTCGTACATGGCTTTCCAATCAGAAGGCACCATGATGATGTCTACCCCAGCGTTCACGGCCTGAGCACAACTTTGGTTAGTACAGCCTTTCACTTGCCCGTGACCGTTCCAATCTCCGACTACAAAGCCGTCAAAACCCATGCGCTCTTTTAAAACGTCAGTCAGTAAGTATTTGCTGCCGTGGATTTTTTCACCATGCCAGCT
>JBGTXC010000149.1:0-6987 GCA_041937835.1 Alteromonadaceae bacterium | reverse complement strand
AACTGTAAATTTTTTATCAAGTTTTTTGTTTTTTTTTTAACCTTGACTACAATTAAAAATACTTTCTTATTCTCCCTGTTGAAGATGAAAGTGGAAACTAGTTAGCGCACGGCTCATTATGAGCCATTCCCCTAAGCCCAGAACAATGCGGATTCGTTCTGGGCATTTTTTCGCCCAAAATTCATCTGAACATGCTCATTTTAGACTTTAGAATTCCCTTAAGGCTTATAAATCGGGGGGTTTAGCTGTCTTTGAGTAAAAACTCAGTGAAACTACCATCCGCATGAAGAAGCTGATAGTCATGCAGCTTGGCGTCTTTGAGGGTGATCACCCCAATGTGGGCACTACAGACTAAATGAGATGTGTCGCCTTGAATGACATCGTGTTTTTTCACCTTCATTTGCCAACGTTTGGTGAAAAAGTTCAGCGGGCTTTTCGGGGCATATAAAATGCTATCAATTTTATCCAACCACTTAAGCGCCCCTTGAGGAAATTCGTTTTTCATTCCCGAAGCGGTTAATTGCCAGATGCGATTGTCTTGCTTACCAAAGCGCGCCTGCACCGAGAAGCAAAAACCATAGTGCACATCCCCTGAAAGAATGATGGTCTCCACCGCGGTGTCTTCCCGTTTAAAAATGGATAACAGCTTTCTGGCTGAGCCTTCATGGGCCATCCAGTTTTCAACGTCGACTAAAAGTGGCTGACCACACAAATTAAATATGGCTTGAATGGCCTCAATGGATTTCACTCCAAATACAGGCGCAGGAGACACTAATACCACAGAGCGCTCCCCTTTCATTTGCCGCTCAAGCTCTAGCAAATGATCAAAATCCATTAAGCCTGATGGTTCATTAAAGTTCTGCTCATTGCGCCAGCGGTGTGTACGAGTGTCAAGCATCACCACCTTTGGGTGTGTTTCAAGCACAGTATGCCAACGCCCAAATGAGAAAAAGGCATCTTCTGCTTGGGCTAGTTGCCATTGATTGTTTTCAGGTTTAGGGAACTCTGATAATAAATCCGCAGAGTGGCTTAAGCCATCATTCCCGAGCCCAAAAAACAGCCAATAGGCCATCAGCCCATTACTTATCATCCGCCGGCTAAGTGGGTTGCTATGAATGTTTTGCTCCCACGCCGCCGTGAGGTTCCAATCATCGGTCACGTCATGGTCGTCAAACATGGTGATGATGGATACATTGGCATAAAGGCGCGCAACGGTTTTTAAGCCACTTGCAAACTTACATAAGTTGTTAAATTCGCGGCTGTAAGTAGCGCGCTCTTTGGCTGGTAGATGAGTGTGCTCGTCAGGATTGAGCGCACTCATATCCAAAAGTTGCCAACATACGTGAGAGTAATTGAGTAAGTAAAGCGCAATAAACTCATCAAATGCCACTAAGTGGTTGGCAGCTTTTAGGCTTGAAAAATGGGCTTCGTCTTTTTTTAATAGGTGACGCCAATGCCAAGATGGGAACGTTTCCCAGCCATTTTTAGGCAGTAATGGTGTACGACCATATAAAGTGCCAGCAATGTCATCACGCTTAACGATGTCGGCGTCTTCTTGGTAAATGCCAAGACGCTTAATGAGTTGATGAATGGCCAGTAACATAGGACCTGCGACATCGTCACAATACACTTGGTCGCCCGATGCTAATAACAAGGTTTTGCCCAGTTCGCCTTGTTGACGATGCTTTTCAAGGTCACGGGTGGCAGCGACTAAGGCATCTTCAGAAAAGTGATGGGCTTGTCGGCATGAGCCATGATAAAACTGGGTTAATTCTTGTGGAATAACAAACGCAGGTGCACCATCTGTGGTGTGATCAAAGGCATAATCACTTAAATCAAATGCCTCGCCCTGTTGGGTCAATGCATAACTGATTAAGGTGTCAGTGCTAAATTGCCCTTGCGCTTTTAACGTGATCACCTGCCAGTGGCAGTGTGTGCCAAGGGCAATCACTTCATTGTGTTGCACATAACTGCAACCAGCGTTGTCTAAGGAAATTGTTACTGGGTGAACATCACGGGTTGCACATTGCAAAGTGATAAGAGTCGGCGATACCTTTCTCACCATAGGCGCAACTAAAAGCCTGGGTATCGCCGTCATCATTATTGTCCCGTTCGTTTAGCTAGATTAAATAAGGTGTAAAAATTGTCTGTGGTGGCCTGTGCCAAAGTCTGATACGGCACGCCTTTAATATCCGCAATGGCATAAGCGACATCTTGCACATAAGCTGGCTGATTGGTTTTACCACGGTGCGGTACAGGCGCTAAATACGGTGAGTCTGTTTCGATCAGTAATCTATCCAAAGGGATTTTTTTAACAACATCCCTAAGCTCAACCGCATTTTTAAAGGTGACTATGCCTGAAATGGAGATATAAAAGCCCATGTCCAGCGCTTTACTTGCCATGTCCCAATTTTCAGTAAAACAGTGTAAAACACCGCCGCACTGCTCTGCCCCATGTTCTCGCATCAAAGCAATGGTGTCTTCACGGGCATCGCGGGTATGAATGATCAAGGGCTTGTTAAGCGCATTGGCCACGTGAATGTGTTCAACAAAAGATACTTGCTGCTGGGCATGGCTCTCTTTGTCATAAAAATAATCTAGGCCTGTTTCACCAATGGCGACCACTTTTTCGTGAGTCGCTAACGTTTTTAAACGGGCTAAATCCAGCTTGCCTTTTTGATCTAACGGGTGCACACCACACGAGACAGACACATCTGGGTATTTTTCCACTTGAGCCAACATAGGCTCAAAGGCATCTAGGGTGACACCCACACATAAAAAGTGCTCTACGTCTTTAGCTCTTGCATTTGCAAGCACGTCATCAAGGGAAACACCCAGCTCTTCAAAATTTAATTTGTCTAAATGACAATGGGAATCAACAATCACAACACACCGTACTACATGGTATAAGTTTGGTTGCCGGAGTTTAACATAGTGCCAAGCAACTTTTCGATTTTGTCTCGTAGGGCATTGGCATCGTCATCAAAACCCACACCCACACCTGGCGGGTTGGAGCTTTGCGAGCCTTGAGGGGTCAACCACATGACTTTACCTGAGATGACGTCATCTTCTAGGGCATCTGGCAGTGTCACTTTCAGAGTGACAGGCTGCCCCATGTCGTAATGCATATTGGTGCGCACAAACAAGCCGCCATTTTTAAGATACGGCATATAGCACTTGTAAAGCTCAGTTAAGTCCTGAAAATCAATGAGTAATTCTTGCACGCGCTCATCCTTTTATACGAGTGTGTTAATTAATGCCATGATCCCTTGGGCAGTGTTTGCGCCTGGGATGTGTAATGTCACATTAATAAACTGATTAAACTGGGTTTGCAAATTTTGCTTTGCTACAGGGTCTTGAAGGTTCCTCTGTTTTTGCGCCACTTTTTGCTGCAAATAAGGTAAAAACACCTCTAAAAATAACGGCTCTTTTACGTATTTATCTAACAGCTTACGCTTATTCAAAGGTGACAGTACTGTGCCAAACAGACTTTGAATATCGGCAAAAACACCCTCAGGTAATTGCTCAAGGGCACTTTTTAGTAAATACGGCTGCTTATAAAGATAATTAAAATCCGCAGCAAGCTGATTGAGGGCATCCTCTTTGCCCATGGTATTGGAGAGCCAGGCTTTGGCTTCTTCTTGCTCTGGGCCAAAACACGCGACCTTCATGACCCGGCTTAAAATGGTGGCCGGTAACGTCTCTTTTGAAACGCTTAATAATATAAAACTGTTATTTTGTGGCTCTTCTAAGGCTTTGAGTAAAGCGTTACTCGCCGCTTCCGTCATCCTATGCGCATCTGGGATGACCACTACTTTTTTTGCATCAATGCGGGTACTGGCTTGTGCTTTTGTCTGTAAGAAGCGAATTAACTCACGGATGTTATCAACACTCAAGGTATTGGTGTCAGTGGTTAAAGCCAGTTTATCCGGGTGGCTTTGAGCCAAATAAAGCTTACAGGACTTACACTCACCGCAGCCGTTGCCAACATCACACAAAAGCGCCATAGCCATAACATCAAGCGCTTGGGCTTTACCAATCCCATGGGGGCCTTGTAATAGCACAGCATGGTGAAGCTTCGCATCTAGCGCTTGGCTAAGTAATGACTGGATATTTGGGGTGAGCCAAGGCGCATTCATCATAGGGAAAAGTGGCGTGTTAACGCATCCGTAATTTGGTTTTGCACTTCTTCTAGCGTGCGGCTGGCATCAATGGTGACTATGGTGTCGTCATTGCTTGCAAGCTCTAGGTAACGGGCACGGGTGCGTTCAAAAAATGCGATGTTTTCTTGCTCAATACGGTCTAATTCACCACGCCCGCGAGCTCTAGCAAGGCCAAGGCTTGGCGCTATGTCTAAATACAGGGTTAACTCTGGTTTTAAGTCTTTTAGCACCATGGCTTTGAGTGCCGCAAGTGTACTTTGCTCAATGCCACGACCACCACCTTGATACGCTTGTGATGACAAGTCATGACGATCGCCAAGGACGGTTTTACCTGCCGCTAATGCCGGTAAAATCACATTGGTGACTAGTTGCGAGCGTGCAGCATACATAAGGAGTAACTCGGTTTGCTCGCTCACGGTTTCTTCGTGCGCGTCTTTCACTAAGGTGCGTAGCTTTTCGGCAAGTGGCGTGCCACCTGGCTCACGCACATTCACTACGTCTTTGCCTTGGGCTTTTAAAAAAGCGTTTACATGCGCAATGGCACTGGATTTACCGGCACCCTCTAACCCTTCGATCACAATAAAATTAGCTGTCATTTCGTTTTCTTAATTGGTACTGCGCAACGGCTTGGTTGTGCTCTTTTAATGATTTTGAAAAATGGTGACTGCCGTCCCCTTTTGCCACAAAATAATAGTAATCAGATGACTCTGGATTGAGTGCAGCGCTAATTGCAGCAGCGGACACCATAGCAATAGGTGTAGGCGGCAAGCCGTTTATTCTGTAGGTATTATACGGGGTTGGTGTTTTTAAGTCAGCTCGAGTGATATCACCATTAAAGCTTGGACCAATGCCATAAATCACGGTTGGATCTGTTTGTAGGCGCATCTTTTTATTAAGACGGTTTACAAACACAGAGGCAATTAACGGGCGTTCATCTGCTTGGCCTGTTTCTTTTTCAATGATGGATGCCATGATCAAAGCGTCAAATTTACTTTGGTATGGTAAGGCTGGATCCCGTGCTTGCCATGCTTTTGCAAGCTGCACGTCTTTTGCTTTAATCGCCCGTGTAATCAAACGCATGGCATCATCATGCGGATGATATTGGTATGTTTCAGCTAAAAGTTGGCCTTCTAAGCACTGGCTTAAGGTTTTGTTAGTACAAAACGCTTTAAGTGCTTTGTCATCAAATTCAAGAAACGGCGCGCTTTTAAGCGCCTCAAGCAATTGCCAATAGTGCCAACCGGCGATCACGGTAAAATCCAATGTGGCTTGCTGCCCGCCATTAATACGCGCCACATGCTCCGCTAATGGCGTGTTTTTAAGGGTGTAGACACCTGCCTGCAGGGCACTGTATTTTTTGTCAAATTTTGCAATTAGCTTATGTGGTAAGCAATCAGAAAGCATGTTTTGCTTAACAAGGCGCTGACATACTTGATGAAAACTTTCACCTTTGGTCACCTTTAAATAGCCACCTTGATGAGTCAGTGGTGTGTGGTAGGCAGTGTGTAACCAAAACGCTGTGCCGGCTGCACTAACAATACCGGCTAACAACAGTATTACAATGAGTCTAAATCCGTTTTGACGCATAAATGTCAGTCACTCTTAGCTTAAGGTGGTTGATGTGTTTAATTGGGCGAAGCCCCATAACACTATTACAACACCAAGCCGCATCAATGTCATCTAACCAGCTTGGCTTAATCTCACAGGTCTTAATTGGCAATGTTACCTGAAGTGCTTTTAAAAACGTGCCTGTTACACCACTTAAGCATGTTGAAGGTGTATAGAGCTGGCCATTTTTTAAGAAAATGAGGTTGGCTTTGGTGGTTTCAATCACGTTCCCTTCGTGATTTAGCACTAAATAATCATCAATGTCAGGTTCAGAACTTAAGGCATCAGCAAGCATTACTTGCTCAAGTCTATTAAGCGTTTTAATGCCACCGTGAATTGGGCTTATCCCTATTCTTTGAGGTGCTGTTTTGAGCACTAAGGCATCATAAGTGGCTGCTTTTTTACTGTGTGAGGTGATTTGCACAATGCGGTTTGCATTCGTTTTACTTGGGGCATAACCACGCGCGCCCTCGCCTCGCGTTAAGGTTAACTTAATGAGGTAATCACCTGGCGCGTGTGTTTTTAACTGTGTATGGCAGTCATTAATTAATAAGGTCACGTCACCTTCATTAAACGCGAGCCGTTTTGCTGCAAAATAAAGGCGTTCATAGTGGAAGTAACCCTGCTCTAGGGTCATTTTCCCTTCAGGGTTGATGGTGCATAAAGCGGTAGTGAAAAAGCCATCACCATACTGCAGGGCGCGGTCTTTCACGCTGATGTGGGCAATTTCGCTGCCATTAACCCAAGTTTGCATGTATTTCCTCATAAAAAAAGCCTGGCAATGCCAAGCTTTTTAACGCTAATCCCATGTTAATTTAAACTTTTTTAAATAACAAGGAGCCGTTGGTACCACCAAAACCAAATGAATTACACAGCGCATAATCAAGTTTGGCTTCACGTGCTTGATGCGGCACGTAGTCAAGGTCACACCCTTCATCTGGGTTATCTAGATTAATTGTTGGTGTCACAGTTTGGTTTACCAAAGACAAAATCGTGATGATGGACTCAACCGAGCCTGCTGCGCCAAGTAAGTGACCTATCATAGATTTAGACGAGCTGATCATCACCTTGTTGGCATCATCACCAAAAATGCTTTTAACCGCTTGGGTTTCAGCTTTATCGCCTGCATGAGTAGAAGTACCGTGCGCATTGATGTAACCCACCTCACTTGCTTGAATACCAGCATCATTTAAGGCGTTTTTCATTGCTAGTGCGG
>JBGTXC010000148.1:0-7002 GCA_041937835.1 Alteromonadaceae bacterium | reverse complement strand
GCCAAAATCACCATATTGCTCCAGCATATTGGTGGCTAGATAGGCGTCTTCTTTGTCATCTTCTAGTAAAGCTACTGCGATTTTTTTCAAAAGCCACTCCTTGGTTTTGGAATACGGGCATGTTCGGTGTACAAGGTAACCACTTGCTCTAATAGTTTAGTGATTTCAATGATGGTGCTGGGTTTAACAAAGTAGCCACACACCCCAAGCGAATAGGCTTGTTCAACGTCACTCTCTAGGCTAGAGGTGGTATAGGCATACAACCTATGTCGCCATGATTGCGGGCGCTCTCTTATCGAGCGAATCACATTAAACCCATTGGTGCCAATTAAATTCAAATCAATAAACAAAATAGAGATGGTATCTTGGTTTTCATCTACGTGGGTAAAAAGCTCATCAGCATGAGTAAAGTATTTCGCTTTGACAGACATAGATAAACCTTCGACTGCTTTTTTGAAAAAGTAGATGTCGTCGCTGTCATCGTCTAATAAGACTAACTCAATACTCATTGCGTCACCTTGGGCAATAAAATGGTGAAGGTACTGCCTTCATTAAGTTTACTTGTCGCTGTGATTTTTGCATGGTGAATGTTTGCAATTTGGCGACACATCGCAAGGCCGATGCCTTTGCCTGAGTATTCTTCTTTTGCAACTAAGCGTTTAAAGGGCTCAAAAATGGCATCAGCTTGGGTGGCATCAAAACCAATGCCGTTATCTTTGATGTGAATGGCTAAATAACCATGGCTATGCTCGGCGCTGATGGTAATCTCAGGCGTTTCGCCTTCTTTGGCAAATTTAATGGCGTTATGAATGAGGTTTTGAAAGAGCTGAATAAACAAGCTTTCATCGACTTCACAACGTGCTTCTGTTGTACACGTGACAGACGCCTTTTTACTGGTGATTAATCTTTCTAAGGCATCACAGGCATGCTCAACGAGGGTGCTCACCTTAATAGACACCAAATTGGGCTTGATGTCTTTCATCCGGGCAAGGGCAAGCACGTCTTTTATCATAGTGCGCATGCGCTCAGCACTGGCCGCAACCCGTGTCATTTCAAAGGTGCTTTGTTCATCTAAGTCTTTTTCAAGGCGTGCCAATAAGGATTTACTGAACGCGGTGATTTTACGAAGTGGCTCTTGCAAGTCATGGGATGCCATAATGGCAAAATGCTCAAGCATCTGATTTGACTCAGAAAGCTTAGTTAAAGAGGTTTTTAAATCGGTAATATCAATGAAGGTACAGAGTATGTGGGTAGCATTGCCACTTTCATCTCGTTGAATCACACAATCGGCACTTGAACACCAAATCCAATGACCATCAGCGTGTAAAATGCGGTAGTCAATTTCTGCCAGGCTGGTTTCGTTTTCTTCGATTAAGCGAGCATAGTGCTCATCCACTTTGGCTTTGTCTTTCGGGTGAACAAAATTGAGGTGGTCGTAATTTTCTAGTTGCGACAAATCATAACCCGTAATGGCACTATAACGGCGGTTAATTTGTTGCATTGACTGGTTTTTAACGTCATACGTGAACAGGGCACAAATGGCGTTATTGATTACATTGGTTAAAAAGTACTCGTTTTGCTCAAGCTTTTGCTCAGCAAGTATGAGGCTGGTGATGTCACTAACAGCACCAATTACATGGCTGATGTTGCCAGAAAAATCCATGATAGGGTGAAAAGCAAACTGTAACCAACTCGATTGCATGTCATCCCCGAACTGGCATACCCCCTGAGTAGTGGCTTTTTGGCTAATACAATCAGCAAGCTTACTGGCAAGTAAGCCTTCTTTATCAAGGGTTAACTCACTCAAGCGCTTACCGCGCACTTGATTAAAGGTGAGCTTAAACGCTTTTTCGGCTGATTGGTTAAGCGCCACTAAATTATCTGTGCCGTCTTCATCCACATCCACCACAAATAGGCCATGGCTTGCGCCATCAAACACGGTTTCTAAAAATTGGTTTTTATTATAAAGACTGGCTTCAATGCGTTTTCTGTCATCAATGAGTGATAAAGACCCAGAAATCACTTTAGTGTCGTTGACGTTTACGGTAACGCGGCCACGCAGTAAGAACCACTGGTATTCACCTTCTTTGTTTAGTCCCATATATTCAAGGGAGAAAGGTTTTTGGTCGGCAATGCTTTGATCAAACACCATGCGGAACTCTTCAGTGAAATCACCATGTATATGGCTTTCCCAAAGGCTCACTCCCAATGCGTTTTCAAAGGGTTTAGCACCAATCAATACCCGCATGGTGTCTGAATACCAAGCTGAGTCTTTGGATAAATCCCATTCCCAAATGCCGTCTTGGGTGGCGCTTAAAATGCGCTCAAAACGCTCATGTGATTGCGACAGTTGCTTTTCTGCATGGTACACATCGGTTAAATCCTTGATGTTCAAAACCGTCATCGCTTGACCATGATGTTCTTCTTGAGAAAGGTAAATGGCCGCTGGGAATTCATCACCTGTGTTGGTCAAACAATTGAGCATGCACTTTGCGCTGCGCGCTTGCTCATGTTTTAAATTGGTGATCTGAGCAAAAAGTTGCTCACCGCCATCAACAAAGAGGGCGTGGAGATTAAATTTAAGCACTTGGTCGTCAGTTAGTTGGTAGGCATCCTTAAAAGCTTGGTTGGCAAGTACCAAACGATTTTGGGCATCCAGTAATATCACGGGCTCAACAATGCCATTTACGACAAATTTAAACAGTGAATAATCTAGTAGCTCAGACTCAAGTGCCTCAGAGCGGGATTTTTCAGACTCAAGCTCTAAATTTAAGTTTTCAACTTGCTTCGGTGAGGGCGCTTTTAAGATGGTGGGTAGCAAATAGAAGATGTACATAGCCGTGACCATAGAGACCACGGCAGTAATCAACTTCATGATGCCATGCCAGCCGTACACCCCATGCCAAATGGTGATCACCCCAAAAATGTGGGTCACACCACAGGAGAAGATAAACAAACTGAACATCACTGGCACAATGCGGTTTTCTATGTCCTTTCGTTTCATCATAAAGATGAGGATCACCAAAGGAATTGAGAAATACGACGCCGCAATCACTATGTCGGAGATGACATTAGTCCATAAAATCGATGGCTCCCACAGGTAACAATGACCGTGGGGCATGTAACTGCTATCAAAAAATGCGCTCATAGCTAACCTAGTCTTAACCTAAATCTTGAAACACGATCACCACGCCTTCAATACGACTATTAGACATAGTGCAGGGCGACACAATTAAACGACTCTTTGAGGATGTATTATCAAGCTCATCGATCATCACCTCTTGTTTGGCGTTTTCACTCAGTGCTTTGGTGATCACATCTTCAAGCTTAATGTTAGTAAAACGTTGGGTTAAGTCGGTCACTGGGCGGTTAATATCAAGGGGCAAAATATTGACGTAGTCTTTTACTTTGGCGGTAAAACGCTTAATCAGTAAATGCTTGTCTAAATAGATGATCCCCACTTCTGTGGCGTTTAACAGTATGTCTAAATCGTGATTTGCGGTTTCGAGCTGTTCAATTTTTTCTTGGTGTTCAGAGTTAACCGTGAATAATTCTTCGTTAACTGATTGCAGCTCTTCATTGGTGGATTGCAGCTCTTCATTCGCGGCCATCAGCTCTTCATTGGTGACTTGCAACTCTTCACTGAGTTCATCTAAGTTTTGCTGTTTTTCACCGAGCATTAAACGGGCATCACTTAGGGCATCATCAAGCTGCTGCATGCGCATATTGACTTGCTCTTTGGAAAAGGTGCTGGCACGCTGGCTGAGTTCACCGTCGTCATCACTGCTTGCCACACTCATTGGGTAAATGGCAATGAGTTTAAAGTTTTCAATCCGGTGTTTTTTATTAGTATAAAGCTGCGCATCTAAGGCGTAGAGGTTTTCAGGCTCTGAGTCGATAACAATTTCATCTAAAATGATGCGTTTTTTATTTTCATCCATCTGGTTAAGCGCCGAGCCGATAATATTAACGAGTGGCTCAATCACACAGCTTGAATAATGCAAATTATGAAGCCCAGGGGTGAGCTTGCGGGTAAATTGCTCGGTATTACCAAAGGAATAAACCACTTGGTCTAGGTTATCGAGTACTAGGGTGGCAGGCACAAAGCACTTAAACAGCAGCTCTTTAAATTTGGGCACTGTGTATTCCACCATATTCTCTGGTGGGAGTACCCGTTTAAAGTCAGCGCGCGATTTGGTGGTGGCAAGGGTAATGGGCTTACGGTTTTGCTGCACTTTACTTAAAGACACTTTGGAGTTTTTAGTGCGTTTGTAAATGTGCCCTTCGTTCGAAACCCTAAAAAAGTAATCCTTCAATGGGCTGGTGGTTTCTGCTTCACCAAGGAGTAAATGCCCAGATGATCTCAGTGCAAAATGCATCAGTGATAATATTTCACGCTGGGCCTCCGCTTGGAAATAGATCAAGACATTACGGCAACTGATGATGTCCATATTAGAAAAGGGCGGGTCATTGATTAAATCATGGAGGGCAAACACCACACTTTTGCGGATTTTTTCTGAGACTAAATAACCACCTTGAGAGAGCCTAAAGTACTTATTTAAATAAGCTTCGGGCACGTCACTGGTGATGTTATTACTGTATTTACCAAAGCCGGCTTTACGAATAGCGCGCCTATCGACATCTGAGGCGAAAATGCGAACTTCGTTGTCTTTTTCAAACTTTTCTAGGGCTTCATGAACCAAAATTGACATGGTGTAGGCTTCTTCACCCGTAGAGCAGCCAGGCACCCAAATCCGAATCAAATAATCGGGCTCAGCCTTTTCGACCAGTGGACAAATTACGTCTTCATAAAGGGCTTCCCACACTTGCTCATCACGAAAAAACGAGGTGATGCCAATCATAATGTCCCGTGCAAGGGCTTCTACTTCCTCAGAGCGGCGACTGCAAAGAGCCACATAGGCATCAAAATCTGAAATGCCTAAAATGCCCATGCGGTGTTGAATTCGTCTTTGTATGGTACTGACTTTGTAATTGGCTAAATCAAATTGGCATTGGTCGTTCACAAATTTGATGATGTCTCGAAAATCAAATTGCTGATCAGAAGACTTGATAGGACTGTTATCTCGGTACTCTTTGACAGTTTTAATGTAAGAAGCAATCTCTTCGCCCATTTCCCCAACATTTAAAATCCGTGATACAACCTGAGTATTAATCGCATTTTGCGGCATGCTGGCATATTCAGCCTCATCCGGGTTTTGCGCTATAGTGAGCGCGCCCACGGCGTCAAGCTCGATGATCCCGCGGGTGCCGTCATTACCTGTCCCTGAGAGCACTATGCCAATGGCTTCGTTTTGGCGCTCTTCAGCTAGGGATTTAAAAAACTGATCTATGGTGTGGTGACGTTTGGACTCATCAATGTCAGAAAGCATGATTTTATTAGAGCCAATCAGCAGGTGTTTGCGCTCAGGTAGCACATACACGGTATTTGCTTCAATATATTCACAGTCAGTGGCGAGCTTCACTGGCATGTCCGTGTGGTCCATTAATAGCTCGTCCATCAAGGTTTTATAATCAGGCGATAAATGCTGCACTATGATGATGGCAACATCTAAGTCGGTCGGAAAATGACGCAAGAGTTGCTTGATGGCATTTAAACCACCCGCGGACGCGCCGACCCCGACCACATAGCTTGGCTCTTTAATTTTAATTCTTTTTACTATGTCACTCGCTTTCTTGTCCGTATCCAAACTCATAATGTTTAATCCATTGGCTTATATCTGCTTCATGCAATGCCGGGGAGAACAAATATCCTTGGCAATAATCGCATTGTATATGTTTGAGTGAGTCAAACTGTGCTTGGGTTTCAACGCCTTCTGCCACCACTTTCATGCGTAAGCTGTGACATAAATTAACGACACCTTCAACAAACGACACTTGTTTTTCAGTTAAGTCCGTGTTGATAAACGCTTTATCGATTTTGACAATATCAAAGTCAAAACGGGTTAAGTAAGCAAGGGAAGAGTAGCCAGTGCCAAAGTCATCCATTGCGAGCTTAAACCCGGTTTTTTTAAGGCGTTCAAAATGCGCATGGACAGATTGTTCATCCACTAATATCGCACTTTCTACCACCTCTAAAGTCACTTTGCTGGGTGATACGCCCGCTTTTTTGATGTTATTAATCAAAAAATCGATACTTGCTGCATCTAAAATTTGTGCAGGACTAAGGTTAATGTTTAACCTAATTCCTTGATTTTTAAAAGAGAAGCGCGATGAGATTTTTTGAAACTCCGCCAATACCTCACCCAGCATGTAGTTTTGAAAAGCAATGATTTTGCCACTGCTTTCAGCCACATGAATGAGCTCTGTGGGGTCAATCGTGCCAAGGGCAGGATTTTGCCAGCGCACTAATGCCTCAAGGCTTACAACCCGTTTAGTTTGCATGTCGACCACAGGTTGGTAGGCAAATTTAATCTCATGCATTTTGATGGCGGCCGGAATGGCCTGTTGAATGTTGTACTCTTTGGTTAAGCGCTCTGAATGTTGAATATCAAAATTATGAGTTTGGTTTTTACCTGCGTCCTTGGCGCTGTACATCGCCATGTCTGCTTCTTTTAAAAGCTCATCACGGATTTGTTGGGTGGATTTGTCTTCCAATAAAATCTTAGGGTTAGGAAAAAAGGTGATGCCGATACTGGCGCTCACATGCACCACCACGGTTTGGTCGTCTTTAGTGACGTTAATTGGGTGATTCACCACAGTATGAATGTTATTAGCGATGCCATTGATGCGCTCACGCTCGACATTACCAGGAATGATAATCACAAATTCATCACCACCTATGCGGGCAACAAGGTCGGCCGTGCGGGTACATTGCTTTAAACGGTTAGCGATTTCGGCCAGTACCACATCGCCAGAAGCATGCCCGTGTAAGTCATTGATGGTTTTAAAGCCATCCAAATCTAAGAACAATAAAGTTACGTGGCTCTGTTGTTGGCGTGCCACATCAATATAACGCTCAAGCTGGTGGTGCATGGCAACACG
>JBGTXC010000147.1:0-7012 GCA_041937835.1 Alteromonadaceae bacterium | reverse complement strand
GGCACTAAATTTCCTTGAACTCCTACAACAAGTTCAACTAGCATTCCATATTCTGATTTTACTCTAAAATAGAATAATATTTTTCCAAAGAGCTGGATAAAAACCAACACCTTGGTAAAAGAGTAAGTAATACAAACAGTAACGCATTTTTAGGAGCACACTGTGACGATATTAATTAGCTGCTTAATTGCTGCCGCATTTTTGCCGTTTTTAGCAAAAGTACCTGTGGCCATAGCGATGAATAAAGACGGTGGTTACGACAACCAGCACCCGCGTAGCCAACAAGCGCGGTTAACTGGCTTTGGTTCCAGAGCATTAGCCGCGCATCAAAACGCCTTTGAATCCTTAATGATTTTTGCGCCTGCTGTGTTGCTTGCCATTGCCACAGAACACACTGGGCAAATAATTTGCGCACTTGCGGCCGCGCATGTGTGCCTGCGCCTTGCTTACCATCTTTGTTACTTGGCGAATGTGGGCACATTACGCTCAGTCGTGTGGACGCTGGCAACTGCGGCACCCTTTGCCATTATGATGCTGTGCATCCCAAGCTAAATTGCCTGTGCAACAGAGTTTAATGAGCAGTGGCTCAAAGTTGCCGTGCCATTTAACCGTTAATTCAGGGACTTCATCGTTTTAGCATTGCGCTGAATATGTACCCAATTTATACCTAGCTGTGTAGTTTTTAAACATCCTGATTGCCGAATGCGTTTAAACACCACAAGGAGCACAGCATGGCACAGTTACAACTTAAGCGATTACCCTCTCTCATCGCACTTTTTACCAGTGCGATATTATTAGCAACCAGTTCTGTGGCTGATGCCAAAGAAGTGAGCCCAAGTAATACGTGGGATGTGCCATTAGATAAGGGCGCACTGTTAAGCCTTATTAAC
The DNA here is from genome assembly GCA_041937835.1 of Alteromonadaceae bacterium. Classification (GTDB taxonomy): domain Bacteria; phylum Pseudomonadota; class Gammaproteobacteria; order Enterobacterales; family Alteromonadaceae; genus Pseudoalteromonas. The sequence continues at coordinate 6,122 of JBGTXC010000147.1, read as the reverse complement.
CCTGAGCTTAAAACCACCAAAGTAGCTCAGGAAAATTGGCGTATGTTTGCCAAAAATGCATTGCCGTTGGCAGGTAAGGCAGGCTATCAATTTCATGGCACCTTGGAATTAGTCGATACCATAATTGGCAATCATAACCCAGGGGATTTTTTGGTTAGCACTTGGCCGAATACGCAAGCGGATCTCGCCTTTGATGCGTCCAAAGCGTTTAATGAATATAAAGTACTTAGACCTATCATCTGGGAAAAAATTAATTATTACAAAGCCCCTGCTGCCCAAAAAACGCAGCTTTCCTTTGATGAAAACAAAACTTACACCTTGATGCTAGCTTGGACAAATAGCGCCTGCGGCACGGCTCAAAGCACCCAATGTATGAGCAAAATGCTGCCAACACTTAACCAATTTGGCGGCAAGCATATTCACAGTATGGCAACGCCAAGGTTTGTATCTTTAACTACTGAGCAAGGCCCTACAGCCATTTTGTTAACCCAGTGGGACTCAGAGGCAGATTTAGCCCGCTATGTGCAAAGTGATGAAGTAAAACGTATGGCTGCGTTTAATCAAAAGGCGGTGAGCCGCCTAGAGTGGTACCGAGTTAATCCTCGTAAGGCGCTTTAGTTAAATACCAACTAGGCAGCCATGTTCATCACATCGCTGCCTACCTACCATTTCTATCTAAGCTGTGCTTTGTATAGGGTGCTCTTTATCTTTTTTTTGCGAGAGCGCGGTTAAATCAACCACCCTGTCTACAAGATCAGCTGATGGCATTTGATGGGTGATTATGATCAGTGTTTTGCATTTACAATAAGTGCATAACATTTCAGTGAGCAGCTCTGTTGTGGCGTGATCTATGGCACTGCTGAATTCATCCAAAATAAGCAGCTCTGGGTCTTTAACAAGTGCACGTGCCAATGCAATTCGCTGCTTTTGACCACCTGAAAGCTGTGCGCCACGGTCACCAATGTGCGTGTTATAGCCCTCTGGCAATGCCGTTATAAACTCATGAGCCTGTGCCATTTTACAGGCTTGAATAGCGGCATCTTTGTCTTTTTCTGTGGGCGTATAAATATGGGGCAATAGGTTTTCTAAAATGCTACCACTGAAAAACGATGGGGATTGCTCTACATATGCCGTATGCGCTCTCAGTTTTGCTACATCAGATTGGTTATATGCTTGACCATTAAGGGTCATTTCACCATGTGTTGGCTGATATAAGCCCATCATCAATTTAACTAAGGTGGATTTGCCAAAGCCAGATGGCGCCATTAACGCTAATTTCTCGCCAGTGGAGAGATTAAGGCTTAAGTGGTTAATGATGTTAGCCTCTGGCCTTTGTGGGTAGTGAAAGCTGACGTTATCCATAGTGATATTTTGGAAAGCCCAAGATGCATCTTGCTCTTGGGCTTGTTCAGCTTTTTGAGCTGGCGTTTTAGATGCCAAAGTGTCAAAGAGATGATTCGTTGCGCCAATGCCGCGGTGCCACAATGCCCAAAACCCCGCCACAAAGTTGAGGTTGGTATATGCCATCCCAAGATAGAGCACAAACGCACTGAGTGTGCCTAACGTAAGGCTTTGGTTATTTACTAAAAATGCGCCGTAAATCAATATGACACCCATGCAGAGGTAGGTCACTAGGCCAAAAAAACCTTGAAAGTACGCAGTAGTGCGATTGAGCTTTGAGGCACAGCTAAAGTAACGCATTAAGCTTGTTTGATAGCGCCGTAATGCCGTTGGTTTAAAATGGTAAAGCTTAACTAAGGTATGGCAATTTAAGTTATCAAACGCTACTTGGTTTGATGTCGCGAGTTCTTGCTGCATGGCTTGCGATACGCGTTCAATGCGGCTTATGAGATACCGCGAACCAAAATAAAAGGTTGGCGCTATAACGAGCATGATCAGTGACAACTGCCAAGAGGTCATAAACATTAAAGTTCCCGCCCCTATGGTGATTACGGTTGCGCGCACAAAGTTAGCCATATCCGTTGTTAGGAGCTCTCTTAGCTCCTCTGTATCCATGGCAATGCGACCTGACTGCTCAGCGACGTTGATACTGTCAAAATAGCTTGCATCCTTTATGAGTAACTGTTGATGAAGCTGCGCTTTAAAACGATTAATGACCCGGTACCCTAACTGCTGAAATAAATAAAAGCGCCATGCTGCAACCGCCGAAAATACCAAGGCACCAAGTAGCACAGCCCCATTTAAAAGGCTAAAAAGTTGCAAAGGTGCCTGTCCGTCTAAATACATGCTGACTATTTTAGGGAAGCTAAGCTGGATCAGGCTGCCAAGTAGCATCACACATACCGCCAATAAGGCATGGCGCCAAAAAGGCAGGAGTAAAGCTAAACGCTGTTTATGAGGGTTATGCAAGCTGGGGCTCCTCATTAACTTGGCTGGCAAAGAAGAGCCAATTTTCATCTCCTAACATGCCTTGCGCATCAATGAAGCCTTGTTCATTTACAAACAAATAGCCTGGCGAAACCTCCTTGGCATTAAGTAAGAGGTAATCGTCCTTAGTTAACCAAGCAACTTGTGCCAATAGGTCGGTCTTTTCAAAAAAACGCTCAGGGCTTGGCATGTGCTGATGCAGCACTATACGCACATCCACGCCGTGGAGCTGGGCTTTAGGAATGAGTTGCGATAAATGCCCAAGCTTGCTTTTACACTTAGGGCAATTGGTGGCTAGAAAGACTAAAGCCGTTGCGCGGCCATGACTCACTAATGGTTCTGAGCTATCACTTAGTACTTGTACCTTGGGCAGTTCTAATTCCGGGTAGAGTACTGGGGAGGTCTCTTCTTGGCGGGCAGTCAGTAGCCTTATCACTTTAATATTAAGTGCGAGACTTAGAAGCGTAATCAGCGCCAAGATAAACACACTGTGCGTGAGTATAGTGAGTGTCATGCTTGCCTCCCAAAGGATAAGCGAGTTATTGCTGGGAGGTTTATCACGCAAAGTGCCATCGCTGCGCCAAGAATAATCGCCATGGCGTGTACCAAAGGTTCATGATGACTTGGCGGTTGCGCCACAATGTACATGCTGGCAAAGAGTAATACGCTGTGACTGAGCACATCTATTGCCCCGATATCCCGGCTTTTACCATAGCAATTACATGTGATGGATGTATTACCCAATACGCCATAAAGTGAAATGCACAAAAATCCTAAGAACAGCACCAAATTAATTGTACTTGCCCATAAAAATAACTTTGGGATATGAAGACTGATTGCCAAAGCAAGCTCTAGCCCTATCACAGCAAGCGCCGCATATAAGCTCACGGAGCTAGGTACATAAAAGCTCAGTTCAAGGTTGGCTTTAAATTCTTCAAGGTGTTTGATTTTACTGACACCGGCCACTAACAAAATCAGTGTTATTAACCATAAGCAGAGTAACGCATTCATTGGAGTGGCTCCCACTGGAGTGGCTCCCACTGGAGTGGCTCCCACTTGGGTGCCATACCCATAGGATTTTGCATGCGTGTGATCACACCTTGCGAGGTTGCAATTATGGCATCACACCACGGTGACTCAGGAGCTTCGCGATGCCCTGCGCCTAAAAAATGTAAGGTTTCTTTGACCAGCGGCCAAGCCTTAGCGACCAGCGCATTGTTTTGCTCAGCATGAAGCCCTAAATCAGCAAGCTCTCGGCCGGTAATGCAATAATCATGGCTGTGGTAGCCTTCCACAAGGTGCTTGGCAATGCGTTTACACGTAGATTCATCTTTATAATTGAGCGCTAATAGTGCCTCAGCGGTTTGCTGGGTTTCCAGTGTGCGCCGATAAAATGCCGTTAATGAAGGCGGGAATATCGCCTCAGTCATGCATGGTAATACTGAATCACTTTGCTCAGCGGGTATGTTAAACCACGCTTCGCACATGGCACTGAATGAATGTATATCCATACTCGATATGGCGGTGCTGTCGCCATCACTCTGGCCATGTAGATGAGGGTCAATGGCAGAAAAGCTAGAAAGTGGGCCGTACACAATCTGATCTGCGCTTAAAGCCAGTATAGTACCAGCAGACTGGCAAAAATAAGGTGCAATAATCTGCACGTGTTGGCTGTATTCTTTGAGTAATAAGGCAAGCCGTCTTACCGCATTGGTTTCGCCCCCTTTGGTGTAAACCACCAAGGTTAGTTGTGTCATGGGACCTTGCTGCTGCAACCATTCGTAGAAGGCCAAGTTAATATCATGATCCAGTTGGCTTGCAGCTAAAAACACCACATTGGATGAGGTGGCTTCTTGTACGGCGCCTAGGTGCTTTTGATAAAACGTGCTTGAAAAACTCATACGCTACACCTTTTCACTAAAGCGCTGGCAACAGCTTGGCTCAGCAATAAGCTAGGAACTTTATCCTCAACGTAAGCAAACTGACCATTTGGGTTATTTTCTAGAAAAACGTATTCGCCTTTTGGCGTTACAATTAAATCTATGGCTGAATAGCTAAGCCGGTAGCTTTCAACTAACTGAATGCACTTTTGAGCAACCGCCTTTGGGAGTGTGTAGTGCGAATAAGGCACATCAACTTCTAAACAGCGGCTATCCACTTGGCTTTCTTCATGTAGTTGTGAGTCAATTTTGGCGGCGTAGACTTCTCCATCCACGACAGTCACCCTGAGTTCATAGGCCTTTTCGACATACGCTTGAAATTGATTAGGCATTAAATTAAGTGGCGCTTCTTCCTCAAGCATGTCTTGGGTTACTAAGGTGGTAGGCACAGGCACTTCAGTGTCTGCGTCATTGCCAATCACGGGATCGGACATAGTCTTGTAGACTAATTTAGCTTGATGCTGTGAGAAGGTTTTCACTGCCTTGGCATCATTTGAAATCACCGTGTCTGACACGATAAAACCGAGATTTGCGGCACGTTTAAGCTGCTCGCCTTTCCATTGTGCGGCGCGTAAGTGCATTGGGTGGCTTATCCAGTAACAGTCGAGTGAATACAAAACACTGAATAAGGCGTGTTCGGATTCTTGATCTGCAAACTGTTTTACGTCTTCTGGGAGGTCTGCGTCTTGATATTCATATTGCCCGGGTTTTCTAAGCCAAATTGCGCCAACTTCATCAAGGGTCAGGGTTTCACCTGAGCTTTTATAAGTAATAGTTGCTGTTGCCACACCCGAACTGACACTAAAGGTGAGATTATAGTTAATGGGAAATTCATCAAGAAATAGTAAAAAACAACGATAACCTTTCGCTTCAATATACTCTTTTACTTTATTTATGTGAGTATCAAATTTACTACTCACTATTAACACTTTGTTTTTTACCAAAGTTACCTCCTTTTACTTTAGTTAATAGCGGCATGACTTAAGCCATGCCGCATTGTAGCACTTAGCTTAGCACCACATGCCCGCATCACGACCACGCCAGTAATCATCTGCACGTGCCCAAGGGCCTGAACATCCAGCTGTTGTTGCTTTGTTTTCTACTGACCATTTCTTGATTGATTTAACGTCTTTCTTCTGTGCCGCTTTAAGTGCGAATACATTTGATTGAGTCTTTTTCATGATCATCTTCCTTTTAAAAAGTTGTTTATTGACTAAAAAAGTCACATTCAGAATCACCGTGATTTTCAAAAACCACAAGGTCAGTTTTTAAAAGTTTGTAAACGAGATATAGTAAGTAAATAAATGTAAAGAGATGTGCATGGCGGCACGCCTGGAAAGAGTATAAAAAATCACCTAGAAGCTAAATTATAAAATTCATAATTTAGTACCAGCTCAAACTGGTAAGACTTTAAACCAGTTGTTTTTAACTCAAAAACACCTATTCCGCCCTAAATTCTGGTTCACGATTTTGCGCCATTTGAAAACACGCTGCCCTTGCCTATTCTTATTTCATAACAGCCGCATTTGAGTGAGTATGAAAGTATTAGTCGTTGATGACACTGCGAGTGACCGCCTTTTAACCATGAGCTTTTTAAAGCAGCTTGGGTGTAATGTCACAGGTGAAAGTTGTCCGCTTGCTGCTATTGAGTTAGTGAAAATTGCGCCATTGGCCTTTGATCTCATTCTATTGGATTTAATGATGCCTAAGCTTGATGGCTTAGCCGTTGCAGAGCGTATGCGGACGATTCAGCTCAATAACCAAGATGCTTGGGTGCCCATTGTGTTTTTAAGT
>JBGTXC010000146.1:0-7012 GCA_041937835.1 Alteromonadaceae bacterium | reverse complement strand
ATTGGAAACGTTGCACGTGTTTCTGCCAATTGGTCAAACTTCTTCAAGATTTTATTTCTTTCGTACTTTTATACGACCAAAACCCCATCATTGTGGGTAGCACAATTAAGGTACAAGTTAAGGTGCCTGTAAGTACTCTGTCAGCGATTTAACCGCTTGGGCTATAGAAGGTTAAAGTATCTGGCTTTTAGCCATGGATTCTCTCCGGGAGAGCCTGTGAGGGGAAAGACGAGCTAAGCCAAAACAGTGTTTGACTCAGAAAGTAGGTTTGTTATTTAGGATGGGTTACAGGCAATAAAAAAGCCGCTGAATGCGGCTTAATTAAATCTCTGTGAACTTAAATGCTTACTGTTCCCAGTATGCTTGCTCTAAGCTGTCTTCACGCTCTGGTAAGCCACGGGTTAAACGTGGTGAATGCTGTACTAGCACTTCAAAAGACGCGCGGTTAGCGTATTTACTGATTTGTGCCAGTGACGAATAACTTAACGCGTTTTGTTTATGCTTCGCAGATTGCGGCACATTCAGTTTGTGGTATTCATTCGCACATAAGTCATGCAAAATCGCAGCCAGCGCGCTGTCACCTGCACCATTGGTGTTCTTAATGGCATCAGGGCCGCCCATGTACGGTGCCGTGTGGGTATAAACGCGGATAGGCGTTTTACAGTCTTCATAACGCATAGGGCGAGAAAATTCCCACTGGTTAAAGTCAGGAATTGAACCTGGTAGAAGTGGGTACTCGGTTGGGCGCTTAAATTCGTCGTCCACAAACCCAGCCATGAATAAACCTTGCGGGCCTGCCGTACAGATCACTAAATCTACCCAATCCAGCGCTTTATCCGCAGCCAGTAATGGATCTTCTTCACCGGTAATGGCAAAGCCTTCTTCTTCGTTCATGGCAAGGATATCAACGTGCTTTTTAACGAATTCACCCCACCACTCTGGGTCTTGCTCAATCAAAAACTTAGTGCCAAGCGTTAGCACCACAGGTACGCCTGCTTTATTGGCATACTCAACGGCTTTGATGGTCGCTTCCGTCATGGTTTCAGCACCTTGGGTGCGCATTAGGTAGGCACTGATCACCAAGGCTGATGAGTTTGCAATAAGCTGCTCATCAATGGCTTCTGGTTTTAGGTAATTCATCAGACCTGCGCTAATGGCAAAGGTACGCTCGCCAGACTCATCAATCAGGGTAAAACAGCGTCCAATTGGGCCATCCACAGGCTGTAGGTAGTTGAGGTCAACACGGCTCGAGGTATTACATAAATAACGATAGGCATAACTACCGATTTTTATGTTCTCACTCATCACACCAAGTAGCACAGAGCGATCGTCAGCAAGCACAGAGTAGTTGTGCAGCGTATTACCTATGGTGCCACCGGCAAACTCATAGTCGATCATATTGTCACGTTGAAGGCGCTCGTATAGGGCGTTGGTGGTTTCCACGTCAATGACTTGGGACATACCGCGCTTTAAGCAAAACTCATCTAAAAAGGATAAGTCTACCTTGGCTTCAATATCCACCACGATTTGATCAATGCCAACAATGTAGCTGTGTTTTAAACGGCTACTTTGGTTAATTTGATTTGTAAGTGGATCTTTGTCTTCCACTGGGAAGTAATGTTTATGTCTACGGCGTCCCGGAAACTTCATGATGTACCCGTATTGGTGATTACTTAACAAAAAAAAGCGGCGAATTATAGCTTAGATCGCCCTGCTAGGGCTATGGCAGAGGCGGATTTTCCTAAAGCTTTCTTGTAAGCCTAGGGCAGATCCTTGATCTTAGGTATAATTTTAAAAGGCATTTAAGAGTGAGGTTTATTAGTGTCAGACGAAAAGTGGATGCGCTACGCGATAGCGCTTGCCGATAAAGCCAAGGACTTAGGTGAAATCCCAGTCGGTGCTGTGATAGTGAAAGACGATGAAGTAGTGGCTGAGGGCTATAACTTATCGATTTGCCAGCACGACCCAAGCGCGCATGCTGAAATGCTGGCCATTCGCAGTGCAGGTGAGGTACTTGAAAACTATCGGCTAATTGATTGCACTTTATACGTGACGCTAGAGCCTTGCCCTATGTGTGCTGGCGCTTTGGTGCATAGCCGCATAAAGCGTGTGGTATTTGGCGCCTATGATGAAAAAACCGGCGCAGCTGGCACGGTAATGAACCTAGTGCAAGATGGGCGTTTAAATCATCAATGTGAAGTAACCGGCGGCGTATTACAAGACGCGTGCTCTACGCAAATTTCTGACTTTTTTAAAGCCCGACGCAAAGCACATAAAGCAAAAAAACAGGCGCAAAAGTTAGCGGCTAGCGCTCGCTCTGCGCTTGAGTAGGGGGGCTAATCTCATCCATTATCTGCATGGCGTACATGCGGCGGCGATAAATCACCTTTTTATGGATGTTCTTCATTTTAACTCTACGGCGAGTAGAGTTAGCTTGGCGAGCTTTGTGTTTCAATTGACTCACTCGGCGTCGTTTCAACATAAAAAACTCCTCAAATGTAGACCATGAAAACGGAAATGTCGCCTGATCATGGCGCTGGATTATGTCACCCAAATGACAAGGTCGCAATCAGATTAAAGTAAAGAAAAGCCCTTTAATCTTGGGGCGCCTCAGAAGCAGCTTTGGCGTCATCACCGTCCGGTAATTCGCCGTTTTCACTCAGCCAAGTTAAGGTGTCGTAATAACGGCGGATATTATCTACATAATGCACAGCCACATCACCGCGGGCATAGCCATATTTAGTGGTGCGGTAATACCGCTTTTTGATAAGTAGCGGCAGGTAACGTTTCACATCCACCCACTTGTCTGGGTCGCCGCCATCACGTTGGGTTAAAATCCGCGCGTCATTCACATGCCCCCAACCCACATTGTACGAAGCCAGAGCAAACCAAATGCGATCAGGAGATGGGATGCGCTGTGGCATGCGGTTAATGAGTTTTTCAAGGTAAATGGCACCACCACGAATGTTTTGCTCAGGCTCTAAACGATTCGTGACGCCAACCGCTTTTGCCGTAGGTTGGGTGAGCATCATAATCCCGCGCACGCCAGTGGGGGATTTAGCACGTGGGTCCCACATGGACTCTTGATAAGATAGCGCCGCCAATAAACGCCAATCTAAAGTGCGGGCGTATTGTTCAAACCAGCCTTGGTATTTAGGTAAGGTGTCTCGAACAGCTTCAATAAAGGCTAAGGTATTTACGTAGTTAAACTTACGCACATGACCAAAGTATTTTTCTTCTAGTACAAGTAAGTCACGTTCGCGCTGCATTTTGCCAAAAAACTCAATCATCAAGGCATACAGGGAGTCATCTTGAGATTGCCCTAAAAACCATGCCACTGGCTCATTACGGGTCACACTAAAGCCGATGCTAAGCTCAGGGTGAAAACGGCGCACCTTTGCAAGGGTGTGAGAGTCAGCAATGGTGTAGGTAATTTTCTCATCTAAGATGGCTTGCAGTAATTCGTATTCATCTAGGTCTGTGGTTTCTTGCCAAACTAATTCAGGGTAGGTCGCCTTAGCGCGCTCTAAAGACTGGGAGTGGCTACTTTGCGCAAGCACCATTAAATCCCCTTGAATATCGCCAAAAGAGCGCGGACGTTTGGTTTTGTCTTGCTTAAACACTAGCTTTTGCGAAATGTTGCGGTATTCAGGACCAAACTTAAAGCGACTGGCACGCTCTGGGGTAACAGATAAGCCAGACGCGATCACATCCAATGAACCAGACTCAAGCCGTGAAAATAGCTCGCTTAAGCTAAAAAACGGCACAATTTTAAGTTCAACACCTAAAAAATCAGCAAAGGCATGGGCTAACTCATATTCAAAGCCTTGCTCTTGTTCCGCGGCTTGATAATACGTACTTGGGCCCACCAAAGTGCCCACCACTAGGGTGTTACGCTTTTCTATTTGTTGTAAGTGAGTGAGCGGCTCGGCTTCTTGGCAGCTGGCTAAAAACAGCATCATGGCCAATAAGATTGGGAGTTTTAACACGCTAAGGTACTGACTCATCATTAAAAAAATGCCACGGCCGAATAAAAAGAAGATCACAGCTAGTTATATCAAACCCCAGTATAAAGATCACATTTTGTACAAGAATGTGCCAATCCCGCAAACGGCATTTACAAAAAATCAGTGTTCGGTGGATGTAATCTTATTGGGGTTTTTACTATAATGGCGCCTCAAAATATCGTTCAATCCTAACCCCGGATAAAAAAACTATGTTGATCTTACGTGGTGCGCCCGCACTTTCTGATTTCAAAGTTCAAAAGCTTAAGCAGCGATGCCAGCATGAAAACCTCCCTGTCACTGACATCTACGGCGAATACATGCACTTCACGCACTTAAGCGACCCACTCACCGACCAACAGCATCACACCCTCGAACAACTTCTTACTTACGGTCCTAGCTCCCCCTCTCACACTCCCTCAGGCACACTCATCTTAGTCACCCCTCGCCCCGGCACTATTTCTCCTTGGGCATCAAAAGCAACCGACATCGCACACAATTGTGGTTTAACTATGGTTAAACGCATTGAGCGTGGTATTGCTTATTACATTGAAGGTGACTTAAGCGTGTGCCAAGTGAATGAAGTGGCAGCGCTTTTACATGATCGTATGACGCAAAGCACCCACCGCGCGCTTGAAGACGCCGAGGTGCTTTTTCAAGAGTCAACACCGCGCCCAATGTCGAGCGTGGATATTTTAAATGGTGGCCGTGATGCACTGGCTAAAGCCAATGTTGAGCAAGGTTTTGCCCTTGCGGATGATGAAATCGATTACCTAGTAGAAAATTTCCAAAAGCTAGGGCGTAACCCAAATGACATCGAGCTCTTTATGTTTGCTCAAGCAAACTCAGAGCACTGCCGCCATAAAATCTTTAATGCCGATTGGACTATTGATGGCGAAGCGCAGCCTAAATCGCTGTTTAAGATGATCAAAAACACCTTTGAGAAAAACCCAGAAAACGTCTTATCTGCCTATAAAGATAACGCCGCAGTAATGACGGGCTCACTGGCAGGGCGTTTCTTCCCAGATGCCCATGGTGAATACCATTACCACCATGAAAACATCGAAATTTTAATGAAGGTAGAAACCCACAACCACCCAACGGCAATTTCACCTTTTTCGGGGGCATCAACTGGCTCAGGCGGCGAAATTCGTGACGAAGGTGCCACTGGGCGCGGTTCAAAACCTAAAGCGGGTTTAGTGGGCTTTAGTGTGTCTAACTTGCGAATTCCTGATTTTGAGCAGCCATGGGAAAAAGACTTCGGCAAGCCAAACCGTATTGTGAGTGCGCTTGATATTATGACCGAAGGGCCTTTAGGTGGCGCGGCATTTAATAATGAGTTTGGTCGCCCTAACTTGCTGGGTTATTTCCGTACCTATGAAGAGCAAGTGGATAGCTTTAACGGCGAAGAAGTACGTGGTTACCACAAACCCATCATGATTGCCGGTGGTTTAGGTAACATTCGTACTGAGCATGTGCAAAAAGGTGACATTCCAGTAGGTGCTAAGTTAATCGCTTTAGGCGGCCCTGCTATGAATATCGGCCTTGGCGGTGGTGCAGCATCAAGTATGACGTCAGGTCAGTCCAATGAAGATTTAGACTTTGCCTCAGTGCAGCGCGAAAACCCAGAAATGGAGCGCCGCTGCCAAGAAGTCATTGATGCCTGTTGGCAACTTGGTGATGCTAACCCGATTGCTTTTATTCACGATGTGGGTGCTGGCGGTTTATCGAATGCCTTCCCTGAGCTTGTGGATGACGGTGGTCGTGGTGGGCGTTTTGAGCTTAGAAACATCCCGAATGATGAGCCAGGTATGGCGCCTCATGAAATTTGGTGTAACGAATCTCAAGAGCGTTATGTACTGGCGGTGGCTCCTGAGGACATGGCGCGTTTTGAAGCCATTTGTCAGCGAGAGCGTGCTCAATATGCGGTGATTGGTGAGGCCACTGAAGAGCGTCACCTGACTGTGAGCGATAGCCACTTTGATAATAACCCAGTGGATTTACCGCTTGAGGTGTTACTTGGCAAAGCGCCCAAAATGCACCGTGATGTGACCAGCACACAAGCTAAAGGTAATGCCTTTGCGGCACAAAGCCTTGATATCAATGATGCGGCAGAGCGACTTCTGCGTTTACCAACCATTGCTGAAAAAACGTTCTTGATCACTATAGGCGACCGTTCAGTAACTGGCCTTGTAGCCCGTGACCAAATGGTCGGCCCATGGCAAATTCCGGTAGCAGACTGTGCCGTAACAGCCGCCGCTTTTGATACTTACCATGGTGAAGCCATGAGTATGGGGGAGCGCACCCCTGCAGCACTTCTAAATTATGGTGCATCAGCGCGTATGGCTGTGGGTGAAGCACTGACGAACATTGCGGGTGCTAACATTGGCGGCCTTGAGCACATTAAGCTTTCAGCAAACTGGATGTCGGCAGCCGGTCACCCAGGGGAAGATGCCGGCCTGTATGAGGCGGTTAAAGCGGTGGGTGAAGAATTATGCCCAGCACTTGGTTTGACCATCCCTGTGGGTAAAGACTCAATGTCGATGAAAACCACATGGCAGGAAGGTGGCGAAGAGAAAGCCGTGATTGCGCCCATGTCTTTGATCATTTCAGCGTTTGCGCGTGTGCAAGATGTACGCAGTACAGTCACTCCGGAGCTACGCAGCGATTTAGGCGCAAGCCGTATCCTTGCGATTGATTTAGGCTTAGGTAAAAACCGCTTAGGCGCGTCGTGCTTAGCGCAAGTGTACAATGCCATAGGTCAAAAGGCGCCAGATGTGGATGACGCCGAAACGTTAAAAGGCTTTTACCTAGCCATGCAGCAGCTTGTTGCTGAAGGTAAATTACTGGCCTACCACGACCGTTCAGATGGTGGTTTATTCACAACCTTAGTGGAAATGGCGTTTGCCGGGCACACGGGGCTTGAGCTTGATATCACCAGTATGACTGGAGACGCACAAAGTGTGCTCTTTAATGAAGAGCTAGGTGGTGCCGTTCAAGTACGTGAT
>JBGTXC010000145.1:0-7051 GCA_041937835.1 Alteromonadaceae bacterium | reverse complement strand
GTCGGGTAAATTAGCGAGCGTTTCTAATGCTTCATCAACGTAATCAGCAAGCGCAAGGCTTTTGCTGGCAAACAAATGCGAGTCAAACAAATGATATTGCTTTTTCATGTAGGGGTTTTTGTCAAACCACTTAGCGTTATCAAAGGTGATGGCATCACGCTTTAAATTAACAATGTGCGCTTGTAGGCGAGCTACCACGTCACTCATTAAAAATACGCCTCAAAAATTAATCTGCCTGCCAGTATTATGACCACAGTATTGAACACAGGTCGAATAATTTTACTGCCAAATTTAATTGCAGAATGTGCGCCTAACCAAGCACCTATCATTAAAAACGCGCCCATGCTGACGCCCAATAAAAAGTGCACATGCCCAAGCGCCACAAAGGCAATGAGTGACACAAAGTTGCTGACAAAGTTCATTGAACGGGCAAGACCACAATTAAGCAACAAGTTCATCTTATAGAGCATGCTGTTGGTGGCCGTCCAAAAGGTGCCTGTGCCTGGGCCTGCAACACCATCAAAAAAGCCAAGCGCCACACCTTGAAACCACTGCTTGATTGCCAGCATGCGTGATTTAACTGGCAGTGGGGCATCATCGTCTTTAGAGAGCTGACCAAATAAGCTATAAAGCGCCACCGCTATGATGACAACAGGAATGATTTTATTTAAAAAGTCGATAGATAGGCGGTCAACCACTAAGGTGCCGATAAGCGCCCCCAGTGCGGTGGCCAAAACGGATTGGAACCAAAAAATCGGGTCGAATAAACGTTTTTTATAATAGGTAACACTGGCTGTGAGCGAGCCAAAGGTCGCAGCTAATTTATTGGTGCCTAACGTGAGGTGAGGCGGAAGACCCGCTGTAAGTAATGCCGGGACGGTGAGCATGCCGCCGCCTCCTGCAATGGCATCAATAAAGCCTGCAGCCATGGCAACCGCACATAAAATCGCCCATGTACTGGGTTCTAAGGCTAGTTCAAACATTAATACTCTATGGTTCGTTTAAAAGGCGGGAGCGCATCTAACATGGCTTTGCCGTAGCGTTTACTGACTAGGCGCCTATCAAGGATAACAATGCGTCCGGAGTCTTGTTCTTTGCGAAGCAGTCTACCACAGCTTTGCACCAACTTCTTGGCGGCACTGGGTACTGTGATGGACAAAAAGGCGTTACCACCACGGGATTCGATGAATTCTGCATGAGCTTCTTCAATTGGGGAGGTAGGGACTGCAAATGCCAGCTTAGTAATAATGACTTGCTCAAGGTAGTTACCAGGTAAGTCTAACCCCTCGGAAAGGCTTTGTGTGCCTAACAAAATTGACCCTGTGCCACCATCGATTTTACTTTTATGTAAGCGAATGAGTGCATCTCGTGAGGCCTCACCTTGCACTAATAAGCTATAGCCTTTTGTTCTAAGGATTTCCGCCACGTGACGCATTTGCCAGTAAGATGCAAAGAGCACTAAGTGGGCTTTATCTTTATCTAAAAATCGGGGCAGTGCTTTACCTAAATAGTCACTAAACTCTTTGGCATTCGGCTCAAAGTCCGTTTTAGGCAGAAGTAGCTCTGCTTGTTTAGGGTAATCAAAAGGTGAGTCAACTTTGATGTATTTAGTGCCTGCCACCTTGTTTAGGCCTACTTCCTTGGCAAAGTGCTCAAAGCTACCGAGCGCTGTGAGTGTGGCGGAGCAAAGTACGGCACCTGCACACTCCATAAAAAGCCCCTCTCTTAAGTAATAACCCACATCAATGGGGCAATCACTTAACAGGTAATCATGATGCTCTTTGTATTCAAGACGCTTTATCCAGCGGGCATGCGGGGACAGCGCCCGTTCAATGGCTAAATTAGCCCACAGTTTGTGGACGCTTTCTAAACGCTGAATGTATTGCCCGCTCTCCGCTAAAATTGGCTCAGCTAAAAAAGCCGTGATGTCGCCATCATTCACATCTTGAACCAGGGCATCATGCATTTTATTAAGCGCAGCAAGGGCTTTTTGCGTGCTTTCGCCAAGGTCTTTTGCGGTTAACGCGAGGCTTTCTGGCAGCTCGCCGTGGCTAAAACGAAAAGTGTCTTCGTCGTTGAATTGAAAGCCGGCGCCATCTAAAAAGTCGCGAACTTTTTTAAGGCCATCGATACTTTCAGCGCACATATCTGCCAAGGTGAATTTTTGCCCGACGGCACGGTCTGTGACTAAGGTTTTACCTAACTTGCCATTAAATTTGGCGAGCTTTTCAAACCATTCTATGGTGCCTTTTACGGTTGAGGCCGAGGACGAAAAATCACGCGTCAGCGATGGTAAGTGGTGAGCTTCGTCTAATACATAAATGCTGTCGGCCGGCTCTGGTAAGATTTTACCGCCACCAAGCTCTAAATCAGCGAGCAACAAAGAATGGTTAGCAACGATAACGTCCATTTGCCCTAACACATTGCGCGCTTTGTGAAATGGGCAATGGGCATGGCCTTGCAAATGGCGCTGGCAGGCGTGTTTATCACTACAAATTAATTGCCATACGGCATCAGGGATGGTGTCTGCCCAAGTGTCTCTATCACCTTGCCATTGCCCTTCGCGGTAGGCTTTTGCTAATTGTTGTAAGCACTTTTGCTCCATGCTGCTAAGCGGCTCAGCTAACAGGAGATCCGTTTGCGCGTTTTCATCAACAGCATGGGCAAGTTTTTGCGCACACACGTATCTGCCACGCCCTTTGGCTAAGTCATATTTAAATTCAAGCCCTGAGGCGTTGGCAAAAAATGGGAGATCTTTACCTATTAGCTGCTCTTGCAGTGCCACTGTGGCGGTTGAAATGATTACATGCTTTTTTTTCGCAAGTGCGTACGGGATCACACTTAACAAATACGCTAAGGATTTGCCGGTGCCTGTGCCTGCCTCTATCACGGTGATACGCTCTTTTTTATCGTATTCGCCCGCTAAGGTTTTGGCGATTTCGGCCACTAAATAGTTTTGACTTTTGCGCGGGCGGTAGTCGCTCATGGTGTCAGCAACACGCTGATGTATGTTTCGGATGGTTTTTTTCAAAGGGGCAGATAGCATATCAGCGTGAACTTATGTATATAATCACAGTAATTTTGCCATTCTAGAGAGTTGTACTAAGTGACACAAGCAGGCACTTTGCAAAATTTTACGCTACCTGTGCGTGGATTAATTTTGTCACGCCATCAAAGCATGCAGCAAGGCCGTTTAAAGCTGACTTACTGGCTTGCCACTGAGTATGGGCCAGTGTGCGCTGAGGTGGTCGGTGAGCGCTTAGTGATGTTTGTGCAAAAAGAGCAAGGCGCCGCTTTAAAAAAACTGAGCACGCAAATAAACGCAAACATACAACTTGTTGATAGCACGCTCTCGACCTTGTACCACCAAAACGTGCAGGTTGTGTATAGCCATTCTCTTAAAGATTATTACGCGCTGCGCCAAGCGGCAAAAGCGCAGGGCATTACCTTATACGAAGACGATATTCGCCATGCTGACCGCTTTTTAATGGAGCGATTTGTAAAAGGCACCGCTTGGGTGTCAGGAGAGGCACTGAAGACGCCCTATGGCCACCTCATTAAAGGCGCAAAAATGGCCAAGTCTGACGGCTGGGGCGGTGCTTTGAAGGCGCTTTCGATTGACATAGAGTGTGCCGCGGAAGGGGTTTTATATTCCATTGGTTTTTACAGCGAGCAGGTTAAAAAAGTCATTATGGTTGGGGCAGGCGCGCTAAATCCACACGATGAGGTTGATTTTGAACTTATCTATGTGCCGGATGAAATCGCACTCTTAAAAGCTTTTGTGGCTGAAATTAACACGCTCAACCCAGACATACTCATCGGCTGGAATGTGTGTGATTTTGATTGCAAGGTGCTTGCTGAGCGCGCTGCTGTGCTTGGCGTACAACTGACTATTGGGCGTGATGGCTCAGAGCTTGTTATTAAAGACTCTGCCATTATGCCTGTTGAGCTAAAAGGGCGCGCTGTGATTGATGGGATTAGCGTGCTTAAAAACGCCACCTATCATTTTCAAAGTTTTGCCTTAGATGACGTTAGCCATGCGCTATTAGGTAAACAAAAGCTGATTGCTAAAAAAGACAAGCTGGCAGAAATAAACCGGCAATTTCAAGAAGATAAAGTGGCATTAGCCCAGTACAACTTAGAAGACTGTAAGTTAGTGTGGGATATATTCACGCAAGAGCGGCTGTTTGACTTTATTCAAACACGGGCTGAGCTCACAGGGCTTGAATTAGAGCGCCCGGGGGGCAGTGTGGCTGCGTTTACCCATTTATATCTACCACTATTGCACCGAAGTGGTTTTGTTGCGCCTAATTTAGGGGATGCTCCATTAAATGAAAACTCCCCAGGTGGCTATGTGATGGAGGCCACCCCAGGGCGTTTTGAAAACGTCATCGTGCTTGATTTTAAAAGCCTGTACCCTTCGATTATTCGCTCATTTTTAATTGACCCTATGGGCTTGGCCTTAGGGCTCAATGAACCTGATGCAGTACCTGGTTTTAAAGGGGGGCAGTTTTCACGAAGCCAGCACCATTTGCCTGATTTAGTGGCTGCACTTTGGAGCGCAAGGGATAAAGCAAAAAAGCAGCAAGATAGTGTGTTATCAAACGCCATTAAAATTATCATGAATAGTTTGTATGGTGTTTTAGGCTCAAGCGGTTGCCGTTTTTTCGACCCGCGTTTGGCAAGCTCTATTACTATGCGTGGTCATGAGATCATGACGCGCACCAAAGCCTTTATTGAAGAGCAAGGCCACACAGTGATTTATGGTGATACCGACTCCACCTTTGTGGCATTAGAGTCAAGCCTTTCCCATGAAACGTGTTTTGAACAAGGCAACGCATTGGCAATAGCCATTAATGATTATTGGTGCAAAACCTTAAAGGATGAGTTTGATTTAACTTGCTACCTTGAAATTGAGTTTGAAACATTATATTCACCGTTTTTCCTGCCCACCATACGTGGGCAAGCCCATGGCAGCAAAAAGCGCTATGCCGGCAATAAAATTACTCCAACAGGTAATCAATTGGTGTTTAAAGGCTTAGAGTCAGTTCGCAGCGACTGGACACAACTGGCGCGCCAGTTCCAAGGCGACTTATTCAATGCCTTTTTTAGCCATGGCAATCTCACCCCTGTGATCCTCGATTATGTGAATCGTTTGGAAAAAGGCGAGTTTGATGCACTGCTCACGTACGAAAAACGACTTCGTCAGCCCATTGAAGACTATGTTAAGAATATCCCGCCGCACGCAAGAGCCGTGATAAGCGCCGTACACCAAGGGCAAATACTGCCGCCCAATAAAGGCATGTGGGTAAAGTACGTGATCACGTCACATGGCCCAGTGCTAAAAGAGTTCGCCGTCGACATCGACCGGCAATATTATGTTGAGAAACAACTTAAACCAATCGCAGATATGTTGCTCCCTAGCTTAAATTTAACATTTAATGATGTGATAAGCGGGCAAAGTGAGCTTTTTTAGCTTAATGGATACATTTGCGTGTACTTGAGCCATTAGAAAATTAAACGCTTTGATGCATTTTGCTGCTTGAGTGTTTTTTTTGTTAATTCTTTATAAACAATTGTTGACCCTGCCTTTTGCTTTTGTTTACTATCATTGCTGAAAAGCGAGTTTTACTCGATATAACTGCATAAACCTGAAGATTCCACATCTTTAAGTTCTATGCGAAAAAATAAAAGTCATACGAAAGTATGATCCAGGGAGAAATCAAATGTTAAATAACAAAGTATCTAAGGCAGTTCGCTTAGCGATCGCTTTTGGTGCGGCGTCTACTGCTGCGTTCTCAGCGAACACGTTTGCTGCTGAAGAAGGTGCAGAAGAAGTTGAACGTATTGAAGTTACTGGTTCACGTATCAAGCGTACTGACCTAGAAACTGCATCACCTGTTACTGTAATCGATTCAGTACAACTTGAAGCGCAAGGTATCCAAGACGTAGGTCAGTTCCTACAGTCAAGCGCTGTGATGTCAGGTTCACCTGCAATGACTACTACCAACAACGGTGGTAACGGTGGTACTTTCGTAGAGCTTCGTGGTTTAGGTTCAGCTCGTACACTAGTACTAGTAAACGGTCGTCGTCCTGTTTCTTCTGACTTCCAGGGTATCCCTGCGTCAATGATCGACCGCATCGAAGTACTTAAAGACGGCGCATCTGCAACTTACGGTGCAGACGCAGTAGCGGGTGTAGTTAACATCATCACTCGTGACGACTTCGAAGGCGTTGAGTTCAAAGCACAAACATCTGGTTCATTTGATGTTTCTGAAAACAAGCAAGTTGGCTTTAGCTTAGTTGCAGGTAAAGAATTCTCAGCGGGTAACATTGTTGTTGGTGTTGACTTTGTTGATCAAAACGAAGTGTACCAAGGTGATGTTTCTAAAGTTAACTTTTTCAACTTCCCATGGCAGGTTTGGGGTTCGGCAGCTGAAGAATCATTCCGTGCGAATGGTCTAATTGCTCCACCTAACGAAAATGCTAACGTTATCGAAGTAGGTTCAGGCTCTGTTCCTTGTGGTAACTTCTTCCTAGCTAACACAACTGGTAGCTTTACAAATGACAAGTGTGACGGTGGTATTGCTTCTCTAGGTGATATGCGTCCATTCGTTGGTGGCGGTCCAAACAACGACACGTATAACTACGCACCAGTAAACTACCTTCAAACTCCTTATAAGAAGTTAAACTTCTTCATCGAAGGTGGTTTTGAAATCAACACAATCCGCGCGGTGCCCGGATCGGCATCCAGCGCGTCGATTGCCGCCAACGTGGTCGCGCCGCCGACCGGCCGAGACAAATCGCGTCCGCCGACGCCGATGGCATGGCTGACCCCGCCGCCATTGCGGCCGATCAAGGTCGTCGTTCCTAGGCCCATCGCGCTGAGGAAATGACGCCGGTTTAGAAAAATATGCTCCGAAGTCGCGTCGCGCTCGGGCATTTGCCAGGATCGATTTGTTTTGATCAGCATATTTAGTCTCTAAATCCTTCAGTAACGTTTATTGTTATGGGGGTCATTCGCCATGAGACAACGTCCTATGTCCTTAAT
>JBGTXC010000144.1:0-7057 GCA_041937835.1 Alteromonadaceae bacterium | reverse complement strand
ATGCGTTGTGCCGTGGTGCCTGTGCCAAATAAGGTATGTTGGGTTAAGGTGCTGGAGTGTGCTCTAGCCCAGCTTACTAAGGCGTCCTTCATGCCGTCGTGTGCTACTAAGGCGATCCGTTTTTTTGCTGCAATGGCAGCAGTGATTTTTTTCATAAGCGCTCCTTAGTTTTTAGCATGGCGGGTTTTAATAACGCTGTCACCTTGCATACCTTTTCACCAGACTAAATTGCCAGCCAATAAAATAAAAATCACGCCAGTTAAGATGTCCAGTCTGCTTTGAGCTTTATCATGATGGCGGAAGAACGCAGCGATTTTATCGCCAAAATACACATAAGTAAGGTCTACCGGAAAGGCGAAAATCGGGTAAAGCAGGCCAAAAATCGCTAATTGCAAGGTGGGGTTAGGTAAGTTTGGGTCCACAAATTGCGGCATAAAGGCAATAAAGAATAAAGCCACCTTGGGGTTGAGTACTTCAGTCATCATGGCTTGGAACATCACGTTTTTATTGCTTTGGCTGACATGAGGCTTTTCTTCGGGGCTCATTGGTTTTAAGCCTTCACGGATGCTTTGCACACCTAGGTAAATTAAATAAAGAGCACCACACCAGGTCACCACTTGAAACGCCGTTGCGGAGGCTTTTAATAACGCGGATAAGCCAACCACGGCAAGCACAGTATGCACCACGCCACCTAAGGCAAAGCCCAATGCGGTTTGCACGCCAGCTCTGCGTCCTTTTGCAAAGGTTTGTGCCATTAAAAACGCATTGGAAGGCCCAGGCGATACCGCCAATAAAAAGCACAAAGTAAAAAATGACGCGAGTAATTCGAAGTTGATCATATTCAGCGCAAGTAATTGTTTTAGCTATTATAAACAAAAAAAGCGAGCCAATGGCTCGCTTCATTCGGGGAAGTGTTTAATTAAGGGCTAACAGTCACTGAGGCAGAGCAGTTCGCTGTTGCTACTTCACATACTTGATACGTGTAAGTACCTGCTGATACTGAGTCAGTGTATGCGCCATCATTCGCTGTGGTAGTCACTAAGTTACCATTGCGGTATACGTCAACTGTGCTTGTTGTTGCACCAGCCCATGAAAGGTCAACATAACGGCTGCCTTTACGCTTATAACCATTTGCAGAAAGCTCAATGCCTTCAGCTGGTGGTGGAGTGACAGTACCGCCACAACCATTTTGCGTTAGATAAGCATCTGCCGCTGCGGCTTTTACGATACCGTAACCAAAGTATACGTCTTTACCTGCCGCGCCAGCATCTTCAGCCGTGGCTTTTAGTGCGGTACGGATATCTTCACCTGTACAGCTAGGGTGGTTCGACCAAACGAGTGCGGCAAGGCCTGCAACAGCTGGTGTTGCCATTGATGTACCACTCATGTAACCGTAGTCACTTGCGCCAATTTTTACGCTGGCTGACGTAGCATTAAGTAAAGCTGTGCGGTCTTCAAAACGCGCGCCTACAGCAGGGATGCTAGTCGCGTTTGTAGTGCCTAGCGTGCCATACAGCATGCCTGGCTCATTGTTTACAATGATTGCACCTACACCGCCTGAGTTTTCACAGTTAAGTACTTTGTCGTGGAAAGAAATCACACCACGGTCGATAACACAAACTTTACCGGCTGCGCCTGCATCTGTGGTCTCAGCTGTGCCCATGAAGTATGCAGTTGCAGTTGCTTCACCGTTGTTTTCCATCGCAGATGACTCTAAGCCAACGCCATCAGCGCTCATAGATGCCATGCTAGCCATGCCCGCTGGGTAAGTCGATAAAGTGTCTACACCACCTGCAGTTACCTCAACACAGATAGTTTCATCAGACGTCACGTTTTTACCGCGGCCTGACGTACAGCTTGGGAACTGAGAGAAATCAGCAATGTTATTGTTCGCGTCATTTGCACCGATCATCATCACAGGTGAGTAGCCAGCAGGGTAAGAACGTACGCTGTTACCATCGTTACCAGCTGCCGCAACCACTAGGCCGCCAGCATCAACAAATGATTGGAAAGCATTTTCTTCAGTGCTGCTAGACCCGCCACCACCAAGTGACATGTTAATGATGTTTGCGCCTGCTTGAGCACACAGGTCAGCTGCTTGTGCAAGACCTGACGAGTAACCCCAGCCGCTTTCGTTGAATACCTTGATGATGTGCATATCAACACCTGGTGCCATGCCCACAACGCCTACTGCGTTATCTGCAGCACCAATGGTACCTGCTACGTGAGTACCGTGTGGACCACCATGATCAAACCAGTTGCCTGTGCCTGGGTCGTTATCACCTGTGATGTTACCCCAGTTAAAGTCTTGGTTTGATTGGTCCAAACCAGAGTCAATGACACACACTTTCATACCAGCACTCGGGTTAAAAGTAAGTTGATCAGCTTGAGATTGATACACAGCATAAGGTGTAAGCTGCTGCGTCATTGCATCGCCGATGTCATCGCTGTATGCAAATGGCTTACGGATTTGGTCTTCTTCAATCAGTTTAATGTGTGGGTTATTTAGTAACCCTTTTACTTGTGATAAATCTTTGCCTTTAAACTCAGAAACAATAAAGCCGTTAGCATCAAGCTTTAAATCACCGCCTAGCTTTTTAGCAAGTGCCTTAACCACACCCTTGTGTTTGTTATCTACTTGGATGATGAATCGGTCGTCAGCAGCGTGTGCTGTTGCCATACCTAATGACATTGCAATAGCGGTTGTAATTAGCTTCATTTTCATGGAACACCTCTGTTTATTGTTAATGGTGTAAAAAAGTTGTGAACAAACTAACTGGTTAACTGAGTAAATGGCAATGATTTTTTTGTAGTTAAAAGCGGTATTTTTGAGGTTTTTTTTGGAGCAAAAACTTTAGGGTGCAGCAATGGAGGAGGGTGCAGGCGCATTATTGCGCCTTATATCATTTTGTAATATCTATATGTTAATGAGTTGTTTCTAGTAATTTATTACTATATTTTATAAGTAGTAACAAAAATGGTGTGAGCAACACTAGATGCAAGGCAACTAATACAGGCGCACTTAAACCAAAGGATTGTGTTAAGGTCACCAGTAAACCTGCGCCACTCATTTGCATGACACCAATGAGCGCAGAGGCTGTACCAGCTTGTTTGCCGAACGGAGCTAAGGCTTGGCCTGCCGCGGCACCCAAACATAAGCAAAAGCCAACGGATGAAATAAACACAGGCACCATAAAGGCAGCAGGATGCTTAATATCAAGCATGGCAATTAAGGCAAAACCACTGCCAGCAAGTAAGATTAAACCAAGTAATAATGCGCCTTTTAAATGGGAAGCCACATAGCGCGGAGCAATAAAGCTAACAAGGATGGATATCACCGCATTGGTGGTAAACCAGCGCGTAAATGCTGGAATATCTAAATTGAGTTGCCCCATTAAATAGCCAGGTGCGCTGGAAACAAACGCTAGAATGGCACTCATGGCAAATAAGCAAATTAAGCTGTGATACATAAACACGCCGTGGCTCAGCATAGGCATAAAGCGTCTTAAATCTAATATTCGCCCTTGATACTCGGCATCCTCTGGGCGTGACTCACGGTAAAACACCAAAACACATAAAAGGCCTAATACGGCAAAGGCGGTGAGCGCCATAAAGTTTGCTTGCCAGCCATAGGTGATTGTCAGCCAAGCACCGAGAAGCGGTGCGAGCGCCGGAATAAAGCACACTATGCCATTTAAGTAAGTGATCACAGGTCCGCTTTTATCAGCACCAAACACGTCGCGCACTATGGCAAACGTCACCACAAACGTGGCACAGGCCCCTAAGCCTTGAATGATACGACCAAGTAATAGGGCATTAAAGTCTTTCGCAAACCACGCCAGTACCGCACCTAGGGCGTATAAGCCCACGCCTAATACTGCAATCGGCTTACGGCCATATTTGTCCGCTAATGGGCCTGCAATTAATTGACCTAGCCCCACACTTGCCATAAATAAAGTAATGGTGAGCTGCACTTGATGGTTATCAACCGCAAAATGGCGCGCCATGGCAGGAAAAGCAGGTAAATAAATGTCGATTGCCAATGGGCAAAAGATCACCAGAAAAATGAGTGAAATAGCAATGCGGATGCGCTCAGGCACAAGAAAAACCTCCAGCGTTAAGGATGGCATATTGTAGGTAAACGCATTAGTTTAATAAATGGCAAATGTCCGCACAGAGCAAATAAGTTTATTCAACTGGTCAGATGTGCTAGCGTTAAATCAAAAATAGGAGCTTACAATGACAGCCGTCCCAACCACCTTAAAGCATTGGCGTAACTTAAAAGATAAACCACTGGGTAAGTGGTTATTTGGAAAAATGCTGTGCTGGCGTGTGCCTTACTTTGGCACCATCAAACCTGAATTTAAAGTACTTGAGCCTTTTTACGTGGAAGTGGGGCTTTCTAAACGCCGTAGTGTGACCAACCACATTAAAACTGTGCATGCCATTGCGATATGTAACTTAGCAGAGGTGGCCGCAGGAGTAATGGTGGATGCCACAGTGCCTGTAGCCACCCACCGTTGGATCCCAAAAGGCATGACGGTAAATTACCTGAAAAAAGCTGAAACCGATTTAATGGCCACAGCCGCCATCCCTAAAGATTTAGTGTTTACCGACGAAATGGATGTAGTTGTTCCGGTGGAAGTGCGCGATAAGTATGACCAATTGGTCTTTAGCGCCGATGTGACCATGTATGTCACTGAGCGTAAAAACAAAAAAAGCGTCTAACTAGACGCTTTTTTTTGTGGTTTGCCTTCTATTTTTGTCACTTTTTGTGACTCAGGAGGCGCAGCCACTTGGTGCTTAATGTTACCTTCAATGTCAGCACCTGCGGCAATGCTCAGGGTTTCATGAAACACATCACCCATGACTTTTGCGGTTTTTTCAATCACCACATTTTTAGCCGTAACAGCACCGTTCACTGTGCCCTTAATGACGATGTCATTGGCAAACACTTGGCCGTCTACCGCCCCTTGTAAGCCAATGGTAAGGGACTCAACACGCACATCACCTGTTACTTTCCCTTCTAAATGCACTTCGCCAGCAGATTTAACTTGGCCAACTAAGGTAACATCAGCAGCAATAATACTGGGTGTCACTTTCTTTTTATTCGAAAACATCCGTGAGCGCCTTATTGATTTTTAGCGGGTTAACATTTTTACCGTTATAAATAACTTCATAATGCAGGTGAGTCGCTGTGCTGCGGCCCGTGCTGCCCATTAAACCTATCACACTGTCAGCGCTAACCATATCGCCTTTTTTAACGAGTAATTTATGAAGGTGGCCGTAACGAGTGCGAAAACCATTTTGATGTTCGATTTCAATAAAACGCCCAAACCCACCGTTAATACCAGCGCGGGTAATCACCCCTGGGGCTGCAGCGCGGACATTGGTTTTAGGCCAACCTGCTAAGTCTACGCCTTTGTGAAAAGCGCGCTTGCCTGTGATTGGGTCTTTGCGTATGCCATAGCCGCTGGACACATAATAACTGTCTGCCGGCATTTTGCTTGGCACTGTGGTAATAATTTGTTCAAGTAACGCCACTTCTGCCACTTTGTCTGTCAGTGCCATTAAATGTGGCTCTAGCCCTTCTAATGGCACACCATTAAACGGGCCACCTTGAGCTTGCGTACGGGCATTAAAAGCCGCTTTTAATTGCTCTGCCTGGATGCCAGCATTACTTAAAGCGGATTCTATGTGTGCTTGACGCGCAGCCAGCTTTGCATCCATTTCTGCAAACTGCTGTGATAAGGTCGCGTCATAGGCTTCCAGTGCGTCTTTTACAGTTTCAAATGAGAGGAGTGGCGGTGGAGTATTTTCAGGTTCAGACTCAGGTTTTTGTTCTGTCGTAGGCTCAGTCGCGGGACTTTGCTCTACCTCAATACTTTGAGTATCGTTTTTATTGGCATCAATTGATTCAATCGTTATTGACGTTGCAACCGCTGTGTCATCTGCTGCGCTTGTATTTTCTGTGCTGGTGTTTTGTGCTTGCGGCGCAGAGGCGTCGTCTTCTGGCGCTAACATAGGTAGGGTATCTACCATGTTTTGCATCAAACCTTGTTCTTTCTTTAAAGCGGTGAGCTTGTTATTTAATTCAGCAAGTTTTTCTTCAAACTCAGCTTGGCTTTTCTCTAACAGTGCTTGCTCTTGTTGAATTTGTGCCTGCTGTGCATGGATGTGGGCTTTTTGTGCAAAAAACGCATTCGATGCAAACACAGTCCATGCCACGCTAATCACAACAGCAATAAACAGCAACCACTGAACAAAGCGTCCCATCTTAAAGTGAGACACTTCACCACGCTGCTGTATGATGACTTTTTTAGCCGGAAAAATGTGTGATATTTGGCGACGCATTCAATAAAAAGTTTGATAAAAGTGCCGCTAAGATATCAATTTGTGTGCAAAAAAGCCAAAATTTATTCAAGCGACGGGTTAAACACAGGTATTAGCCTGAAATCCATGCATAAAAAAAGCCGCTTTGTGCGGCTTTTTCAATTTAATTGCAATGCTTAGTTAGCAGGTAAGATTTTACCTTCCACTTGACCAAAGCCAATGCGCTTAAAGCCATCTTTAGCGCAGAAACCACGCATGATGACGTTATCGCCGTCTTCTAAGAAGGTACGGGTTTCACCGTTACTCAGAGTAATGCTTTCTTTACCGCCGCGGCTTAGCTCTAGTAATGAGCCTGCTTCTTCGTGATTTGGACCAGACTGAGTGCCTGAACCAAGCATGTCGCCCGGTAAGAAGTTACAGCCATTCACTGTGTGGTGAGCAACCATTTGTGCCACGGTCCAATAGCTGTGTTTAAAGCTTGATTCAGACAATAGGCTTGGTGCTTCACCTTTTTCACGCATGCTTTCAGTTTCTAGCAATACGCTCATTTGAATATCAATTGCGCCTTGCTCACGGTTTTGGCTGCTTTCTAGGTATTCAAGCGGTTGAGGGTCGTTTTCGTCACGTTGCCACTCGGTTCTAAATGGTGCAAGTGCTTCGGTTGTGACAATCCAAGGTGACACAGTTGAAGCAAAGTTTTTCGCCAGAAACGGCCCTAGTGGCT
>JBGTXC010000143.1:0-7066 GCA_041937835.1 Alteromonadaceae bacterium | reverse complement strand
AACTCGTTGCCTTTATCACCTAAGTGTTTACCTACTGGGTCTTGCTTGTCTAAGCCATCGTACAATTCCGTTGGGAATGGGCCTGAGCCAACACGGGTGGTGTACGCTTTTACAATGCCAAGCACGTAATCTAGGTTAAGTGGGCCAAAACCGGCACCCGTTGCAACACCACCGGCTGTGGTGTTTGAAGACGTTACATAAGGGTATGTACCGTGGTCGATATCAAGCAAGGTACCTTGTGCGCCTTCAAACAAGATGTTTTCGCCATTGCGACGTGCTGTATCAAGCAGCTCAGTCACATCAACGATCATGTTTTTAAGGATTTTAGCGATTTCCATGGCGTCGTCGTATACCGTTTGGAAATCAACAGGCTCAGCTTTGTAGAACTGCGTTAAAGTAAAGTTGTGCAGTTCAAGTACTTCTTTTAATTTCTCTTTAAATTGGGCTGGGTGGAATAAGTCACCCACACGAAGACCACGACGAGCGACTTTGTCCTCATACGCTGGGCCAATACCACGACCTGTTGTCCCAATGGCTTTTGCGCCACGGGCTTTTTCACGCGCCATGTCTAAGGCAACGTGATAAGGCAGGATCAATGGGCAAGCTTCAGAAATAAGTAAGCGGTCTTTTACCGGCACACCACGCTCTTCAAGCATAGTGATTTCTTTCATCAAGGCTTCTGGTGATAGCACCACGCCGTTGCCGATAAGGCATTTTACGTTGTCACGCAAAATCCCAGAAGGAATTAAATGCAGTACGGTTTTTTCACCGTTAATCACTAATGTATGACCTGCATTGTGACCACCTTGGTAGCGCACCACATACGATGCTCTGTCCGTCAGTAGATCAACCACTTTACCTTTACCTTCGTCACCCCATTGGGTGCCTAACACAACGACGTTTTTACCCATTGTACTTTCACTTCAGAAAAAAGAAGGCGCAGATTCTAGCAAACTTAGCGACATAATTTCACCCCGCAATGCCGACTTTTTCGCCGAAACTTGCTGCATACGATTGAGCCAAGTGTAGTTGTTTTTTCACAGTTCAGAATGAATTAGCCCAGCACGCCCAATTTGGCGCAAAATACATGTACTAAAAAGGCGCATAAACGCGCCTGATGATTTAGTTTTGCAAGATATAAAAAACCCCGCATCAGCGGGGCTTTTTTTAGTTTGCTTTGGTTTCTTTCATGTAATCAAAGAAATCTGATTCTGGGCTTACCACAATCACATCCTCTTTTGATTTAAAGGTGTTTTTGTAGGCATCTAAGCTACGTAAGAAACGGTAAAACTCTGGGTCACGGTTATACACTTTGGCATAAATGCTTGCCGCTTCTGCATCACCTGCACCACGAACGGTACGGGCATTACGCTCAGCGTCAGCCAGCATAACGGTAACGCGCTTATCCACTTCTGCACGGATGATTTCAGCTTGCTCTTTACCTTCTGAACGGTGCTCTTTAGCCACCGCTTGACGCTCAGCACGCATCCGCTTAAAGATACTGTTACTGACTTCAGTCGGTAAGTTAATTTGCTTTACACGTACGTCGAGTACTTCAATACCTAGCTCACTCGCGCTTTCTGACGCTTGCACTAAGGCATCTTCCATCAGCTCACTACGCTCGCCAGAAACAATCTCACGAATGGTACGCGAACCAAAGTTAGTACGTAGACCATTGTTTACTTTTTGCTTAAGTAGGGTTTCGGCATAGCTTTTATCACCACGAGTACGTAGGTAAAAAGAGCTAAAGTCATTGATGCGCCATTTCACGTACAAATCAACGATTAAGTCTTTTTTCTCGCTAGTTACGAAGCGATCTGGTGCACCATCAAGGGTTTGAATACGGGCATCCAGCTTGCGTACTTGTGAGAAGAAAGGCACTTTAAGGTGAATGCCTGGGGCATACACAACGGCCATATCGTTTTCGTCTTTTTGTACTTTGCTAAATAGCAGCACAATTGCGCGCTGACCTTCAGATACCACAAACACGGACGACAGTGACAGTAACGCCACTAGCGCAACTAAGATAATCGTAAAGTTTTTCATTTTAGGTTATCTCCCGTTATTGAAGCGATCTGAAGCGAAACGATCAGCACGGCTGTTTGCGCTTTGTGCCGGCGCTGAATTACGCACACTGTCTAGTTTTTGACGTAAATCTTTGATGTCACTAGAGCTTGGTAGCTGTAACGGGTTACCACCGCCTTGCTGCATGATTTTATCCAGTGGTAGATAAAGCATGTTATTACCACCTTTAACGTCAACAAACACTTTAGAGGTGCTGCCTAGCACTTGCTCCATTGCGTCTATGTATAAACGCTGACGTGTCACTTCTTTTGCAGCTTGGTATTCAGGAAGCAGTTTTTCAAAACGTGCTACTTCACCTTGCGCTTCTAAGCTAACGCGTGATGCATATGCTTCAGCTTCTTGAGTCATACGCTCCACTTGACCACGGGCACGTGGTTCAATTTCACGGGCATAGGCTTCTGCTTCACGGATAAAACGCTCTTCATCTTCTTGTGCCGCAATGGCATCGTCAAAGGCATCTTTTACTTCTGCCGGCGGACGCGCGTCTTTAAAGTTCACGTCAGTGACTATGATACCCATGTTATATGGCTCAATGATTTTATTAAGCTCATCCCATGTTTGCTGACGCACAAGTTCACGACCTGTTGTCAGTACTTGGTCCATTTTGGCGTGACCCACAACATAACGCAGCGCTGAATCTAACGCTTGTTGTAAACTTTGGTCTGAGTCAGTCACGCTAAAGATGTAGTTGTATGCATCCATGACACGGTATTGCACTTCAAACTCAACGCTCACGACGTTTTCGTCTTCCGTTAGCATAAAGCCTGATGCAGACAGTGAACGCACCGCTTCAATATCAACCGGTAGTACACGTTCAATGAAGGTCATCTTCCAACGCAGACCTGGCTCAGCAATGCGGTTAAACTCACCAAAACGTAACACGATGCCACGCTCAGCTTCTTTTACCGTGTACATGCCACTAAGTGCCCACACAATAAGTGCAATGACTAAAATCATCACAGTGCCAAAGCTGCCTAAGCCACCGTTGTTACCGCCGCGCTTATTGCCACCAAACATGCCGTTAAATTTATCCGAGTATTTTTTAAATACTTCATCTAACTCTGGCGGCCCCTGATTGTTGCCACCCTTGTTGTTATTCCAAGGGTCTTTATCGTTGCCATTGTTACCCGGCTCGTTCCAGGCCATAGCTCTCTCCATTTTTTCAATGCGATTAAAATTAATTTATCAAAGTAGCTGGTTAAAGTCGCATGGATTCGAATAATAAACCCAAAAAATACAGCTACTTCGAATGAAAACTGAGTTATTCAGCGTAGTCGTTAATGTGTTCCCCAAATTCTTTTTTGAGCTTTTGCCACTCAATCATTGGCACCCTTACGGACAAAATCGCTTGGCCTTGCTCATCCACTGACTCACTTTGCACTGTACCTAGCGCGTAAAGCGCCGCACGCAACTTGCCTTGGTTGTGCGGTAATGTCAGCGCGGCCACCATCATTTGCTTGGCTAAACGCTCACTGATGGCTGTCAGTAATAAATCCTGCCCCACTCCAGCCTTGGCGCTTAACCAAACCCGAATTGGCATGCCTTCATCGTCACGATCGATACGCGGCTCAACGTCATCTAGCTCATCGATTTTGTTGTAAACCAACAACTGCGGGATTTCATCTGCCTCGATTTCTTCTAGTACAGCCTGCACTTGCTCGATGTTTTCTTTACGGCGATTATCTGCCACATCCACCACATGCAGCTGTAAATCCGCTTCACGGGTTTCCGTTAAAGTGGCTTTAAACGCCGCCACTAAATCGTGAGGTAAATGACGAATAAATCCTACTGTGTCCGCTAAGATAATTGGGCCAACATCTTGAATTTCAAGTTTACGCAAGGTTGGGTCGAGCGTGGCAAACAGCTGATCTGCTGCATACACATCTGATTCCGTGATCCGGTTAAATAGCGTTGATTTACCCGCATTGGTATAGCCAACTAGGGATACCGTAGGAATGTCATTGCGATTACGGGCTCTTCGGCCTTGCTCACGCTGCTTGGCAACTTTATCCAAGCGTTTTAAGATATTTTTAATGCGACCACGAATTAAACGGCGGTCAGTTTCGAGCTGGGTTTCACCTGGCCCACGCAGGCCAATCCCCCCTTTTTGACGCTCTAAGTGTGTCCAACCACGAATGAGTCGAGTGGAAATATGGCGTAACTGTGCCAACTCCACCTGCAATTTACCTTCATGCGTGCGGGCACGTTGGGCAAAAATATCCAAAATCAGGCTCGTTCTGTCGAGCACGCGGCATTGGCAGATGGCTTCGATATTACGTTCTTGAGACGGACTGAGTTCGTGGTTGAAGATGATAACGTCTGCGTTGTGGGTTTTGACAATCTCAGCGATCTCTTCTGCTTTACCCGAGCCAACAAAAAACTTGGCATGCGGACTTTGACGGCTGCCTTGCACAACCGCCAAGGTGTTTACCCCTGCAGAAGACACCAACATTTCCAGTTCGCGCAGATCTTCTCTGTCGCTTTCTTCTGGAAAGTCGATATGAACTAAGATTGCCTGTTCGCCGGCTTCATAACGGTCAAACAAGCAATAGACTCCTTAGGTATTAGTAGTTACCGTCTTCGTTGCCTTCTGGCATCTCATTACCTTGAGCGCCTTGGAAGTTGATTGGACGGGCTGGAACCACAGTTGAGATAGCGTGCTTATACACCATTTGGTTCACTGTGTTTTCGAGTAGAATAACAAATTGGTCAAACGACTGGATTTTGCCTTGCAGCTTAATACCATTTACCAAAAAAATTGAAACAGGAACACGCTCTCTACGCAACGCGTTCAAAAATGGGTCTTGTAACGATTGGCCCTTTGCCATTGTTATTTTCCTTAGTTATTAGGTGTCTTATAATTTTAATTATATCAGTAATTTCAAGTCGCAACGTGCCCCAAAACTAGATTTACAAGCTTAGCGAAGATAGCACATGTTGCAAGTTTTCTTTGTCCCCAGTCTCTATCCATGAGACACCTTGCCAGCCGCGCAACCAGGTTAATTGTCGCTTAGCTAATTGGCGTGATGCCGCAATTCCTCTAAATACCATCTCATCATACGTGACATGGCCCGCGATGTAATCCCACATCTGACGATAACCCACACAGCGAATTGATGGTAAATCTGTGTGTAAGTCACCTCTTTTATATAGGGATCTCACTTCAGATTCAAACCCCTGATCCAACATTATTTTGAATCTTTGTTCAATTCGCTCATGTAAGACACTACGCTCTTTCGGTGCAATCGCAAACTGTAAGGCCTGATACGGAAACGGATCTTGCTTAATTTGCTGTAATTGCGTCATAGGTTGACCGCTGATACGAAAGACTTCTAAAGCACGATTAATGCGTTGAGAGTCATTTTCGCTGATCTTTGCTGCCGCATCAGGATCGATCTCTTTAAGCTGTTGATGCAGTGCCGGCCAACCTTGGCTTTCGGCCTCAGCCATAATGGCAGCGCGTACCTTTGGGTCAGCTTCAGGTAAGGGTGAAAGCCCATCAAGAAGCGCCTTGTAATACATCATGGTGCCGCCCACCAGCAAAGGGATTTTGCCTTGGCCGTGTAGCTCTTCGATGTGAGTCAGTGCGTCACGTCTAAAGTCCGCCACGCTGTACCTTTCACTTGGATCCAGAATGTCGATTAAACGATGAGGTGCGTGCGCTTGTTCTTGTGCGGTCGGCTTGGCGGAGCCGATGTCCATATCTTTATAGATGAGCGCTGAATCCACGCTGACTACTTCTGTATTCAGCGCTTCACACAGCTCCATAGCCAACGCGGTTTTACCCGACGCGGTTGGGCCCATTAAAAAAATAACCGGAAGTGACTGCACAAAAAGCCTTTAAAATTAAATCTAAAGTTCTATTTTAACTGCTTTTTGCAAAAGCTTGTTAATGGATTCTGGCTGCTGCTGGATAAAATCAGCAATAGCTTGGCATAAATGGCTGTCGTGCTTTGCGGATGTTAAAGCCGCATTTGCCTGATTTGCTAACCAAGGTAGCCAGCTTTCAAGCTGAGTATCCGCCTCATTTGCATGGTTTATCATGGCGTTGGCAAGTGCGTTTGCATCCATGTGATACAAAAAGCTCGGCACTTGTTTAAGCAGCATAAAACGCTCATTCACTGTGATGTGGCAGCCTAAGGTTTCCAACATACTGGTGAGTTTATTCAGTGGCTCCGCTTCATCAGCGGTTAACTTGACTCGAATAGGTAATAGCAAAGGCCTGGCAGCAATTTGCCCAGATGCCTTCATTTGCGCAGCAACCACATCAGGCATCAGCGCCGAAGCACTGGCATGATACAGCTCACCATCCTGATTAAACGCCACCACACCTTTATTTAGCACCATAAAATGCTGCATTTGAGCCTCAGCGGGCTTATCCTCAACCGCTAAATCAAAGTGGCTGGCGCTGAGTTCAGAAATGCCTTGGTAAAACGCATGGCTTGCTTGGTTTTGTTGATAACTTGGCTGCTGCCTTTGACCAAAGCCTGTGCTTTCTAACCCCTGGTTTTTAGTCGCTCGCGGCGTATAAAAAGGATCTGTTTTGGTAGCAGTTGAGTGAGACACAGGCGCTTCATTTTGTAAGCTTTGCTCAGTCAAAGCACCTGCAAAGCTTGGCTCAGGTGCAGTGTGTGCAGCAGCGTTAACGTGCTGGGCAGAATCAGGTGCTAACGTCATGTGCGCCGCCATGTCTTTGATGGCTCTTACAATAAAGTCATGCACTAAACGGGCTTGATGAAAGCGCACTTCGTGCTTTGCTGGGTGTACATTAACGTCTACTTGGCGCACATCTATGTCTAGATAAACCACAAACGCAGGCACTGGCTGGCTTGGAAAACACTCATCAAAGGCTTGGCGAATGGCATGTAAAATCAGTTTGTCCCGCATCATGCGGCCGTTCACATAGGTATATTGCGGTTCTGTTGCTTGCCCAGGAGCAAGGGCATAGCCCCAAAGCTTTAACGCTTCATCCCCCACCTCA
>JBGTXC010000142.1:0-7128 GCA_041937835.1 Alteromonadaceae bacterium | reverse complement strand
GCGCGCTGCATCGATTGTTGCCCGGGCTGCCAAAGCGCACCGGCAATAAAACTCACAATACTGATGCTATACACCAAAAAGGCATCCATCAGCCATACAGGGCTATTTTCACCTATGAGTAAGTGCACGCCGACAAAGCCTAAAAATGGCATTAGACCTAAATAGCCAAGTTGGATGTGATTATAAATGTGTTTCATGGGTACCCCTTTGTGTTTGCATGCTAAGTCTACGTGTTTTAAAGAAAAACGTTTAGTCCTTTGGGCGATTTATACGAGTTTTACGTACAGTGAAAGCAAGCGGCTTTTTGGCGGTCTTATCTAAAAAGGAGATACACATGCGCTGGCTACTACTTGCTTTACTGACCTTTGGCGGCCAATTGGCAGCAAAGCCTGATCTTAATCTTGAACGTTTACCTGCTAACACGTGGGTGAATACCGACAGAGCCCTTAACAACCAAGATGTCCGCGGCAAAGTGGTGATCTTAGATTTTTGGACCTACGGCTGCGTTAACTGCGTTCATGTGATTGATGATTTGCATCAATTACAAGCTGATTTTGGCGACCAACTTGCTGTGATTGCGGTGCATAGCCCTAAATTTGATAATGAAAAACGCCTTAATAAAGTGCGGCAAATCACCAAGCGCTATCAGCGCAAACACCCTGTGGTCAATGACGTGGCGTTTAGCTTATGGCGCAGCTATGGTGTGAGAGCGTGGCCAACCTTTGTGGTGTTTGATACTCAAGGTCAATACCGTGGGCAACTTTCAGGTGAAGGCCACTACGCCACATTAAAAGCCGCTGTCACTGAAATCATCAAAGAAGCTAAGTCCGAAGGTTTAGCGCTCAATACAGCGCCATTACCTGTCATGCTTGATGCGATTGATCCAAGTAAACTGCAAGCACCAGGGAAAGTATTGGCCACACAAAAAGGGGTGTTTGTAAGTGACACCTTAAATAATCGGATTGTGTGGCTGAATTCGGATTTAACCCTTAAATCACTTATCACAGCTGAGCCTGGCGTGCTTAATCAACCACAAGGGCTGGCACTAGTCGATGACACCTTATACATTGCCAACACAGGTGGGCATACAGTGCTGAGCTATCACTTAAAAAACGCTACCTTTACCACACTTGCTGGTACTGGGGAGCTCGGCCGTGAGCTGGCACGGGGCAAACAAGGCTTAGCGACTGCGCTTCGCTCTCCGTGGGATTTGGCCCTTGATGGTGATTCGCTATACATTGCCAGTAGCGGTACGCATCAAATTTGGCGTTATCAACGCTCAACAGGGCGGCTTTATAATTATGCGGGCTCTGGGCGAGAAGATCTTACTGATGGCGCATTAGCTTCGTCCGCGTTTTCACAGCCTTCAGGGCTTGCACTTAATAATGGCACTCTTTATGTGGCAGACAGTGAAGACTCAGCGGTGCGCGCCATTGATATGGAACAAGAAATGGTCAGCACCTTAGTGGGAGAAGGCCTGTTTGAATTTGGTGATAAAAATGGGTATTTCAAACGAGCACGTATCCAACATCCTAAAGGGGTTGCCGTGTGGAGTGATGAGCGCATTTTCATTGCCGATACCTACAATCACAAAGTAAAGACGTTAAACCTTGCTAAACGTAAAATTGCCACACTGACTTTAAAACACGACGCTATCAACACACGGTTAGATGAACCCGGTGGTATCAGTGTGTATAACGGCACGCTCTATATCGCTGACACCAATCACGACAGAGTGCTGCAAGTAGATGAAAATGGTCAGATTTTAGCTGAAATCAGTGCGCTGAATGTTGTGGACTAAACCGCTGTGACCAAAGCGCCATGCGATTAAACGGTCACAGTCATTTTACTCTTTAAGTGATTGATCTATTTAACACTCGGTTTACCTCTGGCACACGTTTGATGACTAGGCGCATGCTCAGTGCGATGCTATAATATCGCGTTTTTAATTCCTAATGCTTGGCGTTAGGCGCACTTCTGGTAGCCCTTATTCGATGACAGATATTACCACGCACCATGCCTCGCGCAGGCGCTTGATCATTGCTTTGTGCATCACCTCGACCTTTATGGTGATTCAGCTTATTGGTGCTTATTACGCTAACTCTTTGGCTGTGTTTGCCGATGCCGGCCACCTGTTTGTTCATAACAGCTCTTTGCTTATCGCTTTGATTGCTTCTGCAGTGGCGATTAGGGTCGCCAATACCTTTCATGACGGTTATCGTAAAACTGAGTTGGTGGGCAGTTTAATGAATGGTCTGCTGTATTTTGTGATAGCTGGATTGATTGTGTTTGAAGGCGCGCACCGGGTATTTGAAAGCCATGATGCCAGCCACCATGTTAATACGTTTGTGATGACGGCGGTTTCAGGGCTAGGCTTTTTATTCCATTCTGCCTCTGCCTATGTGCTTTATCGCGGCCGTAAAGCAAGCATTAATGTGTATGCAGTCTTCTTACATACCTTTTTTGATTTACTGTCGACTGCAACCACCTTTGTTGCCAGTATTGTGATTTATTTTACCCAGTGGCAGTGGGTGGATGCGTTTTCCAGCATATTAATTGCCGTGTTTGTACTGATCACCGGTAGCCGCTTAGTGTGGCAATGTGCCAATGAGCTCTTTTTCAAAGCACCTGCTGAGCCAAATTTAGCTTTAATTGAGCAAACCATTCTCACTGTGTCTCATGTGCATTCAGTACATAACCTGACGGTCGCAATTCAAAAGCGCAAATTGGTGTTAGGCGCTCACATTGTGATGCAACCAGGCTGCACACAACAAGGCCATGAAGAGGTGTGCCGTTTGCACATAGAGCACGCGCTTAAAAGCCAGTTTGGTATCAGCCAGTGTGTGCTACAAATTGAAGCAGAGTGTACGCTTCATAGCACTTGCCAAGGCGATTAGCGGGCGATTTTTAACCGCCACTGTTTACATATGTTAATAAAAGATTGATTTAAGGGATTGGCTGCTCTATGGTGAGGGCATCAATCCTTTTTCATCTTTGCCACTTTGGGTGACATGCAGTTAAAGCGCTATTCTGATTGGCTTTGGGCCAGCTTCCTAGGTTTGCTTGCAGGCCTTGTTCACCTTATCCCTTATAACTTCCTTGATAGTTCTGAGTTTCTGTTTGGCCAATTGCTTGTGCTTGTGGCTTTGGTGCGCCATGGCTTACGCGCGGCTTTATTGGCGCTTGGCATTGCCACTGGCTTTTTGCTTATTAAGTGGACTCATGCATGGCCGGCGATAGCCTTTTTGGGTGAGTTGTTGTGGCTTTATTATTTTGCCTTAAAACGCCCACGGTATTTACTTATCCCAGGTGCGCTCTATTGGGTGTGTGTGGGCGTGCCTATTTTGGGCTTGATTGGCTATTTCACTATCGACATTGCCACTTTGTCCTTATTCACGGCGTTATCTAAATACTTTATAAACGCCATTATTTGTTTAATGGTGGTGGATTTAGCCAGTTTGTTTTGGCGTCGGCGTCGTAATTTGCCGGATACGCCACCTCCGCTTGCGAGCATGCTAAAAACCGGCTTTGGGGTGTTAGTGAGCCTTGCTGTGGTGATCATTTCTTTAGTCCTCATCAACAATCACTACTCTCAAATGCAAAAGCAGTTGGGCGAGCATTTAACCCAGCAAACCCAAGACATAGGGCAAGATATCCGTCAGTACTTAGACTTTCATAAACGTGGTGTGGCGATTTTTGCTGATCACGTGCAAAGTGGGCGAGAGCCTCAAGCATCGCTGGATAAACTCAGAGCCTTTTACCCCGGTTTCTTAACTGCGCTTATCGCTGATGAACGCGGCGAGCTGGTTTATACCTCACCACAAGCTTTGCTGTTAGGGGCAAGTCAAACCAATGTCTCTGATCGCGAGTACTTTACTGAGGCTTTTTACAATCAATCCAGTTATTTGTCTCATGCGTTTCAAGGGCGCGGTTTTGGTAAAGACCCGATTGTCGCGATTTCATACCCATTATTTGAAAATAACCAAGCGTCAGGGGTGATTGAAGGCAGCTTAGACTTAAGTAAGCTTCACCAGTTTTTACCAACCAACTTTGGTGAAAATGCGCGGATAATGATTCTCGATCACAAAAATACTGTGGTCTATCGCTCTGAAGACTTAGAGTTCAAAGTGTTAAGCCAGCTTAATGAAACTGATTTAAATCGTTTGTCGGGCTCAGTCACGCAACCTAATTTTGTATC
The DNA here is from genome assembly GCA_041937835.1 of Alteromonadaceae bacterium. Lineage (GTDB taxonomy): Bacteria > Pseudomonadota > Gammaproteobacteria > Enterobacterales > Alteromonadaceae > Pseudoalteromonas. Next base: position 2,930 of record JBGTXC010000142.1, on the reverse strand, counting down.
AGAAAAAGGCGAAATCTTTTTTGTCGCAAAACACGTTATAAGCCCATACGACTGGCAGGTTGTGGTGTTTATTAACCGTAAACACCTTAATGTGAGTGCTGCTAAAGCTTGGCTACAAGCCATCGGTGTGATGGCTGTGGTACTGGCATTTGTGGCGGCGTTTGGGGCCAAGTTGGCAAGCCAATTAACGCGCCCATTGAATCGCTTGGTACGTGATTTACACGAGTTCGATCCTAAGGCTACGTTTAAAGAAAAGCGCATTAAAAGCGCCAGTTGGCGAGAAGCGGAGGCGCTGCGTGAGCAATACAATGAAATGGCGGTAGAGCTTGCAAAAAGCTTTAAAGCGCTGACATCACAGCATGCTGAAAACTTGGCGCTTAACCAACAATTGACGGACTTTAATACCGCCTTAGAAAAACAAGTGGCTGAAAAAACCAAAGAGCTAAGCAGTGCAGTTAAAGAGGCTCGCAATGCCTCTAAAGCTAAATCCCAGTTTTTAGCGAACATGAGTCATGAAATCCGCACGCCCATGAATGGTATTATCGGCATGGTTGATATAGTGCTGGATCAAGGTGACTTACCAGACGTCACCCGTGAGAAGCTGTGTTTGATACAAAGCTCAGCAAATAATTTACTGCAAATCCTCAATGACATTTTAGATTTTTCTAAAATTGAAGCCGGCGCACTTAAGCTTGAGCAATCTCGCGTGCATTTACGCACTGTGTTCGAGGAGATTGCCGCTTTTTACAGCTTGATAGCACAAGAAAAAAACATCGAATTTATTGTGCATCTGGATGACAGTGTACCTGAACAAGTATTAACTGATTCGACCCGTATCAGGCAGATCATCACTAATCTACTCACGAACGCACTTAAGTTTACTGAGCAAGGTTATATTCGCTTAGATGCTCACTATGAAGCGCAAAACCTAGTCTGTACTGTCAAAGACACTGGCATAGGCATAAGCGAGCAGCAGCAACGTAAGCTCTTTAGCGAATTTACTCAAGCTGATATCTCCACCACCCGTAAATATGGCGGCACTGGCCTTGGGCTTGCCATTTGCAGACGCTTAATTCAGCTCTTTAATGGTCAACTTACGCTCGACAGCCAACTCGGTAAGGGCAGTGTGTTTAAGTTTGAAATCCCCATGCCAGTGGTGCAAACCCCAAGTTTGGTTGGGCAAAACCAAAATGCCGAGTGCAACTTAAATGGTGCCACTGTGCTGTTGGTTGAAGATAACGACATCAACCGCATTGTTGCCTCAACCATGCTGCAAAAATTTAACTGTGAACTGCGCACCGCGAATGATGGCGTAGAAGCACTGTCGAGTTTATCTGAGCAGCATGTGGCTTTGGTGATCATGGATTGCCAAATGCCCAATATGGATGGCTTTGAGTGTGCGAGGCAAATTCGTAAATACCCGGATAGGTATGGTGCCCCTATTATTGTGGCATTGACAGCGAATGCCTTCGCAGAAGATAAAGCCGCATGCATTGCCGCAGGGATGGACGATTTTATTGCTAAACCCATTAAGATTGAAACCTTAGCTAGCACCTTAAACGCGTGGCAAAAGCACCTGTGATGGGGTTGGCTTTTTAAGTTAACCTCAGTACACTCACGCAAAACAGCCAATTGCCACGCTATTATCAAAGCTTTATTTTCTGACACTGGGCCCTTTGCTCGAAATAACCCCAAATATCGCCCTAGAGCCCCGCAAATTACCATGGCTGAAGGCGTGGATGAGGCCATCAAAAATCGTGATTGCGCGGTTTTTGAAGCAGGCACTGGCACAGGCAAAACCTACGCGTATTTAACGCCGGCCCTTTTGAGTGACGCCAAAGTCATCATCTCAACGGGTTCAAAAGCGCTGCAAGAGCAGCTTTATCACACAGACTTACCCAAATTAAAAAAGTGGCTCCAAGTTGGCAAAAAAACCGCACTGTTAAAAGGGCGCAGTAACTATTTGTGTACCTACAGGTTAAATAGCCATGTTTCTCATGTGCCGACTGACGACCCTGATGTGATGCATCAACTGGCCATGGTGGCAAAATTTGCCAGTGAAACACACAGTGGCGATTTGGCTGAGTGTGCGGGTATTGAAGAAGATGCCAAAGTCTTACCTTTAGTCACATCCACGGCGGATAACTGTTTAGGCAAAGAATGCCCTGATTTTTCTGAGTGTTATATCCGTAAAGCACGGCTTAATGCCATGGATGCCGACCTTGTAGTGATAAACCATCATTTGTTTTTTGCCGACATGGCAGTCAAAGACACAGGCTTTGCAGAGCTAGTGCCCAAAGGAGATGCCTATGTTTTTGATGAGGCCCATCAATTACCTGAAATCGCCAGTGATTATTTTGCTGAAAGCTTAAGCACTCGTCAGTTCAGTGATTTTTGCCAAGATTTAAAATTATTTTACCGCCAGCATTTATTTGATATGCCGCAACTTGGTAAAGCCATTGAGAAGCTTAATACTGCAAGCCAAGATTTCAGATTATGTTTTGCGCCAGACAGCACGCGAGGAGACTGGCGCCAAGCGCTCAGCGATAAACATGTTTCAGCTGGCTTACACCGAGTGGCAAGTGATCTGGATTTTTTATATAACGTGCTGAAAGTGTGTTTAGAGCGTAACGAAGACACTAGCCCATACATTGAGCGGTTATTGAAGCTCAAAGGCATGTTGGAGCGAATTTTTGATACCAGCATTTTGGGTTATAGCTACTGGTTTGAAACCACCAAACGCACGCTGACAGTCCACATTACGCCGCTGAATATTGCGGGTAAGTTTAAGGACATGATGGCAAAAAGCGATGCTGCGTTTGTGTTTACCTCAGCCACTTTATCTATTGATAACGCCTTAACTCACTTTAAAGATGCCCTTGGATTAGCCCCAAGCCACGAGCTGATTTTAGACAGTCCTTTTGATTACC
>JBGTXC010000141.1:0-7218 GCA_041937835.1 Alteromonadaceae bacterium | reverse complement strand
GGGCAAGCAAAGCGCCAGTTTTTGGATGACATGAATTACCCGTTTAAGGTCAACCCGCAATTTAAAGCTTGGCTGCCTGTGATAGACAACCCACACTGCTGGATTGTGGCAAACGGCGAAGACAAGCCAAAGCTGATCTTTTATCGCCCTGTGGACTTTTGGCACAAAGTACCAGATGAGCCGAGCGACTATTGGGCTGAATACTTTGATATTGAGCTATTAAAAGTACCAGACCAAGTAGAGCAGTCTCTGCCTTATGACAAACAAGGTTATGCCTACATAGGTGAATACCTAGAAGTGGCCAAAGCATTAGGCTTTGAACAAATTAACCCTGAGCCGGTAATGAACTACCTACATTACCACCGCGCTTATAAGACCGAATACGAGCTTGTGTGCCTGCGCGAAGCAAACCGTTTAGCCGTACTTGGCCATAAAGCAGCGCGCGATACCTTTTTTAAAGGTGGCAGTGAGTTTGAGATTCAACATGCTTACTTAATGGCAACGCACCACGCTGAAAACGACATGCCTTATGGCAACATAGTGGCACTAAACGAAAACTGCGCCATTTTGCACTATACCCATTTTGACCGCCTAGCTCCTAAAGACATGCGCTCATTCTTAATTGATGCCGGGGCAAACTTTAATGGCTATGCAGCTGATATTACTCGCACATATGACTTTAAAGGCGAAGGTGAATTTGCAGAACTGATCAACGTCATGAATCAGCATCAAATTGAGCTTGGCAACATGCTTAAGCCAGGATTGAAATACGGTGACATTCACGTTGATTGCCATCGCCGTATCGCAGAGGTGCTAAAGCAATTTAATATTGTGAACTGCTCAGTTGAGCAAATGCTGGAAGAGAAAATCACCTCGACATTCTTCCCGCATGGTTTAGGTCACCACTTAGGGTTACAAGTGCATGATGTTGGCGGCTTTATGGCAGATGAGCGCGGTACTCACCAAGCGCCTCCAGAAGGGCACCCATTTTTGCGTTGCACACGCTTAATTGAGCCAAACCAAGTGTTTACAATTGAGCCTGGCTTATACTTTATTGATACCTTGCTAGCAGAGCTTGCACAAACGCCAAGTAATGCGCTTATCAATTGGGATAAAGTCGCAGAGCTTAAGCCATTTGGTGGCATCCGCATCGAAGACGACATCATAGTGCACCGTGATCATAACGAGAACATGACCCGCGATTTAGAGTTAGACTAATTCGCCCACAGCGCACTAGATTAGGAGCCCCGCAAGGGGCTTTTTTATTAAAACTATGAATGAATACGATTACCCTAGTGAAGCGGTTTTTTATCAAACCGAAATCAAAAAAAGCACGTTTATAGTGCACCTTGCGCACACGCCTGATATTGCAAGTGCCAATGCCTTCATCAAAGAAATAAACCACAAATACGCTGATGCACGCCATAATTGTTGGGCTTATGTTGCTGGCGATCCAACTAGTCCTCATGTGCTCGGGTTTTCAGATGATGGCGAGCCTAACGGCACGGCCGGCAAACCTATGCTTAATGTGTTGGTTGGATCTGGCTTAGGTGAAATCACCGCCATAGTGACCCGTTATTTTGGTGGTATTAAGCTTGGTACGGGCGGGTTAGTGCGTGCCTATGGTGGCAGTGTGAACGATGCACTGCGCTTACTTAAAACCGAGCGCAAAGTGCCCCAAGCGACACTGCTTGGGTGTAGTAGTTATGCGCAACAAGGCGCGATAGAGCAACTACTGGCAACCCAATTTAATGCCCTTGCAGTGGATAAAACATTCACCAATGACGTAAGTTGGCAAATCACTCTAGATGCCCGCCAAGCTAAACAAGCCATTGCCGCGATTTATGAATTAACGCACGGTGAGGTTGAGTTAAAAATAAAACAGTAAGACAATGGTGTTACACAAAAATTGGGTGCCTATGCCACCATGCAATATAGAACCATAATAAAAATACTTGGCCAGCTGGTGGCCTTATTCAGTATCACCATGGTGCCACCTGTGATGGTGTCCTTGCTGTTTAAAGACGGTGGTGGCTTACCTTTTGTTTTGGCCTTTGTCTTTTCCGTGGTGATTGGCCTTGCCGCTTATTACCCGAACCGCTTTCAACATGGTGACTTAAAAGCCCGTGAAGGCTTTTTAATCGTGGTGCTATTTTGGTTAGTGCTAGGGGCTTTCGGCTCCTTACCGCTGATTTTCCTCTCTGAACCCAACTTATCTGTGGCAGATGCCGTCTTTGAATCGTTTTCAGGCTTAACCACCACTGGCGCCACAGTACTCACAGGGATTGAGTACTTGCCTAAGTCGGTGCTTTTTTATCGCCAGCAATTACAGTGGTTAGGCGGTATGGGGATCATTGTATTGGCTGTAGCTGTATTGCCCATGCTTGGTGTGGGTGGCATGCAGTTGTATCGCGCAGAAACACCTGGGCCTGTTAAAGACTCAAAAATGACGCCGCGTATTGCCGATACTGCAAAGCACCTTTGGTACATTTATGTGTCATTGACTTTGCTGTGTTCATTAGCGTATTGGTTAGCTGGCATGAACTGGTTTGATGCCATTTGCCATGCGTTTTCAACCATCGCGATAGGTGGCTTCTCAACTTATGATGCCTCGATTGGGCACTTTAATAGCCCGATCATCAACTTAATTTGTGTGGTGTTTTTACTTATTGCGGCGATTAACTTTTCGCTGCACTACGCTGCGGTTGCCAGCCGCAGTGCCAAAGCCTATTACAAAGACCCAGAGTTTCGCGCCTTTTTTGTGATTCAAGCTGTGTTAGTGGTGATTTGTTTTGCCGTGCTTTCAAGCTTTCAAGTTTATCCGGATGGTGACAAAACCTTAGACCAAGCGCTGTTCCAAGCGGTTTCTTTAAGTACGACAGCCGGTTTTGCCACGGATAACTTCTCTGCATGGCCCTTGTTTTTGCCTATTTTGCTGATCTTCTCAAGCTTTATTGGTGGCTGTGCCGGCTCAACAGGGGGCGGCTTAAAAGTAGTCCGTGTGTTGCTGTTGTACTTACAAGGTATCCGTGAGCTAAACCGCCTTGTTCACCCTCGTGCGGTTTACTCGATTAAGCTTGGGCGAAAAGCCTTGCCAGATCGTGTGGTGGAAGCCGTATGGGGATTCTTCTCTGCGTATGCTTTAGTGTTTGTGCTGATTATGCTGGCACTATTAGCCACAGGGCTTGATAACGTCACGGCGTTTTCCGCAACTGCCGCATGTTTAAATAATTTAGGACCCGGGCTGGGTGATGTGGCAGCGCATTACGGGAACATCTCGGATGCAGCTAAGTGGGTTTTAACCATAGCCATGGTGTTTGGGCGATTGGAAGTCTTTACTTTATTGGTGCTCTTCACGCCGACCTTTTGGCGAGGGTAATAAAAAAGCGCTTCACCGGAAGCGCTTTTTTTAGCTAAGTTATAAATACAAAGCACTGACTTGGAAGAGCTTTTCCACCGCATGGATGTGCTTTTTATCCATCAAGAACATGATGACGTGATCACCGGATTGGATAACAGTATCATCATGGGCAATCAACACGTCTTCATCACGTACTATGGCACCTATGGTGGCACCGGCTGGTAAGCGAATGTCACTCACTGCTTTGCCAACCACTTTTGAGGTACTTTCGTCACCGTGGGCAACCGCTTCAATGGCTTCAGCAGCTCCTTTTCGTAATGAATACACATTAACTATGTCGCCTTTACGGACGTGGGTGAGTAGCGCTGAAATTGTTGCTTGCTGCGGCGAAATCGCAATGTCAATTTCACCACCTTGTACTAAATCCACATAGGCGCCACGCTGGATTAACACCATGGTTTTTTGTGCGCCCATTCGCTTTGCCAACATTGCAGACATAATATTGGCTTCGTCGTCATTGGTGACCGAAATAAACACATCCACTTGCTCTATGTGTTCTTCCGAAAGCAGCTCTTGGTCTGAGGCATCCCCACAAAATACGACTGTGTTATCCAATTGCTCAGATAGCTGCGCAGCACGTTCTGGGTTACGTTCAAGTAGCTTCACGCTGTGGTTTTTCTCTAGGCTACGGGCAAGGCCAGCGCCAATGTTACCACCGCCAGCAATCATGATTTTCTTGTATGATTGCTCAAGCTTTTGCAGCTCGTTCATAACCGCGCGAATGTGCTTAGTGGCGGCTAGGAAAAAGACCTCGTCATCTGCCTCTATCACTGTGGTGCCCAGCGGCTTAATAGGTTTACCTTGACGATAAATGGCCGCTACCCGGGTATCCACATTAGGGATGTGCTCTTTTAACGCAGATAAGGCATAACCTACTAGTAAACCACCATAGTACGCCTTAACCGCTACCAACGAGAGCTTACCATCAGCAAATTGCAGTACTTGTAATGCCCCAGGGTAGTCGATTAATCGCTTGATGTAATCGGTTACTAATTGCTCAGGAGCGATGTAGTGGTCGACGGGCATGTCATGGTTTTGGAATAGCTGCTCACGGTATTTTAAATATTGTTCTGAGCGAATACGCGCGATTTTGGTCGGGGTATTAAAAATACTGTAAGCAACTTGGCAGGCAATCATGTTGACCTCATCTGAGGAGGTCACCGCAATCACCATGTCGGCATCATCAGCACCTGCTTGGCGCAGTACATCAGGGTGAGCACTGTGACCAGAAACCCCTTGTAAGTCATATTTATCCTGTAATTCGCGTAAGCGCTCAGGATCTATGTCGACTACGGTGATCTCGTTTTGCTCACCCACGAGGTTTTCGGCCAATGTGCCGCCCACTTGGCCAGCACCTAAGATAATGATTTTCATTTCCTAATCAGCTGCAACAGATGCCGCATTCCTTATTGTTTTTGTAGTTTGGCGTAATAAAAGCCATCGGTGTCGCCCGGAAGCAATTGTAAGCCGGGTGTTTGCTCTGTGTCTGCATCATGCAATGGGATGTGTTTGGCATCGTCATGGCGTGCTAAAAAGGCACTGACTTGCGCCTGATTCTCAGCAGGCAATACAGAGCAAGTTGCATAGACTAACGTACCGCCAACCTTCAGCGTTGACCAGACGTTTTCTAAAATTTCTGCTTGTAATTGAGCAAGTTGCGCTATGTCATCACCGCGACGTAACCATTTTATATCTGGGTGGCGACGGATCACACCTGTGGCAGAGCAGGGCACATCTAATAAAATACGGTCGTACTTTTCTGCTTGGTGCCAACTGCCTTGTTGGGCAGCATCGGCGCACACGAGTTCTGCACTTAAACCAATTCGCTGGAGGTTTTCAGTGACGCGTTGCAGGCGGGTATCATCAGCGTCTAGTGCTGTAACGACCGCTTTTGGGGCACGCTCTAAAATGTGACAGGTTTTACCACCTGGCGCGGCGCAGGCATCCAGCACTTGCTCACCGTCTTTGGCATCAAGTAGACGAGCTGCCATTTGTGCTGCAGCATCCTGTACAGAGACAGCGCCTTGATTAAAGCCCGGTAGCACTGCAACATCCATTGGGCTTGTAAGGCAAATGCCATCATCAAACCCAGGTGTGGTGGTAAAGCCAATGTCAGCGGCACTTAAGCGTTTCATGTATTCACGCACTGAGCCTTGTTTGGCATTAACCCTTAGCCACATTGGGGCTTGCAGTTGGTTAGCAGCGATAATGTCTTGCCACTGGGTTGGGTATGCTTCTTTTAGCATTTTAATAAACCAGCTTGGGTGGCAATATTTGCAGGCGTCTATGGTGTCAGCTTTTGCAAGCAGCGCTTCACGTTGGCGTTGGAAATTACGCAGTACCGCATTAACAAGGCCTTTCATGCCGATGGCTTGCATTGGCTTTAGGGCATTAACGGTTTCTGCGACGGCGGCGTGATCTGCCGTACGCATATACTCAAGTTGGTACACACCGGTATAAAGCAAAAATTGAAACACCCTTTGCTTACCGCGTAGTGGCTTATCAAGCAGCTGTGAAACACAAAACTCAAGCCGTGGTAGCGTGCGTAATACGCCGTAGCATAGGTGCTGGAGCAGGGCTTTGTCTTTTACGTCGACCTTATCGATAAAGCGTGGGAGTACCGTACTTAATGACACGCCTTGGTCGACGACCTGATGGGTAATTTGCGCGGCATACGCGCGCACTTTACTCATGATTGCCGCCTAGTACGCTACCCGGAGTAACCCAATCAGCGCGGCCATTTAAAAAGTCCTGCGCAGACATAGGCTTTTTGCCTTGTGGTTGCAACTGCGTAATACGCAGCGCGCCATTCGCTGTTGCAATATCAATTCCAGCTTTTGAGGCACTCAATACAGTACCTGGGGCAGCTGTGGTTGCGCCATCAATGCACTCAGCTTGCCAAACTTTGACAGGATTGCCTTGCATCACAGTGTGGCTAATCGGCCAAGGGTTAAAAGCACGCACACAGCGTTCAATGTGTTCTGCGTCATCTTGCCAATTAATCAGTGCTTCTTCTTTTGACAGCTTTCTAGCGTAGGTTGCGTCATCATCATTTTGCTGAGTTGCCGTTGCTTTACCCGCTGCGATGTCGGCTAGCGTATCAACCAAGGCGTTAGGACCAACCTCTGCCAGCTTTGTATATAAAGTGGCCGATGTTTCACGTGAATCAATTGGGCAGGTCACTATGTTAATCATGTCACCTGTGTCTAAGCCTTCATCCATCTGCATTATGGTCACGCCGGTTTCTTTATCACCAGCCCAAATAGCACGTTGAATGGGCGCAGCGCCACGCCATTTTGGCAAAATGGAGCCATGTACGTTGATGCAGCCAAGGCGAGGGATCTCAAGCGCGGCTTTTGGCAAAATAAGACCATACGCCACCACGACCATAATGTCGGCATCAAGTGCTTTTAGCTCAGCTTGAGCGTCACTGTTTTTTAAGCTTGCAGGTTGGTAAACCGGTAAATCATGTTCAAGCGCGAGGGTTTTAACTTCGCTAGCTTTTAGCTTTTTACCGCGCCCTGCTGGGCGGTCTGGTTGCGAGTAGACGGCAACGATGTGATGCTCTGAATCAATCAAAGCTTGCAGGTGACGCGCCGCAAAGTCGGGCGTCCCTGCAAATACAATGCGTAAAGGTTTTGTCACTGTGATTCCAAATTTATGCTTTAGCAGCGAGGCGGGCTTCTTTTTCCAACTTTTTGCGAATGCGCTGACGCTTCAATGGCGACAGGTAATCAATAAATAATTTGCCTTCTAAGTGGTCTAGCTCATGTTGGATGCACACAGCAAGTAGGCCT
>JBGTXC010000140.1:0-7261 GCA_041937835.1 Alteromonadaceae bacterium | reverse complement strand
GAATATGACAAAAATATCACCATTTAACATATAGTTATCAAGCTTCACATAATTACAACGCAACCTAATTTTTCACCCTAAGTGATTTATGACTTCATACAAATACCTGCTTTTAATAAGGGTTATTTACAACCTTAGTAAAAGCACCCTCGCCTATGCACTGACTTGAGTCGTGATAATTTGCAAAGGCTGACGTGCTCAGAAGGCGGTAGTTCCTCGTTGTATTAATAAGCAAAAATAAGATAGTCTACTTTAAAATCAATCATATAGGTGCGGGGTGTATTCGGTGTTTTTACATAATACTGCCTCACACCCAAGTGCAGGCTTACGCGCCACATAAAGGAATATCAATGAAAGCTAAATTACTCATCACACTCCTCGGAGTAACCTTACTGGCATCATGCAGCGCGTTAGTGAGTAACAACACAGGAAAACAAACCCAATCCAGTAGTTTAATGGATTTTCTTTACCCAGATGAAGCAAGCCGCACTGAGCATCAACCCGAAGTTCCAGTTTTAAAATTGCCGGTCAAAGTGGGCCTAGCCTTCGTGCCGTCTTCAAATTGGCAACGCGGCGGTATTCACGGTAAAGACCAAGTTGAGCTGCTTGAAAAAGTGAAAGGTGCCTTTCTAAAGTATGACTACATAGACCGCATTGAGGTCATCCCAAGCAACTACTTAAAGGGCGGCGAGGGCTTTACCACGTTAGAGCAAGTGGGAAGACTTTATGATGTGGATGTGATGGCGCTCGTGTCCTATGACCAAGTGACTCAGTCACTTGAAAACAATGCTGCACTTTTATATTGGACCATCGTCGGCATGTACATTATCCCTGGTAATGAAAACGGGGTGCAAACCTTTGTTGATACAGCGGTTTTCGATATCAAAAGTAAGAAAATGCTGTTTAGGGCGCCGGGTACAAGTAAGCTTGAAAAGCGCACCACCGCAGTGGGCGTAGACACCACTTTGTCAGAAAAGTCGTTCGAAGGTTTTTCGTTGGCCGTGACAGACATGACCAAAAACCTCGATGACGAACTTGCACGCTTTAAAACCAAAGTCAAAGAAGAAAACATTGCCAAAGTGGAACACAGAGCGGGCTATACCAGCAGCGGCGTACTCTATTTTGTGCTCTTAGCGCTCATGCCTTTAGTGCTAGTAAGACGCTTTAAAGCAAAGTAAGCACGCATATTTAAACCTTAGTGATAAGCCCTTTCCTTTGTAAGCCACGTCCCTGTGCGCTTACTAGGGATCCGTTTTAAAAAGCCAAAAGCGTTTCATCTTTGGCTTACTTTCAAAGTCTTATTAAGCGGCAGTTGGAACATCACCTGCCGCTACGTTTTCCGCTTAAAAGCGTTTAGATTAAGCCTACCACTTGGGTGTTGGGTAATTCGTTGATCACCACCACCTCTGCCCGTTTAAAAAAGTTAAAATCCGTTGCGGTACAGGCTGTGTAGGCGCCCATCATGGTGCTGACAATTAAAGCGCCGTTTGCAAGCGGTGGCAGTAAGACGTCTTCACGAATCACATCTATGCTGTCGCAAGTGGGGCCGGCTAAAACCGATGGGCTTAACTCCCCTTCAGCGTTGAGTGGCTTGATCTGGTATTTAGCTTCATCAAACACTAAGCCACTGAATGAGCCATAAATGCCATCATCAAGATAATACCAGGTTTTACCCCCCCGCTCTGCCTGCCCCATCACAGCCGCGACGTTCGTCACAGCCGATGCCACAATAAAACGCCCGGGCTCGGCAATCACACGCAGTGTGTCCGGTAACTCGGTTAAGGCATCACGAATCGGCGCGCAAAAGTCACTGATATCCGGCACGTCACGGGTGTACTTCACCGGGAAACCACCACCAATATCTAAGGTATTAAGCGCAGGTAGCCCCGCCTCCACCACTTGCAACATGATGCAGTGGCACTGTGTGATTGCTTCCGCGTACTTTTGCCCACTTTTGGTTTGTGAGCCCACATGAAACGACAAGCCTTTTACGCGAATACCTAAGTCAAACGCGTATTGGATTAAACCAATGGCAGACTCAGGCAAACAGCCAAATTTTTTCGATAAGTCAGCTAATACCGCTGGATTTGGAAAGCTCACACGCACTAAAAGCTCAACGTCATCTTTGTATTTTACAAACTTGTCGATTTCGTTGCAGTTATCCACCACAAACACGTTACAGCCATAGTTAAGGGCATGCGCAATATCACCATCGCGTTTAATTGGATGGGTTTGAATAGTACGTGCGCTCGGCACACCCACAGCAGCCACTAAATCCACCTCACCATTGGTGGCAAGATCAAAATACGCGCCTTCTGCAAGCAAGGTACTTACCACCGCAGGATGCGGCAGTGGCTTTAAGGCATAGTGCAAATCTACACCCGGCAAAGCAGCTTGTAAGGCATGGAATTGGTCGCGCACGTTTTGGCAGTCGAGTACCATTAAAGGGGTGCCAAATTGCGCCACTAACGCGTTGATGTGAGTGGCATCAAGCGCTGTTGTGTGAGGCTGCGCTTCACCAAAAGAGGTGACAGCATTAATAGGCAGTGAAATAGACATAGCCATTCTCCAAGCAGTGTCGTTAAAGCAAATAAAACTCAATGTGAGTTCGAGCGAGTAAAATAAATCAATATTCAAATCACTCTTGGATAGTTGCTCTATCGCCTTGCTGCAATGTAATTGCAATGTACTTGGATTGGCTATCAACAAGAAGTGGGCGAAATATAAAGCAAATTTGCCAAGGTGCAACAGATTTTTTGCTAAAAATGAAAAAGTTTTACGCGTGAATGATGTGGTTGTTTTTGCTTTAGTTATGCCTTGGACCACAAGGTGTGTAAGCACTCACAATAAAGGTGGCGTTTATCGCAGTGCACTACTTTGATGCCGTGAGCTTGTTATACTGGCAGTCACATTATTTTGGCTTAACTGGAGCATCAAAATGCGAATTTTACACACCATGTTGCGCGTGGGTGATTTAGAGCGCTCAATCGCGTTTTACACCCAAGTCCTTGGCATGAAAGAGCTGCGCCGAGCAGAAAACGAGCAGTACAAATACACCCTTGCCTTTGTGGGCTATGGGGATGAAAAGTCAGATGCTGTATTAGAGCTGACTTACAACTGGGGCGTGAGCGAATATGATTTGGGTGATGCCTTTGGTCATATCGCCATTGAGGTGGATGATGTTTACAAAGCCTGTGATGACATTAAAGCCCTAGGTGGGGTGGTAAGCCGTGAGGCCGGCCCTGTAAAAGGGGGCACCACTGAAATCGCGTTTGTGAAAGACCCTGATGGCTATGCCATTGAGTTAATTCAGAAAAAAGGCGATAACGCCCTTTAATCAAAAAGCCGGCAATCGCCGGCTTTTTAGTTGCTTGCTTAAGTGCTTAGCGGGCCACCTTAAACTGACGGGTGATCTGCTCAAGCTCAGTGGCAAGACCCGACATTTGTACACTGGCCGAGGCCGTTTGCTCCGCACCCACTGCATTTTGTGCTGCCGCATTATTAATGCTTTCAAGGCTTTGAGAGATTTCCTCTGCCGCTTGGGTTTGCTGGACTGCGGCTGTGGCAATTTGCTCAGCACGCTCAGAAATATGCGAAATTTCTTCCACTGACTGACTAATACGCGACAGAGTTTGATGCGCGCTGGTCACAGTTCGCTCTGCACACTCTGAGCTGTGTTGCATCACTGTCACTGCACTGGCCGATTCTTTGCGCAACTGCCCTATCATTTCTTCAATGTGACTGGTTGACTGCTGAGTACGCTGCGCAAGTTGGCGCACCTCATCCGCAACCACTGCAAAGCCCCGGCCTTGTTCACCTGCTCGTGCGGCCTCAATGGCTGCGTTCAGTGCCAATAGGTTTGTTTGCTCGGCAATGCCTTGGATAACCTCAAGCACTGAGCCTATACCTTGGGATTGTTTTTCCATTTGCCCAATCACTTGCTCGGCACGGGTCACTTCTTGCTGTAATTCGCTAATGACCGTAAGGGTGTCGTCCACACTTTTATTTGCATCAAGCGCCATGGTTTGCGCATTGGTGGTGAGGGTTGCCACTGAATTGGCGTTTTCAGCCACATCATGAATGGTGTGGGTCATTTCCTGCATTGCTGAGGCCACACTGGCAATGTTGTCTTTTTGCTGCTGCAAGCTCACATTGGCTTGCTCACTGGTGGCGGAGGTTTGTGCTGCTGCCACTGAAAGCTCGCCACTGGCGCGGATAATACTGCTGATGGTGTCACTGAGCATTTGCGTCATGTGCTTCATAGCACCGTACACACCCACGCTTTTACGCTTAGTGGTAAATTCCACTAATAAATCACCACTGGCAATGCGTTTACTGATGTCTTGCATTTCATCTGGCTCACCACCAATTGGGGTTAAAATCGACTTAGCCACCACATAGGTAATGAGTGCGACTACGCCTAGAGTTAATAGTGCCACCAGCCCCATTGCGATTTCGAGCGCAATAATAGGCGCAAAGGCTTCTGCTTCATCAATTTCTGCCAGTAACACCCAACGAATGCCGTCAATGTCGAGCGGAGTATAAGCGGATAAAACCGGATTGCCGTTATAGTCGATGATGATTTTAGCGGCGGTTTCGCCCGCTAAGGCGGCTTTTACTGCCTCTGTTTGTACCCCGTTTTCTTTTACTGAACCGGCAAAACTAGCAATCACTGAGTGACCAATGGGATCGAGGTAAGAGTCAGAGCGCATCAGCATATCAGGGCCAACCAAGTATGTTTCACCGGTTTCGCCCATGCCATCACGCTGCTGCATAATGCGGTTAATTTTATCTATCGAAAGCTGCAGCGCCACCACTAAGGTTTTACCTTCGACCATCACTGGCATTGCAATAAAGGCGGCGGGCTCGTCATTACTTGGCGCATAAGGAGCAAAATCAGCCACATGATAGCGGTTTGTGGCTAAAACATGGCGATACAAGTTGCCAAGTCCAGAAAATGCATAAGGGCCATTACGTAAATTAGTTTGATAATCAGCCTCTTTGGTGACTGTGTAAAACACTTCACCCTGTTGGTCGATTAAAAAGAAATCGTAATAGTCGTAGCTTTGAATAAAGTACTGAAAATAGTCGTGGTTTTGCTCAGCAAACTCGCTTAAATCACTGTGGCTTTGGGCGTTTGCCATACGCTCAACGCTTTTAGCAAGCACCTGCAAGTCACTTTGGCGCTCAGCAAAATACGTGGTGATTTGATTTTGCTTAATGGCCCGAATGGAGGTGAGTTGATTATAAGCTTGCTCTTCAAGGGCGTTGCTTGCGAGGTAAAGTGAGATCAAACTCACCAATAAGGCAGGTACTAGCCCTAAGCCTAAAAATGAATAAAGGAGTTTTTGTTTTAATTTCATCCTGAAATCCCTAAAAGCGCCACACTGTCCTTAAACGGGTGACGAACTACATACTGCTGGCCAATTATAAGTATTTTTATTTGTGTTTAGCCAAAATCATTTGTAACAAAATTAACATTTATAAATCAATGGGATAAAAGTACTAATTCGTTTAAATAACAGGCGTTTTAGGGGCGTTAGGTGGATTTTAGGGATAAAAAAAGCGCGGCCATGGCCACGCTTTAATGATGCGTTATTGCAGGTTAAGCAATATAACTTGCATACACTTCGTCTGTTTTTGCAGCGCAGATGAAGTCGTTTTTGTGTAAACCTTTAATTGAATGGCTCCACCATGTGATAGTGACCTTGCCCCACTCAGTTAATAAACCTGGGTGATGGCCTTCGTCTTCTGCCATGTCGCCAACTAGGTTTGTGAACGCAATTGCTTGCTTAAAGTTTTTAAACTTATAAACGCGCTCAAGCTGCATGATGCCGTCAACCACAATTGGCGTCCAATCCGGAATTTCTTTAATTAAAGTTGCGAGCTCTTCATCACTCACTTTAGGTGCATCTGCACGGCAGGCTTCACACTTTTGTGCCGTTAATTCAGTCATTTTAAATCCTTAACTTGCTTTTTGTTCTTTTGGTGGAAACTTAGGCGCATGTAAGCCTAGCGCTTTGGCTTTTGCCACCAAAGACATTAGATCCATGTTGGATATGTCAAATAAATCATCAATTGCATTAATGGTGTAATACACAGGCTGCATGATATCAATACGGTACGGTGTGCGCAGCGCTTCGACCACATTCATGTAATAAATTTCAGGTGTATCTGAGTACACGTACTGGGTTTCACCTGGGCTTGATAAAATACCACCACCATAAATGCGTAAGTCACCGTTTTCTTTACGTAATAAACCAAACTCAACGGTAAACCAGTATAAACGCGCAAGGTAGACACGGTCTTCTTTTGAAGCCTGTAACCCAAGCTGGCCATATTTGTGCGTAAACTCAGCAAACGCTGGGTTAGTTAACATGGCACAGTGACCAAAAATCTCGTGGAAGATGTCTGGCTCTTGCAAATAATCAAACTCTTCACGGCTACGAATAAAGGTCGCCGTAGGGAATTTTTTATCCGCTAATAACTGGAAGAACTTCTCAAATGGAATGAGCGCAGGAACAGGTGCGCACTCCCAACCCGTGGTGGCGCGCAGCACTTCGCTAATTTCTTCAAGTTGCGGGATCCTATCAAGCGGCATGTTGAGCTTTTTCAAGCCATCCATGTACTCGTCACAGGCTTTCCCTTCAATGCACTTTAACTGACGCGTGATCAGCTCTGACCAAATCTGGTTCTCTTCGTCTGTCCATGCAATCACACCGTTTTCATCTGGGTGTTTAGACACATAATTACTTTGCTTTGCCATACGTCGGCCTCAAATCTTTCGCACCAAGTGCTAAAACTGTTAACCAGATATTATTTTAAAGCTGCATACTTTTTAAATACCTGACCGTCACAGAAGTGTTCAACCATGGCTAGAAATGTACACCAATAAGTACACCATTGTACACACCCAAACGAAAGCCCCAATTCAAAAGGGTTTGAGCTGTAAATTATATTTTACAACCGTGAAAAAGCATGTTCTAAATCAGCAATAATGTCCGCGGGCTCTTCAAGCCCCACTGAGATGCGCAATAAGGTATCTGAAATTCCAGCAGCTTCACGGGCCTCTTTGGTGTAAGGCGAGTGCGTCATACTCGCTGGGTGTTGTATCAGCGTTTCGGCATCCCCTAGGCTAACAGCCAAAGTGCATAGCTCAGTGCTATTGATAAAGGTCAGGCCATCATCAAAGGTACCTTTAAGTTCAAAGGCAATCACACCGCCTGCCCCTTTCATTTGTTCACCTAAAAAGCGATGCCCT
>JBGTXC010000013.1:0-24890 GCA_041937835.1 Alteromonadaceae bacterium | reverse complement strand
CTTCCATAACCTAATGTTCAAACTCTCTGAAGAAAAACTATTCAGGTACAGTCTTGGTATTTTCTTCTGTATGTCTTGCGTAATGGCCTGGTGGGCTTATGAAGGTATTCCACACTTCGGAGATGCAGCAATTTACGCAGCAGAAGCAAACCTTATTCTATCTGGTGATATTGCCTCAAACTCACCGGGTGCGAGTTTATTGGTTTATCCACCGCCCATAAACGAAGGGCCTAATGGTATATTTGGGAAGTAGAAGTTTTGATTTGAAAAAAGGGAAAATCATCCAAATAAAAGAGGTAGGGGATGGCGAAAGAGTGTGTGTAGATACAGCATCAATGCTACACAAAGGAGAAGGAATGTTAATTGGAAATAGATCAAATTTCTTGTTTCTAGTTCATAATGAATCAGTAGGATCATCATTTACATCACCAAGACCTTTTAGAGTAAATGCAGGTGCAGTTCATTGTTACACATTATCACCAGACGGTACAACAAACTACCTATCAGAAGTTGAAACAGGATCAGAGGTATTAATTCTAAATTCTAAAGGAGAGTCAAGAAAAGCAACAGTAGGGAGAGCAAAAATTGAAAGAAGACCAATGTTGATGAAGCTTGCATCTACTAGGTCGATTTGACCATCAGCGTCACGTGAGATACGGCTACAGAAAGCAGGGTTACCGTCTGCAGAGTAACATTGGTTAACACTGTAAGCAGAGCTTGGCTCAGCGATTGAGTTAGTTACTTCGATATCGAAGCGAGTCATTGAGAACGTTAGATCAAAGTCTTCGCTAAACGGTTGTTCGATGATGAAACCGTATGTTTTAGCTAGTGACGTTTCTTCTTGTAGTTCAGTTGTACCACCTGTTACTACTTCAGCGCTGTAGCTTGAGTTGAACTCATTAGTACCATCTTGGCCTAGACCAAGAGCAGTAGGATCAACACCTGCAGAGCGACATGCGTCAAGTACTGCAGAATCACGCGTATCGTTCGCTGCATTATAAGTAGCTGGTGAGTTAGGGTTCAATGCATCTTCATCACGTGCGTCTGCTGGAACAACACATGGATCAGACACAGAGCTGAAGCCAGATGTACCGTTTAGGAAGCGCTCACGTAAGTTAGGTGCACGGTAAGAAGTACCTTTAGTACCACGTAGTGTTACCCACTCAACTGGACGATAAACTGCTTTCAAGCTGTATGTCGTTTCACCGTCATAGAAGCTCTCTTCAGAATAACGACCTGATGCAGTCAGCGTTAATTCTTCAGCAAGTTGCGCACCACGTACGAGTGGTAAATCAAACTCGGTGAACATTTCTTTTAGGTTACGCGAACCGTCTGCACCTTGGTCTGCAAAGTAGCCCCAAAGTAGACCGTCAGCTGCTGCTGCGTTAGGATTAGATTCAATCTCATCACGACGGTATTCAACACCAACAACACCAGTCACAGTTTCATTGTTCCAAGGTAATGTGTAAACATCACCACCGATGAAACCACTCACGATTGTCTGTGATACTTTCGTTTCCATGATACGGTCGATCATTAGGTAGTTTTCTTCAGCAGAAGTTAACGTACCACCACCTTCTTGGAAGATATTGTCAGCAAATAGGTTTACTGGCACACAACCATCTGAACCTGTACCACACGTTACTGAACCGTCTTGGTTAAGTACCGCAGTGTTAAGCGAGTTAAGAAGACGCTCTTCACTGATACCACGACGCTTGTCAGTACCACTCGATGCACTGTGTGATACATATACATCGTAGTAGAAGTTATCAAGACCTACGCTCTCAAGGCCAGGTAGGTTAGCAGTAATACCAGTTACAACACGGTATTGGTCTACTTCAACTGATGTACGGTCACGGTCACCACGGATGTTGATGATTGGACGAACTTCTAATGGACCAGCTGGACCATAGCCAAGTACACCGAAACAGTCGATACCATTCGTACCACACGGATTGTAAGGGTTAGACGCAGGTACGTATTCAAATAACTGTGCACCTGGGCTGAAAATTGGCGATTCACGCTTAGCGTATAAACCTTCGTAGTAGAAAGTCGTGTCTGAATCGTCTTGGAAGTTGTACTCACCATTTACCATCAATGAGATACGCTCATTCGCGCTACGGTAATCACCGCTCTTATAACGCTCAGACTGTTGGAAAGCGTATAGTGGATCTTGGAAGTCCACATCACGCAGACCATCGCCGTCACCGTCTACGATAGCACCATCTGGGATACCGTCGCCGTCAAAGTCAGCTTCGATCCATGATGGGAAAAGACCTGCGTACTGTGCCGCTACAGTCGTTTCTGAGAAGTTAGGGATACCTGTGTTAGTGAAGCCTGGCGTGTAGTAAACACTGCCCCAGAATACAGGGATTGACATACGGTTAGTGAGTGGGAAGATATCACATGAGTCTTCACCACTTGCTGTCGGGCCAATACCGCTGTAACGAGCAATGATATCGCCTTCTTCAGTTTCCCAAAGGCGCTCTTCACAACCTTTAGTGAATGGGTTACCAGCGTATGATTGTGACTCAACATTGAAGTACTCAGCACCAACGGTAATGAAACCGTTGTCCATTGTAGTACCCCACATTGCAGACATAGATGTTTCTTCACCACCGTCACCATTTGGTTGACGGTAAGAACCTGAAATCTCGAAACCTTCAACGTCTTGGCGAAGGATTACGTTAGCAACACCTGCTACCGCATCAGAACCATATACAGTTGATGCACCGTCAAATAGGTTTTCAACACGTTGGATCATTACAGCTGGAACAAGGTTTAAGTCAGGTGAAGTAGGCGCGCCACCCACACCGGCAGGAGCCATACGGCGACCATTAACGAGTACCAATGTACGTTCAGCACCAAGACCACGGAAACCGATGGTTGCAGCACCAGGACCATTGTCTAGTACGTAGCCACCAAAGGTGTTATCGATCTGAGTACCTGCCGCTTGGCTCGTGCTTTGCAGCATTTCACCGGCATCAAATAAACCCATTTCGCGAGAAATGTCGCCATTAATGATTTGAACTGGAGAAGCGTTTGAGAATTCAGCGCGACGAATACGTGAACCGGTTACTATGATGCGTTCTGGTTCTTCTTCCTCAACAACTGTTTCATCTTTTTTAGTTTCTTCTTCAGCTGCGTAAGACGCCATGGAGATTGCTGCAGAAGAAAACAATAAAGAGTATTGAATAGCTTTAGTAAGCGCACTCTTATTAAACATATTGATTTTCCCTGGTGTGTAATTGTTTTTTTTCAACTATTTAAGTAGCAACAGAGTTGCCCACATCCAATTTACCTATTATTAACAGTGATGACAACATGTTAATCAATATGTGTGCGTTTTTTCGGCTAAGAGGCTGGGTTTTGATATTTTGTTTTTAAAATGTGCACAAAAAAAGCCCTGAGTAAGTACTCAGGGCTTTGCTTTGGAGTTCAAAATGTTACTAATTAGAACTTGTAGTTGATACCAATCTTAGCCTGCCAAGATGAAGCAGAGATATCGATTTGGTTGTAGTTACGAACGTCTGCACCGTCGAAACGGTTTTCGATTACGTAACGACCTTCGTCATCAACACGGCGAAGATCGTAAAGCGTTTGCGTTGAGAAGCGCATACGTTTTTCGATACCCCAATCGTCGTTCAGTAGGTTCAAGAAGTTATCAACCATGATGTAGAACTGACCTTTGTGGCCATCCGCAAAACCAGGGAACTCTTGCTTGAATGAAACATTCATAGAAGTAACCCAAGGCTGACGCGCAGTGTTACGGTCAAGAATTACGCCACGCTCAGTGATACCTGCTTTGTTAAGTAGTACTTCAAGCTCATCCCAAGAAATACGTGAGCTGTCCCAATCCATGTTAGGGTCATCAGCACCTGTAGGGATGTAAGCTAGGTAAGCGTTGTTTGAGTAGAAGTCTTCAGTGTCACCTAACCAACGGTCACGGTACATGCCCATAGTGTAGCTATATGGACGACCTGAGCGACGCTCGAAGAACATATCAAAGCGTGACTCGTAACCTGCGAAGAACTCAGTCTGGTAGCTAAGGTTAAGCTTAAACGCATGCTCAATTTGGTAGTGACCAGCACCGATGGTGTCTTGGTTACGGTTCTTGATTGCGTTGTGCTTGTAGTTACTTTGAGCACGTGATGAAGAACCTGCGTGTAAGTCTTCGATGTCTTGGTTGGTGTAACTCATGTTCACACGAACGCCGTTATCGAATTGCTTAGCTAGTGCTAACACCATAGTGCGTGAGTTAGTCGTTAGGTCAGAGTTAGTCATCATGATGTCAAAGTTTTCATCAAGATCACCTTCGTAACGAGACTCATAAGCTACACGCTCACCGTCTGCTAGAAGCGTTGGGTTAACTAGGGCAGTGTTACGCCATACAGCTTCGTTCTGGCCACGCTCAAAGTTGATTTCAGCAGTTACATTGTAACCGTCGCCTAGAAGCTCTGAATCAAAGTCATAGCTTACACCTAACTGTGTACGCCATTTTGACGGTAGTTCAAAGTTAGGGTCTGTATAGTTAGTGCTACCAGCGCCTTGTACAAGTGAATCTTTGATAGCTTGTGGAATAGTTTCAAAGTCAGACACTGTGTTGTTGCTGTAGTAATCCGCTACTGCAGAGTTTGGTGCAGCTACGAATGTAATACCGTCGTTCTGGTAAGGGTTGTTATACCATACGTTTGGTACACCGCCGTAGTAACGACCGATACCACCGTATACTTCAACGTCTTCCATTGCGTAGAACTTAAAGCCAACACGTGGCATTAGGATGTCTAGGCCGTCAAGGTTTTCTTGGTTAGTGAAACCGTAAGTTGCAAGGAAGTTTTCGTTAAGGGTAGGCTGGTCGCTTGAAGACATACGCTCATAACGAAGTGCCGCAGTGATTTCTAGGTCATCTGTCGCGTAGAAAGAATCTTCTACGTATAGTGCTAGTGTTTCACGTGTTGCATCGTATGCAAGGTCGTTCACGTCGTTTGTGAAAGCGTTCTTGTATTCAAAGTCATAGCTGCCACGGAAGTTACCTACTTCACCTGCTGCAAAGTCATCGAAGTTATCGAATTCCCAAGCACCGCGTGATGTTTCACCGAATAGGTTATATAGGTTTAAGCTCTTGAATTCAGCACCGAATTTAAGGTCGTGCTCACCGATTAGGTAAGAACCTTCAAAACCAAGTGTTAGTGTCTCAGTAGCAGATGAGTTTGCGTGTGAGAATACTTCAGTACCGAACTGGAACGCAGGACCACGGAAGAATTTCTCAACCATCACTGAACCGATGTTTGAATTAGTCGCGCGGTCAGATTTAACGTCTTTATAAGCTACGAATACTTCTGTAGAGAAATCATCATTCCAATCAGAGAATACTTTCGCAGCAAAGTTGTTGTATGAAGACTCGTAAGTGTAACGGCCAGAAGCAAATTCTACTGTGTCGCCACCTGTACCAAAGTTACGCTCATCGTTATCGTCTTGCCACTGGTAAGTGAAGTCTAAACGGTGATCTTGGTTAATGTTCCAAGTGATCTTAGTAAGTAGGTAATCGTTAGTGTCTTTCGGGTCGCCACCTAAGCCATCTTCAAGACCGTAAACGCTTTGCATTGTGCTAAGTACAGTGTTGTAGTCAGCTTCAGAAACGTTGTAGCGGTGAGTCGCGTCTGAACCAATGAAGCCGTAATCTAGGTCTAGCTTGCTTTCCCAGTGACGGTAGTTAACAAAGAAGAAAAGCTCATCTTTGATGATAGGACCACCAACGGTGAAACCGTAACGGCTTTCAGTTTGGATTGGATCAACAGTTTTGATTTCGAAAGTACGGTGACGGTTTTCGTCAAGTACGTTATCGCCATCTTCATCAACGATAGTTTCGATTTGGTCAACTTTACCCGCCATGCTTGGTGAAGAGTATTCAGCAAAGCCTTTGAATTTGAAGTCGTTTGAACCTGACTTAGTTACTGCGTTGATTGCAGCACCAGAGAAGTCACTTGCACGACCGTTGAACGGAGATGTTTCAACAGCAACTTGCTCAATTGAGTCAAGTGTTACAGGAGGCTGCTGAGTTGCGTAGCCGCCGTAGCTAAGACCAAAGTCATCGTTTTGGCTGATGCCATCAACAGTGATGCTGTTTGTACGAGGGTTTGAACCCGCAACAGTCATTTCACCTGAACCATTAATTGTGATTAATGGGTTAAGACGAGCGATGTCTTTGATGTCATTGTTGAAGCTAGGTAGGTTATCAATAGTGTCAGCACCAAAGTTTGAGCTCGCACCGCCTGACTTACGCAGGATAGACGTACCAACTACCTGAATCTTTTCCATTTCAGCTGCTTGAAGCTGAGTTTCAAGACGGTAAGTGTCACCTAGAGTAAGGAAGATGTTTTCCAACATCGCATCATTATAGGTGTCTGAGTCTACAACTACAGTGTAAGGACCACCTACGCGAAGGCCTTTAGCTGTGAATGCACCTGACTCGTTAGTAGTCAGTTCAGTCACAGTACCAGTTGGTTGGTGAACTACTGTAATTTTAACGTTTGCAGCAGCATTACCTTGAGGATCAAGGATTTTACCACGCATAGCAGAAGACGTGTCACTCGCCATTGCATTTGATGCTAAACCAAATGCAACAACCATAGCGCCTGCAATTTTCGTTAGACGATGAGTTTTCATTAGTTTTTCCCGTGTTTTAACTAAAGATTAAAAGTTAACCGTTTGATTATTCTAATTATTATTCGTTACGTTTTGATGACTATGGGCTAAAGCAACCTTAGTTTTAGCATTGTCATCAAAAATGGCATTTAACACCCCAGCAAGTCGAATACCCGCTTGCAACAAGCGTGTTTTCACAATAGGTGTCTGCTCGTAGACGTAATGATAACGAAAGTCTGGCTCTTCGCCTACTTTGTAGACATTTTGTACCAGATGATACGACTCCATGATCCACGCTTTAGGTGCAGAGCTTACGTACTCAGCAATTAGCTCAGGGTTTTGGGTATCAATAAAGTCAGCAAATTCAGTGAAAGACAGTTTTTGGTTTTCGATTAAGCCTGTATCCCACAAAGAGTGTAGGTTTGTGTTATTACCAAAGAATTGTACTTTAATGCGGTTACCACCACGGTCGTCACGGCGACCTACATGCAGTGGTTGGTGAATATCACCAATTAAATGGGTCAAGAAGCGGAAGAAGAAACGTTTTTCGTCAAGGGATGCGTCTTTAGATTGCAATACAGCGATAGCTGAAATAATGCCATGGTAGGCATCTTTAACATCGTGTTTGTGCGATGGGGTATAAGTGTCTGGTTTAAAATCGGTCGGCTTTTCTACTGTGATGTAGTGCCAGCGGCCAGACTCTTTTTTCCAAAAGTGACCTGGGTTTGAGCGCATCTCATCGGCCCACGTTGTCACTTCCGGTAGTTTATCACCTTCAAGTAGCGGTAAAATGGCCGCCTTAGTTTTGTCTGTTAAGTGATTGTCAGCGATTTGACCAACAATACGGTGACCGTTTTGGCCCCAAGCTGATGCTGTATTTGGTAGCACAAGCGCACTTACCGTTAACAAAGCAGAAACCATTGCAAAAAAGTTTGACTTCAACATCTCTTTTTCTTTAAGTGATAAACGTCTTATGGCGGTCAATTGTCCGGTTTTGTCAAAAAAGAGAAAGGACTTAATAGAATTCAAAATTACTAATTAATTTTATAAACAAAACAATGACTTAACCTTTACAGGTAAAATTATTTATTGCATTAAGTAAGTAAAATTGTTGAAATTAGAGTCAGTATTACGGGCAGCCAGTAAAAAGATGAACACTCACCACGTATTAATATCACGCACTTTGATTGTTACAGTTTTGTTTCTATGCGCTGTAATTGCTTGGTTTTCAGGCCGTTCCAGCCAAGTAATTAACACGCCGTCGATTGCATCCTTCCTAGAAGTGGCTTCAAGCTGTGAAATTGAGGACGCCAAAAGCCCAACCCGGCTTGTTGCTTATGTGCCTACTGAAAAACTCTCAAAAGAGTTAGTCAGTAAATTATGCCAAGATGCCACAGTAGCCAAACAGTTCGGCGGTGTGGATGTGTATTGGGGCACACAACTTAGCGACTCCATTGTTTTTTTAGGCAAAGGCCTTGCGGATTTAATTCTTGCGAAAGAAAACCTAATGAACGCATTTATGGCTGAGTCCACCCACAATTACCGCGCTGTAATGGGTAACCCAGATTACACCGCATTTCTTATTTCCGCCAAAGAGCGCCCACGTCTAGATAAAGCATACTTCTTAGATAAAACCGTTGGTTTAGTTGAGTATCCAACCAGCCGCTCAGGCCATATTTTACCTAAACGGCTATTTAAACAGTTAGATTTAAATATTGATACCATGAATATTGTGTATGCTGGCAGCCATACGGCGCTTCGTGAGTTATTAGCTACAGGCCAAGTGGATTTGATTGCCAGCTACTGGAAAGAAGAAGATGAAGCTCAGTTTTCCCGTAATTACATTACCCCAATTCAAAGTAAGATCAGTGGCTCTAAGTGGTACTTAAAAATGGAAAACGAAAACACAGATTTGATGTGTGCTGTGCAAAATGTGTTACTTGCGTTAGCAAAGGCTCAAGTGTCGCCTTATTTTAATGACGCAGAAGCCTATCAAGTGTGCCAAGAGCAAGGAGTGTCTTCTAATGGATAAAGAGAACATTTCTCAGTCACGCTTTTTACCAAAAGCGCATGCGCTCATTGCTCTCGTTGTCAGCTTTATTTTGCTACAAAGCATTTACACCTTAAGTGCGTATTTTGAGTTTAAAAGAGCCGTTGATAACAGTGTGGTCGCACTTGAAAAACGCATCGCCTTGGATTTGCCGAGATTGGATTTACCTCATGCACGCTTAAATGCAGTTGGCAATGAATTCAGCACCCGTCGTTACCTAACTCAGCTTAATCAATCATTAGCCTCACAAGGCTTACCGATCCGTGTGAGTGACTTGCAAGGCATGAAAAGTAACGATGCCAATAGTTTGCCAGATGCAGTGACTGTGAAACGCACCTTAATGGCGCCAGGGCGTAATATTAATGTCAGCTTGTCTGTGAGCCCTTTTAAGCTGATGAGTACCTTTTCTTGGTTGGCATTATGCCTATCATTTGGTTTTGCTGTGCTGATTTTCCTTCATAGCAGAATCGTGCGCACTGAAGTAGTGAGTGATGCTCCTGATGCGATAAAAGTGGCACCAAAACTCATTTTTGATCTAAAACAAAAAGTGCTTCGCACCAACATCAATCAAGTTGAAGCAAGCCTTGCTAACAAACCTTTGTGCTTTTATTTGGCGCTCATAGAATACTGCTCACAAAACCCTGATGTGATGCTTAACCCAAATAAAGATGTACCTGAAGAGCTTGCAAAGCTGGCGGATAAATACTTTTATCGTTTAATTGAACTAGGGCATACCATACGTAAACGCCCAAATTTCTCTAACAGTTTAGAAAAGACTTTATCAGAGATACGTGCTGCTTTAGATGAGTTACTAATGACGGAGCCGGCACTGAAAAAACGTTTTTACCCACCTAAGGCGCATGGCGAAGGGTCTCGCTCTAAACTTCACAACTATGGATTACAGTCAGTCAGTTGCGATGACATCGAAATTATTGGCAAATAAAAAAACGGGGCTTAGCCCCGTTTTTTATGTCACTTTAATCGCACTTTACTGCTGATTCAAAGTACTCACATCTAAATGCCCTTTGGCCTCTAAATAGCGTTTAAGGATTTCTGCATCGGTCACATCCACAGCAGTAAATTTAGGGTGGTCGGTGAGTTTTGGATAGCCATCACCACCTGCCGCATTATAGCTATTGATACTTAAACGGTAGGTGTTAGTCGCAATCAGGTTTTTACCCGCCACTTTTAAGTTAGCGACCTTGCCATTGTTTAAGTCAAAACTCACACCATGAAACTGTGCATAAGCACCCGAGTCCGATGGAAACGCAAGCACTGTACTTAAGTATTCAGTAAGCTCTTTACCCGTAAAGTCCACATAGGTAATGCGGTTTTTAAAAGGGTGCACAGTCAGCACGTCTTTGTAGCTAACCTCAGGGCCTTTAATGCTGGCACGAATGCCACCGCCACTAATAATGCCAACATCTGCTTTTACAAACTCACGCTGTGCTTTAGCAATTAATTTACCTAAGTTAGTCGGGTGAAAACGAACTTGATGACGCTCACCTTGTAACGGCGCTGAAATCGTTGCAATTGGCTTTGAAATCGCCGCATTGCCTTTTTCAAAATAAGGCTTAAGGAACTCGCGAGTGGCTTTGTCTTCAACAATGCGTGGGCCTGGCTGGTCAACTAAATTAACCGGTAACAGCTCATAGCTGGCAAGACGTACATCATCACCCGTAATGGCAAACACGGCTTTACCTACATACTTACCCCATTCGTAGGCTTGCATGATGTAAACGCCATTTTGCTTATCAGGCGAGCACGCTTGCCCTGGCTGATAACCGATCACAGCTTGATTTTGACTTGCCATACACACAGGCTCTTGTGAGTGACCGCCAATGATGGCGTCCAAGGTGCCCGGGCTCAGGTTACGAGCCAGCATCACATCCCCTGGCGCATTAATGCCATGACGACCATCCACAAAATGCCCCATGTGCGTAAGGGCAATCACAAAATCAGGCGCGTGGCTATTGACCTCAGGCATAATGTTTTCAACGGCTTGGCTTGGCTCGATAAAATCAAAACCAGAGACATACTCTGGGTTACCAATCTTTGCCGTGTCTACCGTGGTTAAACCAATCACAGCGATGGTCAGTGGCCCTTGCTCAAAGATGGCATAAGGCTGGTAAGCAAACTTGCCAGTGGCTTTGTCGATGATATTGGCAGATAAAAACGGAAACTCAGCCCACGCAATTTGTTTATCTAAAATCGCCAGCGGGTTATCAAACTCGTGGTTGCCGATGGCCATAGCATCGTAACCTAAGCGCTTCATGCCTTTAAAATCTGGTTCAGCAAACAGCATGTCAGATTCAGGCACGCCAGTGTTAATGTCACCACCTGAAAGCAATAGCACTGCGTGGCCTTGGTCTTTAGCGTCTTGTCTTAATGAGTCAATCAAGGTTTTTCGTGCGGCCATGCCGTACTCACCGTCATCGTTTGGCCAAAAGCGGCCGTGATGATCATTGGTGTGTAGCACAGTTAAGTATTGAGTGGTGGGGGTTGGCTCGCTTTGGCAAGCACTTAGAAAGCCTACAATGCCCGTAAAAATGAGCATTTGGCTGAGTCGTTTTGTCATTATCTTCATCGGTAAATAAAATGAGCCCGTTACTTGGGCTCATGGTTAATCTGTTAGCTATTTAAACTAAAGTTTAATGGTTTTGAGTTGATTTTGCACATGCTGTACGCCTTGCCAGTTCGGCTTTAGCGATGGCGGCTTTTTCATGGTTGGTTTGTACCATCCAATTTAAAAAGCTCGCCGGTACTTTGGCATAGTGCTCCCCTTTGTGGAGCCCAAAATCACACACTTGATTTGCTGCGTCCATAGCACACCTGTTGTTTGTTTTTATCATAGTGTTGCCGGGGCATGTTAATAAAAAACAACCAAGATGTGAACCATGCGTAGGGCTTAGCTAATAATCACTTTTACTGCAAAGGTGAGCCAAAACACCAATAACACCAAAGAGCTAAACACAAAAGCAAGGTAACGCTTT
Organism: Alteromonadaceae bacterium; assembly: GCA_041937835.1. Taxonomy (GTDB): domain Bacteria; phylum Pseudomonadota; class Gammaproteobacteria; order Enterobacterales; family Alteromonadaceae; genus Pseudoalteromonas. Next base: position 13,202 of record JBGTXC010000013.1, on the reverse strand, counting down.
TTAACGTCATTGCCCTTAAGGTGAATAGCGGTATGCACTAAGCGCAGTAAAACATACACCCACGCTAAAGCGACTTCTAACAGTGACACAAAGCCAAAATGAAAGCTCATGCCCACAATCACAAAAAACAGCACCGGCATTTCAAACTGATTAATAAAGTTGCGGCCAGCGGCAACCACGTGTTCAGGGGCATCATCCAAAGACATGGTTTTAAACTGTTTAAATGCCACATCGCCGCCTTTAAATGCCTTCATTCTGCGGCGTCCCATAATGAACATCACCACAAAGGTGAGAAGAGCTTGAGCCACTAACGAGAGCGCGAGTAATTTTTCCATGATGATTCCTATTATTATGATGTGTTACAGCTTGTTACATTTCGCTGTGCTTGTGTGATTGCATATTTACAATCTCATGGTGTAATGGTGACGTAAAATAACAATGATTGGCAATAGAATATGAAGAAGTCTTTACTTGTAAGTGCGATTGCTGTCGCATTACTCAGTGGGTGTGATGCAAAACAAAGCGCACATACCACACAGGCGCAAACGCCTCTTTTCTCAGATACCTTAGTAGTCAGCCCAGCGGATGACCGCCAATACCAAACACTGACGTTAGAAAACGGCATTGAAGTCATTTTAGTGTCAGATCCTAAAGTGGATAAATCGTCTGCGGCACTGAGCGTTGGCGTTGGCTTACTGCACGACCCTATGACTCAGCAGGGGATGGCACACTACCTAGAGCATATGCTGTTTTTAGGCACAGAGCGCTACCCAGATTCAAATGAATATGGCGACTTTATGACGCAAAACGGTGGTGCTACTAACGCCTCAACGTGGCTCGACATCACTAAGTACATGTTCAAAGTAAATAACGACGCATACGATGAAGCACTTGACCGTTTCAGTGACTTTTTCAAAGCACCTAAGCTTTACCCTGAATACACAGAAAAAGAAAAGAACGCGGTAAATGCCGAATGGTCAATGCGCCGTGAAATGGACTTTTTTGGTCAATTTAAGCTTGCCCGTAAAATGATGGAAGGCCACCCAGCAGACCGCTTTTTAATTGGTAACCTTGAAACCCTTGGTGATAAAGAAGGCTCAAACCTTCACCAAGAAACCGTCGCGTTTTTTGAAAAGTATTACTCAGCTAACATCATGAAAGTGGCGCTTCTTTCTAACCGTCCACTAAGCGAGATGACTGAGCTTGCTAAAAAGCACTTTGCTAGCATTGAAAACAAAAACATTGCTGATCCAGAAGTCACTGAGCAAGTAGACCTAAGCAAAGTCGGCAAAAAGCGCGTTTACTACAAGCCAAACCAAGACGTAAAACAGCTTAATATCGAGTTTTTAATCAAAAACAACCAAGCTGACTTTGCCCTTAAACCAAACGCTTTTATTAGTTATTTATTTAACTCAGAAATGCCAGGCACCCCGGCGCAAATTCTGCGTGACAAAGGCTGGGTATCTAGCCTTTCAAGCTATGGCTCACCGACTATGTACGGTAACTACGGGGTGTTCTCTATAAATGCCTCTTTAACTGACGAAGGTATGAAGCACCGTAAAGATATTGAAGCGGTGATAATGCAGTACTTAGAGTTAGTAAAACGCGAAGGCGCCAACAGTAAATACTTTGACGAAATCCGCACATCACTCAATAACCAGTTTACCTTCTTAGAAAAGGGCGACGAGTTTGCCTATGTGTCGGCTTTGTCTGAGTCAATGCAAAACTACCCAGTAAACCACGCTATCAATGCGCCGTATCATTACGCTAAATTTGATGCCGAAGCCATTGAGCGCGTGTTATCGCAGCTAACGCCAGAAACCATGAAAATCTGGTACATCTCGCAGCAAGAAGAAACAGACTCAGAGCTGTACTTCTATGACGGTAAATACCGCATTGCAGACATCACAGACGAAGAGGTAGCCGCATGGCAACAAACCGAAGTCACGCTGTCTCTTCCTGCGGTAAACCGTTTACTGCCAGAAAGCTTTGCGATCAAAACCGACAAACTCGAAAAGCAAGACACCCCAACCCTTGCGTATGATGAAAACGGCATCAAAATTTGGCGCATGGCAAGTCAGTTATTTGCCAACCAGCCAAAAGGTGAAATTGACGTTTACATCAACAATGATGCAGCAATTGAAAGCATCGATGCCGATGTGATGCTGTCACTGTGGGCAAGTATCTACAATCAGCAACAAACGGCCCTTCGTACAGAAGCCTCCACTGCTGGTATGTCTTTCTCACTCTCGCCAGCAGCCGGTGTTATTTTATCTGTCGGCGGGTTTACTGATAAGCAAAGTGACTTAATTAAAACAGCGGTTAGCGCCCTTGATATTGAGTTCACAGAGCAAGAGTTTAACCAAGCGGTAGACAGATACACCCGTGGCCTTGCTAACCAAGGTAAAGCCTTCCCATTCCGCCAAGCATTTAATGCTTTACTCGGTATGGTGCGCAGCGGTAATTACGATAACAAAGCCTTGATCCAACGTGCCAAAGCACTCAAAGCCAGTGACTTAAGCACTTTTATTAAAGATCAGCTTAATCAAAACCAAGTACGCGCCTTTGCGTTTGGTAACTACGACGATGCTGACACCGCTCATTTAGCCACAGTGTTAAAAGAAGCCTTGCCAAAAACGCGCAAAGTCACTGAGTTTGCTAAACGCACGCCGTTTATGCCAGAAGTCGGTAAACAGTTTGTATTACAACAAGACATCGACGTGGCGGATGTCGCAGTGGTTGATTACATCATTCACCCAGAAGCAGGCTACAAAGCCAAAGCGGCGGCGTCTGTGTTACAAAGTCACTTTAGAACCACCATGTTTGATAAGCTAAGAACAGAAGAGCAGCTTGCTTACGCTGTAGGTGGTTTTGCCCGCCCTCTTGGTGAGTTTGCCGGTTTTGGTCTTTACATCCAAACACCAGTCAAAGCGCCGGGCGACATGCAAGCACGCTTTGATGCCTTTAAAGCTGAGTACAGCAAAGTGTTAGCAGACATGGACGACGCAACCTTTAGCAAGCTGAAGCAGTCAGCCTTAGTGGCACTGAACGAAAAGCCTAAAAACTTAGCGTCTGAACGTGCACCTTTAGTAGAAGATTGGTACCGCGAAAACATGGCCTTTGATAGTAAAGACCAGCTCATCAGTGAGGTAGAAAAAGTCACACTGAATGACCTTAAAGCCTTTTATCAACAGACGATGATGAACCCAAGCGCACCTCGCGTGAACATTCAGCTTCGTGGTAATAAGTTTGCCGACCAAGCATTTGCAACCCTAGAGGGGGCCGAAGTGGTTGAGCAAATCAGCACATTCCACGATAAAGTCACTTTCCAAAAGTAAGTGACTACATACAAAAAAAGGCCGCAGTTGCGGCCTTTTTTTTGTAATGGTTGGACATGGTTTCGCCGAGTAGGTGACTTGAATCTGTGGTGGAAAGGTCAGGGAGAAGTACCTTTGACAAAATTTAAATCACCCAGTTTAAAAACAGTAATATTTAAATCATGTTGGATTCTCGAAACAGGTGTTCAGTGTCAATGCGCGTTTTGCCATTTCCGTTATTGGGTAAAGCTAATTAAAACAAGTGGTTACAAAGCCGCTCAAAAAAATAATAGGACCGGCATAATACGCACGCGCAGGCTTGAAAAATGCCCAGATTAACGCGCATGCGCATAATACAAATGTTATAAGTCTATGAGAACACGGATATGTTAAAAAAATCTTGTCCTTGGTGTGAAGAAAGGATCTCTTTCTGGCAATTAGGAAGACGGCGAAAAAAGACGATAACTTTTCTAACAGTACGTAATGACTTATTAATTTGCCCGTATTGCGCGAACCCAGTTAAGCCTGCGGGTAAGTCTCTATATTTGCTTTTAATGCTTTTACCATTTTTTGTTTTTCCTTTTTTACCTGCTTTCGCAGACGTAAAGCTATTTGATTTATTGCCGATTGAAAATGAATTTGTAATTATGCTTAGCGGCTATCTATTTATCTTAGCCATAGTTATTGCCGCTTTTGGATTTAGCAAATTTGTAAAAGATAAAGACTCATAACAAGGCAATCAAAATCGGACGCGTAAAGCTTGGCTCGCGCTCGTACCTCGCTGATTATAGCCAAGCGTTACTTGCCGCTTATTGCGGCGTTATGAATACCAGAGGGAATTGTATTGCGCCTATTAATCTATTTAGCTTGCTTTATCTTTTCTACTTTGTCTTTTGCGAACAGTCATAAAGTACCTGATCAATTTCAAGGTACGTGGAGGATTGACTGCTCCGATCCTGATGATTTATACGTAATTCAAATAACAAGTGAACAAGTAAATTTCTGGGAAACTGTTGGTGATATTTTAATGGTTGAAATCATTGACGATCGTAATATTGTTTTAGAACTAAACCTGCTCAATGAAGGGTTTGAATGGGTTTCTGATGTTGAGTTCCAGTTTAAAAACGGTAAGTTAATACAAAACCCATACGATCCAACAAGCACAATGACAAGAAGTAAGTGTTTAGGTAATTCATAACAAAATGTTAAAGAGAGACTCGTCACGGCTTGCCGAGCTCCTTCGTCGCTGATTTTAGCAAGCCTAAACTCGCTTCTTCACGAAGTGTTATACGGTTTTATGAAACGTAGAAATAGAAGAATCAAAGAGAGCAAAGAAGGACCAATAAAAGCTTGGTTTATGGGACTGTTGGCAGCCATGGTATTTGCGTTTCCAACAGCAATATTGATTTGGTTGTTAACCAATCGAAAACTAGCGCTATATGGTCCAAGTAATGCTTATATAAACGGAACCGGCTTTTGGTTAATAATTGGGTTCTTTGCATTTACAGCAACTTTTTTTCCGCGGCTTTATCCGAGTATCTTGGGTAAAATTTGGCGTTTCATTATTAACTATGAGCGCAACTGGTAAAGGCATTATTCATTGAGCATCCTTTTAACCAACGCATCTTGCGGACAGTCACTACACGCGCCTTTGTGTGCCTGCGCGTAAATGCGGGCGTTATACGTTCCAATAGCTAGGTGTTAATTAAATGTCTGAAGAAGCAACGAAAATCGCAAAGAATTTGCTGGAGAGTGATGAAAACTACTTAGATAATGTAATTGCACTTTGGCGTATTGGTAATGAGAAATATGGGCAATGCTGGGACACTGATTATCATATATTCGGTGTTATTGAATCAGAAACGGATCACTTGCCTTTAAAGCATGTTCGCCCTCATTGTTCAGCTAATTTTCTTATAAAAGCAGACAAGGAACTGGCTGAAACAATACGGTATTATCGTTCGGATGTGGCTAATGCCTGTCGTAAAATAATCAGTAGTAAAAACCTATAGAAAGTTAATTAAGCCGTGGACGTAAAACAACAGGCTTGCGCTCATTCTTCGCTGATTTTAGTCAAGCATATTCCGTCTTTTAGGCAGACGTTAGTAATCCAAGGTGGTTTTGTGAAAGCTTTTATATTTTTCATTTTTATTTTCCCACTAAACGGCTTTTCTAGTGAAGTTAAAAAGGAGACGTTCAGCAATTTTTCTGGTGGTTTTAAGTTGTTGAGTGTCAATCACAGCTTCAATGTGATTAGTTTCTCTGGTAAGCAAATTGCTAAGGGAGAGGTCGTCTTTGAGGTTGTATCTATTGACGACCTTGAAAATGACATACTAAAAGTCAATTTCATCCCTGATGAACCCTCATTGTTTCCATTTGTGTCATCGGGTTTTTACGCTAAGAAGCTATTCAAAATCTCATTGTTAAATCATTCTAAGGCTAAAGACTTGCTATTTTCAGATGAGGAATGGAAGGCATCAATAGCCACTGGTGAGACTTATATAAGTAAAAAGGTGGAGATTGAAATTCACAATTATGCTACTTCTATAGAGTGCGATTCTCGTCGATACTACGCAGAAATACTAAATGTAATATCCCCATCGCAATTAGTACAAAAAGCAACAGAAAGAAAAGAGTTGTGGGGTTGCTAACAATCTATTTGAAAGAGCTCAAAACGCTTGATTCAAGTACCTTCAATATTGTTTATCCAAACCAAAAGCAATTGACCTTTGATACGTGTAAAAAATTAAAAAAGTAACAAGGATTTGTGATGATTAATGCTAACTCTGTTATCCGTGCGCTTCTCATTGGTTTAACAATCGTTTCGCAGCATGTACATGGCATTGTTATCAGGCACGATACGCCGGACAAGCACTATGTTGAATACGCAAAACAATTTGCCAACACCATTGTGTATGTCAATGGCTGCGTTGGCACCATCATCGACACTCAGTGGGTTTTGACGGCCGCACATTGCGTGTCATTGGAAGACAATCGTCCTCACTTTATGACGCATTTAGAGCACAATTATCCCGTTGACCATATTGCTGTGCACACAGCGTTTAATCGAGCCAACATGCAGTTTGATATGGCACTGGTGCATAGTCAGTGGCCTATTCAAAACGCCCTTCCTGCTTTGTTATATCCAGATAATAATGAAATTGATCAAGAGGTTGTGTTTGTCGGCAATGGTGATTTTGGCAATGGATTAGACGGGTTAATCAGTAATAAGCCTGTGCTACGTGCCGCAACTAATACTGTGATTGCTGCCAGTAAGCACAGTATTTCATTTAAGTTTGATTCACCAGCAAGTGCTTCCAAACTTGAAGGGATCAGTGGCCCGGGTGATAGCGGTGGTCCGGCACTGGTATTACGAGATGGAAAACGCTTTATTGCCGGTGTTAGCTCATGGCAGGACTTTGAAGAGCAAGAAGGCGTTTATGGCGTCACCGAGCATTATGCTCGCATTTCCACTTCTAGGGCCTGGATTACAAAAACGTTGAAGGCGTTTAGTAACGCAAAGTTCAATCATCCTTTGCTTTTAGCAGTGCAGCAACATGATATTCAAGGTGTCAAAAAACACATTGAAGCGGATGCTAAGTGGCATAAAAACAATGAACTGGTCAATCACATACTGACTGAGTTGTTGTTTCGCGCGCCGGCATCATTTGCTAACGCAATGCTCAAATTAACTCCTGAGCTGGCGGGGAAATCGTTAAGTGATCAGCCGCTTACCCATTATGCTATTGAGTTACGACATTGGTCTTTTCTCGATGCGTTATTGGATCACCCTCTGGATGTAAACCAGCGCAACGAATACGGTGAAACGATTTTAGTGCCACTGCTCATGGTTTTACCTGAATCAGTTGATTTTGCTCCTCTTTTGAAGAAGCTGCTTAAAAACGGGCTCGATATCAATGCGCTTGATGAAAGACACAATACCGCATTAGGGCACGCCGTTTTCTTTGCCCATCGCGACAAAAACAACAGCAAGGTGAAATTACTGCTAGAAAATGGCATGGACCCGAATATTACTGCGGGTGACAACTATACGCCGCTGATGGAAATGGCGAGAGCCGGCAATAAAGCCTTGATTGAGCTATTGATCCAGCATGGCGCGAATACCAACATTAAAGATAGCAACGGCAAAACGGCTTGGGATTATGCAAGGCAAGCGAATCACACGGAGTTAGCGCCTTTGTTAAACACACTCTGAGATAAGCAATCAATCATAATGCGCCTTATTCTAAATTTAAGCTGCTAGAAGACAATGTGAAATATATCCGAGAACGATAAACGCCAATACATATTTACTACATACCTTATGACGAATTTATTTTAGAAACCGATGTCGAAATAACCACAGTGTTATCCATCATAGAGTCACGAAAGTCAAAAACAGGCGCAAATTTTTTTGGGTTTGAACCTATAAAAGAGTTCAAAGGCAAGGTTGACGAATCTGGTTTCAAAATAGAAAAGCGACTGGACTACTTCAACAGTTTTAACCCTGTGATTGAAGGGGAAATAGTAAACGAAAACAAGACTCCAACCCTGCGTGTGGTTATGCGACTAAAAGAGTCTGTTTAACTATTTTTGACTGCTTGGATAATCATAGTAACACTGACATGCATTGGGCTTTATGTTGCCGACTCATTTTACCTTGAGGCATTAGGTTTTCTTGTGTTTATGCCCATCTTGGTCATGTTTTCCTTTAATCGTGAAGCTGTAAATCTCCCCTAAACTAGTGGCATATCATTTTAGAGTTCATCTGCCTATCCTTAGCTCAGTTAAGAGTATCGGTTGATAGGCAGTTACACAAAATTAGTTACAGTCTCTACAAAAGCCCCTTAAGGAGCTTTTTTATTTTAAGAGCCGCTACCCGATTTATCGTCTTGGCCGCTTTTATCTCTGCATCTTGGAAAGGACGGACAAATTCCACTTTCGAGTTTTGATACTGACTTTTGCTCAAAGGTTATTTGTTCACTCTGAACAGGCTCAATCATTAATGTATTACCAATCAGTTGAGTCATTACAAGACTACATAAAAAAGTTTTCACTTCAATCTCCATGTCAATTTACTTCTTAACCTGACGAATAAATTACACAAAAAAGGAACTAGAGTGATTATGAAAACCTTATTTAACCTTTTGTTTAGTTAGGCTTTAACCTAATCAATTCAATATTCATCTCATGAGCCTTCTTTAATGGGAAAAAGATATGTCCTTCATGGACGGAAAGGTCCCACGCATCCTGTATTTTTATGTCTAATTCGATGAATTGTTCCGATATAGTATCAAAGACTTTCAGTTGACCTTCTTTGAAATAGAAAAGCTTATCATCGTGCATATCCCAACTATTATCTCCTTCCATCCGCTCCGGAATGGAAAGTGTCGACAGAGTGTCCCAACTTTGACTTTTCACAAGGATATTGCCGTAATTATTGACTACATAATGAAGGTTTTTCGAGCAATCTGTTTTGATGTTTCTACTATCTAAAGAGCGCTGCGTTTTTTGGTTTGTTGATAAATCTATTTCATAAAGGCGCCATGAATCATCTAAATAAACCGTAGTGAGTATTGACTCTGAGTTACAGGTCACGCTGATACTACCATTTGCTTTAATTTCAAGGTCAGAAAGCAACTCCACCTCTTTAAATGTTTCCATGTTCAATGCAAATACTTTCCCATCTTTATAATACGCAAGCCATTGCTCTCCACTAGTGAAGATAAGGTTTGAGAGATGATGCTCCTCACTAAAATTAGTGAGCTGCTTAAGCACTTGTGCATCTTGCAACCAAATTTGGTTCTTCCCACTTCGGTTTGAAATAAAAGCGAATGAACTGCTTTTATTCATTGGAGCTGGACTACTTTCTTTGAAACTTGAATTTGTGAGCCTATCTAACTCATACCCATTAGATGATGAACTTAACCTAAAGGCATACAAATCGTCATTGTAAAGTTGACCAGTAACGGTCAAGAGATTGGATTGTTTATCCGGCTTCAAAAAAGTCTGCTTCTGCTCGACCTCTTGGACGACCTTTTCTTCAAGACTTTCAGTGTTCAATACAATTAAGTCATTGTTGCTCGCATAAAAATATAGGCTCTTATCATCCTGACTCCAGGCCACTCGGTATAGAGTGTGATTAAATTCAGCAACCTTTCTTAGTTCTCGAGTACTCAATGTCAAGACCAGAAGTTCTGTTGAGTCGGTACCTGCTGCCCTTAGAAGCGCAAGCTTTTTACCCTCATGAGATAAAGCAGAACTATAATCTCCAAAACCATAACTAGGTGGAGCAGTTATGTTTTCTATAGTTTGAGTGCGAGTGTTAATACGCCTTATAGAAAAAATATTTGAATCTGATTCTACGTAAGAGTAGTAAAGCCATTCATCATTTGAGTCTAGTGAGAGGGGGCTTATATTTGTTATGTTCCCACAATCAGCTAATACTTCAGATGAGCGAGCGTTGGTCATTAAAGGATTTGATACTTTGATAATGCGACAGCTATTTTCAGCGTTTTCTAAATAGAAAATTTCGCTTGAGTCAGAAGAAAAGATCGGTGATTCGTTATTAAAGCTATTACTTGTAAGGTCTTCTATGAAGCCTGTTTCAAGATCTTTTAACTTAATCTGCCACTTCTCATGTAATGATTCTCTGTGAGTGAATACCAAATATTGACCATCATGAGATAGATCAGGTGAGTACTCTTGCCCCTCTAAATAAGTCAAAATGGTTTGCTCGATGGAAGGCGGTTCACTGGCTGAATCTTTGCCTAAAATTGAGTAACCCACTACAGCAAATAATAAGAGTGCAATTAAAATAAAAAATATAGTGTAGGTGCTTTTTTGTACAGCTTGGACATTCTCAGGCTCACACTCTCCTATCGTTTCGCTCTTTATTTCGGTTACAGGCGAAATGAGAGAATAACCCCTCTGATGATGTGTTTTGATAAAGTTAGGTGCTTGATAATTGTCACCTAAGATCTTCCTAAGCTCTGAAATCTTAGCGGAAATATTATTATCAGATGTGTATCTTCCCCCCCATGCAAACTCATAGAGAGACTCTTTAGAAACCACATCCCCTTGGTTTTCTATAAGGCACGTCAGTAAAAGGGAATGCTTGTTTTCAATTCTATGAACTGAGTCGGGGAACTCATCATTAGTGAGAGTGCATCTCGTGGGGTCAAATTTCCATTCACGTATCTGGTACATACTGTTCCATCAGCAATAGACTACATAACTCATTGGAAAACCTAATATTTCCAACAATTGCTAAATTAGATGATAACGAAATCCTAAGATCTCGTCTATATGCAAAGAGGCTGTTTTACTCGATATTGGGTACGTCGAATTGGTTCTGGCAGCTTGAAATCAAGCGCACCAAACTAATTTCGCACTTACTTTCATTTACAAAAATAAATTAAGGAATACCCATGAATATCAAAGATAAGCTTAAACAACGCCTTGCTAACACAGAAGAAGCAAACACAGGTGTAACAAATCTAGAAGAACTAAAAGAAGCTCACCTTGAAGAAATTAGTGGTGCTCACACTGACAACCACTACTCGCAACATGATGACTTACCTTCACTAGCAAAATTCTAATAGTGATTGATTAATGCGCGCGCTTCGCACCTTAAAGAAGGCGCGCATTTATCGAGTGAGTTATCTCCCCTCTGAGCATGTTAGGAAAATAATCTAGGAGCTGTGTTTAAGATGCATCGTAAAGTTGAAGAAGTCCCAAGGTCAGTAGACATTGTTTTGAAAATTTCAGAGCGATGCAATTTAGCATGTACTTATTGTTATTTTTTCGAACAAGAAAATGATTCGTTTATTACAAATTCCCCAGTCATAAAAAAACAAACTATCCACCAACTGGTTGAATACTTAAAAACGGGTATCGAAGAGTTTGATCTGCAAAGTGTGAGGATTGGTCTTCATGGCGGCGAGCCTCTGTTAATGCCCAAGAAAAGATTTGATTACCTATGCGGATATTTAAGAGAGCACCTTGACCCAGTTACTGAGCTAAAAATAGGGATGCAGACCAACGGTGTCCTTGTTGATGATGAATGGGTAGATATATTTGAAAAGCACCAAGTTGCAACAGGTGTCAGTATTGATGGCATTAAAGCATCTCATGACCAATACAGATTAGATCATAACGGCAACCCAAGCTACGACAATGCCGTCAGGGGCTTGAAGCTCCTTAAAAAAGCGAAGGATGAAGGTCGAATTCCTGGTGCAGGTGTTTTATGTGTGGCTAATCCGGACTTTGATGGTGGTGAAACAGTAAAGCATATTGTTGAAGACTTAGGCGTAAAAAACTTCAATTTACTGCTTCCTAGAGAAGGGTATGAAGGCACGCTCTGGTTAGACCAAGAAAAGTGGAAAAGGTACTTTGAAGGAGCGCTTAAATATTGGTTGCATGATTCCGAACTTGGCCCCAAAGGAATAAAAATCAGAATGCTTTCCAATGTTCTCCAAGCAATGCTTACAGATGAAGGCGCTGAGTTAGTAGATCTCTACAACTCGAACCAGCATAACATTGTCACTATTTCCAGTGATGGCGAAGTAGGCACTGATGATAATTTGATATCAATTGATAAGTCATTTTCTGGCAAGACGCGCACTATTTTTAACAGCTCACTCAAAGACTTAATTGCTGGAGAGCAATGGCAAATGTTAATTGATGCAGTAGATCATGTGCCTGAGAAGTGCAGCAAGTGTGAATGGCAACGCTCATGTCGTGGCGGAATGTTCTTTAATCGTTATTCAAAAATCCATAAATTTGATTTGGAAACAACGTACTGCGAAACGATGGACTTTATCCATTCATATGTGCTGAATTACCTAACAACACTGGGTGAGCCTATCGATGATATTGCTAATCGTCTAGATAACCCTCCTCTGCATAATGCAAAAAGTGGTTTGAACGTTGACTTATCGACGCTTTCTAGTCGTCAAAAGCAGCAAGTAATCATTCAAACAGCTGTTTAAGGTGAGGTAATCGACATGGATATTATTGAGCTATGTGCATCTCCTTCAAATGATGAATTCAAATCTGTCGTTGGTGAGCTTGCCAAGATGCAGTTCGAGACAAGTCTAAGAGTGTTACAAAAGCGCTACGCACTCGATGACGCCACTTCAGCAAATCATTTTAATTCCCTTTTAAAATCCGTTGAAAATAGTGTTTTTGGGATGGATTGTCAAATGTACATTTTTTCTTTTTCGATGTTTTCAAAAATTTTCATCATTTTTGAAACCAATTCATCAAGATTATTATAAGGTTTTGATTCATAACATCTTTCTGCAACCCATTCTGTTTTTTCAAAAATATTTCCAAAAATAGATATAAATTCAGCTTTACTTAATTTATTAAACTTATCTATCGAATCCATACATGACTTGTTATTGGTTAGTTTTAATATATTAATTATGCATTAATTGTATATTATATACATAAGTATATGACAAAATTAACTACACATGTATTAGACGTTTATTCTGGTAAGCCAGGCACGGGCATTAAAGTTGATTTATACCACATCCAAAATAACAAAAGAGAAAAGTTAAAAAGTGTAACATTAAATAATGATGGTCGAGCCGATAAGCCTTTAATCGAAGGGCCAGATTTTAAAGAAGGTCAGTATGAACTTGTTTTCTTTGTAGGTGATTATTTTAAAAAGATGGCTGATTTACCCAAAACACCTTTTTTAAATGAAGTGGTAATTAGGTTCGGAATATCTAATTCCAAAGAACATTATCATGTACCTTTACTTGTCAGCCCTTGGAGTTATTCGACCTATCGAGGGAGTTGATGAGCTCCAATATCATTAAGTTTGTTCATGAAGATCAAATTGTAGAAGTTAAAAATCCAGATCCTAATGAA
>JBGTXC010000139.1:0-7368 GCA_041937835.1 Alteromonadaceae bacterium | reverse complement strand
GCAATCTGGATAGGTAAAAATTAAATCCACATCGGAGGAATAATTTAACTCACCGCCTCCTAATTTACCCATCCCCATTACCAGCAGGGTGACTGGGCGGCCTTGATTATCCTCGGGGTAGCCAAAGCGGGTTGCCACAAGTTGCATGGCCCAATCTCGCGCTGTGCTGATTAACACCTCAGCACACATAGACTGCGCCAGCAAAATGGCGCTCATGTCCTCTTTTTTAATTACGTCACGGTACGCAAGCCAAAGCCAGGCGCGCTGGCGCGCAATACGCAGGCGCTCTTGCATGAGGGCTTCTTGCTCTGTGTATTCAAGGGCAAGTAATTGCGCAGCATCTTGGCGGCTGCCTACCTTTGTTTCTAGGTGCTCCAGCAACCACGCATGATGACGCTTAAGTAACTGCTCAATAAAAGGCCCGGCTTGATTAAGCGCCTGCCAATCGCGCCAATCTGCGCGGTTTTTCAGCACCTCAGGTAAGGAGTTGGACTGCTCTGTGCTTGAGCTGTTTTGTGTGGTCATCATGTATCTATTTGAAGCGCGCTCATTAGCAGCTAGAATACCTTACAAATAACAAGGGGTTAAGTAATGTTTAATTGGACTATTAGCCTAGCACAAGGGTTAAACTTAGCACTCAGCATGTTGTTTATGCTGGTTTTAGTGGCCATCACTCGAGCGCTGTTTGCAACGCGCACCGAACACGGGCTCGCCCAAGAGCTGGCACAAAAAGATAACTTTGCCCTTGGCATCAGCTTTGGCAGTCATGTGCTCAGTATCATCATCTTATTTGCCCATGTGTTACTACCCACCATAGATAGAGCGCAATCCTTTTTAGTGCATTGGCCTGCGATTTTAGCTCAACTCCCTTATTTTGCTGCCGCAACGGTGTTTTTATTTATGGGGCAATGGCTGCATCGCCATTGGATTTTAAGCCGCTTTAACGAAATGGAAGCCATTAAAAAGCAAAACATCACTGCGGCCTTGATTGATTCTGCGGTACTGATTGCTAATGCCGTAGCCATTGCCGGGCTCTTTAGCTGGGCAAAACCCGATACAGTGCACAGTGTGGTGATATTGCTGTGTTGTTATTTAAGTTTGCAGCTGCTCTTTTTACTGGACAGTAAAATTCAAGAGTGGCTGTTTGCTCGCACTAACCAAGGCGCTAATTTACAAAGCTTCTTTAACCTAGAAAATGTCTCCACTGGGATTCGCTACAGCGGCAGAACCCTAGCGCTTGGGGTCAGCATATTACTTGCTACGACCTTGCACCCCTACGTGCCGGAAGTATTAGTAGATAACGTCATCAGTATTTTGCTTTACGGTTTTATGAGCTGGCTGACGCTCGTTTTACTTACCCGCTTAGTGCTGCGTTTATTTTTATTTAAAGTGGACCGCCAAGTGGAAATTGACCAACAAGATAATATTGGCATTGCTAGCATTGAGCTCACTAGTTATTTAGGGGTAGCAGGCTTTTTATTACTGTTTTTTCAGTAATTTTTTATTTATGAATTAGGCAAGTGGAGCTCGGACTTCTATAGTTTAATTTCTATTTAGAGGGAGCCTTGCATGTTTTTCTCACGCCAAAATAATCAGGATGAGCTCACTGCCTGTCAAGATGCACTGCAAAAGCGCAACGAGTTAGTGGAAGCCATCACCACCAATGTGCCCACCATTGAATTTACACATACTGGCCACATTGTTGAAGCCAATGCCTTATTTTTAGCCGCCAGTGGTTACAGCATGGCGGAAATCAAAGGTAAACATCATGAGATTTTTTGCCCGCCTCACATTGTAAACTCCCCACAATATAAGCAGTTTTGGGAAGCGCTCAGGCAAGGTGAGTCCCGTACTGGCACCTTTGAAAGGCGCAGTAAAAGCGGCGAAACTCTGTGGCTTGAAGCAACATATTTCCCTGTTATTTCAGGGGCTAAAGTCACCCGTATTTTAAAAATTGCCAAAGACATCACGGCACAAAAAAATCAGCTCGCTGAGCAAAAAGCCGTATTTGATGCCATTAATCGCGCCTCTGCAGTGATTGAATTTAAACCCGACGGCACCATCCTCAAAGCCAATAGCAATTTTACCCAAGCGGTGGGTTACGACTTAGGTGAGATTCAAGGCAAACACCATAGAATGTTTTGTAAGCCTGATTTTTACGAAGAGCAGCCACATTTTTGGCAAGAGTTAGCTCGAGGAGATTTTAAATCCGGTAAATTTGAGCGTATTGATAAACATGGCAATGTAATTTGGCTTGAAGCCACCTATAACCCAATTTACGATGAAAGCGGGCAGGTCATTAAGGTGATTAAATTTGCCAGCGACATCACAGAGCGCGTAATTTCAAATGCCAAAATTCAAAACGCGGCTGAAGTTGCCCTAACCACCTCAGAAGAAACCACGCAAATAGCCGAACGGGGCGCCGACATTTTGCAAAAAACCGTTGCCATTGCTTCCCAAATTTCTAGCGAAGTGGATAACGCTGCAAACCTTATTGAACAGCTTAATAACCAATCTGAAGAGATTTCAAAAATTGTGACGACCATCAGCTCCATTGCCGATCAAACAAATTTGCTCGCGTTAAATGCCGCCATTGAGGCCGCAAGGGCGGGCGATCATGGTCGTGGTTTTGCTGTCGTTGCAGATGAAGTGCGCTCATTGGCGGCAAGAACGTCGACGTCCACCGTTGAAATTGAAGAAATGGTGAAACAAAACTCCAACTTAACCCGCTCAGCAAAAGATTCGATGGACAATGTCAGCACTCAAGCGAGCGAAAGCAATGAGCTTGTAAACGAAGCCTTTAACGTGATTGATGAAATCCGAAAAGGCGCGCTAAATGTCTCGCAAACTGTCTCTGAAATAACCTAAGTAATTTGTTCTGTGCCCTTGCCCATTGGGCAGGGGTTACTTAGACTAGCCGCACTGTGATTTTTAGCTTTGAATTATGCGCATTCCTCATATTTATCAACCCAGTAGTTTAGCCCTTGATACCCCTGTTTCACTTGATGACGATGCCGCTGGGCACATCAGCCGCGTGCTCAGAATGAACGAAGGCGACTTAGTTAGCCTGTTTAATGGTGAGGGCGGTGAATACGTTAGTCGTATTACTGAGGTCTCAAAAAAGAAAGTCATTGTGACCCCGTTTGAGTTTAAAGATAACGACCTTGAATCCCCACTTCGCATCCATTTAGGGCAAGGGATTTCACGAGGCGACAAAATGGAATTCACCATTCAAAAAGCGGTGGAGCTGGGTGTAAGTGAAATCACCCCCTTATTTACTGAGCGCTGTGGCGTAAAACTCACCGGCGACAGGCTCACAAAAAAATGGCAACAATGGCAAAAAATCGCCATAAGCGCTTGTGAGCAGTCTGGTCGTAATACTGTGCCGGTTGTGCATCAGCCTATGCAAGTTAATGACTGGCTAAGCACAGAAACAAACGAACTCAAACTGAGCCTACACCCGCGTGCTGAACATTCGATTAAAACCCTGCCGGCACCCACGCAAGGCTTGCGCTTTGTGATTGGGCCTGAAGGCGGGTTCACCGATGATGAGCTGGCAAAAGCAAAAGCGCATGACTTTATCAACGTGCGTTTAGGCCCACGGGTACTGCGAACAGAAACCACAGCCCTGACCGTATTAAGTGCGCTGCAACTGCAATTTGGCGATCTCGGGTGATTGCTTTTTAAAAAGCTGCCCCCATATCTTTTTTAATACTCTTTTGTTTTTTAAAGGCGTCTTCATGACCATTAAACTTGCCATCATTTCCGACCCTATCAGTGGCTTTAACATTAAAAAAGACACTGGCTTTGCCATGATGCTTGAAGCACAAAGCCGTGGTTATGAGCTCTATTACCTCGAAATGAATGACCTTTTTATGCGCCAAGGCGAGGCATTTGCAACAGCCAGCCCGGCGCGCGTATTTGATGATACAAAGCACTGGTATGAACTCGATGACAAAGTGACCATGCCGCTGGCTGAGTTTAATGTCATTTTAATGCGTAAAGACCCGCCTTTTGACACTGAATACATTTACGCCACCTACATGCTTGAACGCGCTGAACAAGCAGGTACTTTAGTGGTGAATAAACCGCAAAGCCTACGCGATGCCAACGAAAAGCTGTATACCGCGTGGTTTAGTGAACATACGCCAGATACTTTAGTGACTCGTGAGCAAAGCCATATTCGCGCTTTTTTAAAAGAGCATGGCGACATCATCTTAAAGCCCTTAGATGGCATGGGTGGTGCATCGATTTTCCGTGTTAAAGGGGATGACGCCAACGTTGGGGTGATCTGCGAAACCTTAACTGAGCACGGCAACCGTTATGCCATGGCGCAGCAATTTATCCCAGAGATCAAACAAGGTGATAAGCGCGTACTAGTCGTGGATGGTGAAGTGATCCCATATTGCTTGGCGCGCATTCCACAAAAAGGTGAAACCCGCGGTAACTTAGCCGCAGGTGGCACAGGTGAAGCACGCCCAATTAGCCCAAGCGATCGTAAAATAGCTGAAGCAGTTGCCCCTACTTTAAAGAAAAAAGGTCTATTATTTGTAGGGTTAGACATCATAGGTGATAAGCTCACGGAGATTAATGTCACCGCGCCTACCTGTGTTAAGGAAATTGAAGCCGCCTTTGACGTGTCTATTACAGGAAAGCTGTTTGATGCCATTGAAGCGCGCATTGCCACACCAGCTTAACTCTGTGGAGGGCTCATATGAAGTCACTACGTAATCACTTTTTAATCGCCACTCCGGCGATGCAAGATCCGCTGTTTAAGCATGCGGTGACGTATTTGTGTGAACACGATGAAGAAGGGGCAATGGGGCTCATTATCAATCAGCCTATCAGTGTGACTGTGGGTGAGCTGCTCGATAAAATCGACATTGATAACAACAAACTTTCGGATGCCGCCACCAACACGATTTTTTCAGGTGGCCCGGTGAGCACGGACCGTGGTTTTGTTCTTCACACCCCAAAACCTGGTTATGCCTCAAGCCAAGCTTTAAGTTCAGAAATTATGATCACCACATCGAAAGATGTGCTGGCGGAACTGACAACCGACTCTGCACCTGAGCAATTTATCATTACCTTAGGTTACGCCGGTTGGCAAAGTGGGCAGTTAGAGCAAGAGCTGCTTGATAACTCTTGGCTCATCATAGAAGCAGATCCGCACATTATTTTTAACACCCCACCCCACTTACGCTGGGAAAAGGCCGTTTCTATGTTAGGCATTGATGTCGCACAGCTTACTTTAGATGCAGGACATGCTTAATGGCGAAAAAAGAAAAAGGCAGCCGCACAGTAATGGGGTTTGACTTTGGCACCCGCAGTATTGGTGTGGCCGTAGGTCAAGAACTCACAGGCACAGCCACACCGCTAACGGCAATTAAAGCAAAAGATGGCATTCCAAATTGGGATAACATCAAAACGCTGATCAATGAATGGCAGCCTGATTTGGCTGTGATTGGCATGCCGCTGAATATGGATGGCACCAACCAACAAGTGACCTTTCAAGCGAAAAAATTTGCTAATCGCATTCATGGCATGTTTGGTTTACCGATTCATAATCAAGATGAGCGCCTTACTACGGCGGACGCCAAAGCCCGCTTATTTGACGAAGGTGGCTACCGCGCCCTTGGTAAAGACAATGTGGATGCAGTCAGTGCTCAAATCATTTTAGAAAGTTATTTTGAAACGCTTTGGCAATAACGTTTAGCAGCAAATTAATCCCAATAAAAAAGGCGCTGTAAGCGCCTTTTTTAATCGTCTTTGTCATCCCCAAGGCCATCAATGGTGACGCCTTGTAAGAAGCCGGCCCCTTGCTGCTCATTGTTTCTGAGCTTAATCATCAAGCGCAGATCGTTAGGTGAGTCAGCGTGGTGTAGTGCGTCGGCATAATTGATTTGATGCCTTTGATAGAGCTCAAACAGAGCCTGATCAAAGGTTTGCATGCCCATTTCTTTGGACTTGCCCATCACCTCTTTAATGCCGCCGATGTCCCCTTTTTTGATCAATTCCGCGATCATCGGGGAGTTAAGCATGATTTCGATGGCAGCGACACGACCATTGCCATCAGAGGTGGGGATCAACTGCTGGGCAACCACGGCACGTAAGTTTAACGCGAGATCGTACTTTAACTTATCATGCTTTTCTTTTGGCACTAAGTGCATGATACGGTCAATCGCTTGGTTGGCGTTGTTGGCGTGCAGGGTAGCAAAGACCAGATGACCGGTTTCGGCAAAGGCAATCGCATAATCCATGGTTTCACGTGAACGGATCTCACCGATCAGAATCACGTCTGGTGCCTGACGCAGGGTATTTTTCAGGGCAATTTCAAATGAATCAGTATCGATGCCGACTTCACGCTGGGTGATAATACAGCCCTTATGCTGGTGAATAAATTCGATCGGATCTTCAATGGTAATGATATGACCTTTGGAATTTTCATTACGATAACCGACCAAAGACGCCAGCGAGGTTGATTTACCGGTACCCGTTGCCCCGACAAAAATAATGATGCCACGTTTGGTCATCGCCAGTTCTTTTAAAATGGGCGGTAACTTGAGTTCATCCATGGTCGGAATAACAGTTTCAATCCGACGCAAAACCATCCCCGGTTGATCGCGTTGCTGAAAGGCACTGACACGGAAGCGGGCACTTTTGTCCGGTGTGCTGATGGCAAAGTTACATTCACGACTGTCAGCAAATTCTTTACGCTGCTTTTCGGTCATGATGGAATGGAGCAGTTGCCCTACTGCCGCACCGGGTAATTTTACCGAGCCAATTGGTAAAATCTGCCCATTAATCTTGATGGACGGTTCGACATCGGCAGTAATGAACAGATCCGATGCTTTTTTCTCCACCATATAATCGAGTAAGCCGTTAAAATCCATGTATATAAACCCCAATACAATTCAATTTTTTATAAAAATGCTTCTGGCTGTTTGGCTGCAGTACGTGCAACTTGCGGGCTGATCAAACCTTTGGATACCAGTGTTTTCAGGGTTTGATCCAGTGTGGTCATGCCATAGTTGGCACCGGTCTGAATTGCCGAGTACATTTGTGCGACTTTGTTTTCACGGATCAGGTTACGGATCGCAGGAATACCAATCATAATTTCATGCGCCGCCACACGCCCACCGCCATTTTTCTTCAGCAGAGCCTGTGAAACTACGGCTTGTAGGGATTCAGACAACATGGCACGTACCATGTCTTTTTCTTCAGCAGGGAATACGTCGATCACACGGTCAATGGTTTTGGCCGCTGAGGTGGTATGCAGGGTGCCGAAAACAAGGTGACCCGTTTCTGCCGCAGTTAAAGCCAGACGAATGGTTTCAAGGTCACGCATCTCACCGACCAGAATAATAT
>JBGTXC010000138.1:0-7504 GCA_041937835.1 Alteromonadaceae bacterium | reverse complement strand
TTGACCAAAGATTTACCGCAACAAGCATTTGTTGCTGAAAACCAAGGGATAAAGATGCAACTGATTGATGGCAAGCCTTACATCAAGTTAGACGATGAAGAGTGGGTACTTTACCCAGGTTTTGACGGTTAATTTTGCTGTAAACATAATTGCACAAAAATGCTGTTTATTGGCTGGATTTGGAGTATGATTCAGCCAATTACCATTTAATTTGTTGTTTTATTGGACATTCATGCGTTTAGAAATCCATTGCGCGGATCGCGTTGGTATTGCTCAAGAAATTCTCAATATTCTCGCCAGCCATGAGATAGACCTCAAAGGTATCGAAGTAGACTCAGAAAAATGCCGCATGTTTGTGGCGTTTCCAGCCGTTGCGTTTGAGCAGTTTCAGAAAATCATGCCAGCCATTCGCTTAATCGATGGGGTAGAGGATGTACGTACTACCTCCTACTTGCCATCTGAGCGTGAACACAATGAATTAGATACCCTATTAAGGGCCTTACCTGATGGCGTGATTTCCATTGACGCCAAAGGCTGGGTGCGTTTATGTAATGATGCCGCATGCCGCGATTTGCACTTAAATCATGATGAGGTGGTTGGCGCTAACATCAATAACCTATTGAAAGGCTTTAACTTTACCCGTTGGTTGGAGGGCAAAGAAGTACTTGGCCAAACGACCCGTGTGGAAGTGGCCGGTGAAGACTTTATTGCTGATATCTTACCCATCACAGTGCCGGATGAAGAAGGCAAAGCCAATGTGCTTGCAGGGGCGGTAATTAACATCAAATCGCAATCACGCCTTGGGCAGCAAGTGAGTGCGTTTCGCCGTTACGGCAAAGAAAGCTTTGCCAATATTCATACCCATTCCAGTGCCATGCGCCGCGTGGTGCGTGAAGCACGTAAAATGGCACTCCTTGAAGCCCCCATTTTGATCACAGGGGAAACCGGCACAGGCAAAGAGCTGCTTGCACGCAGTTGCCACTATGCCTCTAACCGCTCGATGAAACCATTTATTGCTTTGTCTTGCGCGTCTTTACCTGATGATGTGGCTGAGTCTGAGCTATTTGGCTACGCAGGCTATTCTGAAAATGCAGCGCCACAACGCGGTGTGCTTGAGCAAGCCGATGGCGGTACTGTTTTTTTAGATGAAGTGGGTGAGATGTCCACGCAGTTGCAAACTAAGTTACTGCGCTTTTTACAAGATGGCACCTTTAGACGTGTGGGCGATGAAAACGAAGTAAAAGTAAACGTGCGCATTGTGGCAGCCACTCAGAAAGATTTACCTGCCATGGTGCAAGAAGGCGCGTTTAGGGAAGACTTATACTACCGCATTAATGTCTTGGCACTGGAAATTGCGCCATTGCGCGACCGTAAAGCGGACATTGCGCCACTGACGCAGCACTTTGTGCAAAAATATGCCAGCCAAGCAGGGCATGCGGTGCCAAGCATTGACCCTGAGTGCATTGCATTTTTAGAGGGCTACCCTTGGCCAGGTAATGTACGTCAGCTGGAAAACGCGGTTTACCGTGCTGTGTCTTTATTGGATGATGCAGAGCTAAGAGTAGAGCACCTGCAACTGCCTACCTTTACGAATGATTTGGGCTATTTAGAGTCTGATTTTGAAGGCACTTTAGATAGCGCAGTAAAACGCTTTGAGGCAACGCTACTTCGAAAGCTTTACCCTGCTTACCCAAGCTCGCGTCAGCTTGCTAAACGTTTAGGACTAAGCCACACGGCGGTTGCCAATAAACTCAGAGAGTATGGGATTAACCGCAAAACGGTTAAGGTATAAAAAAAGCGCCGAAAGGCGCTTTTTTTATAAGTCATTAGAGCGTGCCTCTTTGGGTCTTATTGTTTCGTGCCCATGTCTTTGGTTACACCGTCCACCGCGATAGAGCGCACGCCGTCTTTATCAAATTTCACGGTAATGCTGGCACTGTTACGAATGAAAAAGTAATCCATGTCGTTCACACTAAGCACGTAGTCACCTTTCACAGGCTTAGCAAAATCGCGTTTTTTAAGCGAGACTGTGTGCTCGCCCAGTTGCCAAGTAAACTCAGAAAAATAACCTTTAGCAAATTCTTGTAACCAGATGGTGCGCTCATCAGGGCTCAGCGCCATGGCTAGGCTGTACGCTTCAGGAAGTTGGCTGACGTTATAGCTTTTTTTGCCTATGGTAAATTGTTGCTGGCCGCTATCCCAAGCAAAACCAAATTCAAAAGATTTAGTCACGCCAGTTGGGTAGGTCACCGTGCCTTTTCCTGGGATGGTAAAATTGGCGAATGCTGAGCTGGCAAACAGCATTGCTAGCAGCAGAAAAATCCGTTTCATAATGCACCTCTTTTTTCTTTGAGGATACGTGGCGGCTGACTTTGAAGCAAGGTTTTTAAGATTAGTTCAAAATAGAGTCAACACTCTAAAATGCATTCTGATATAGTGTGTTTTTTATCTTAAGAGGCAAGGGAACCTGTGAATCTTTATTTCCGCTTACTTTGGTTATTTTGGCGAATGCGTAGCCGCAATAAAGCGCCGAGCATTGATTTTTTAGACACCAGTTACATTCAATACCGTGCCTTACCGAGTGACTGTGACGTTAATATGCATTTAACCAATTCACGTTACTTGGCATTTATGGATCTTGCCCGTACTTGGATGATCTCAGAAATGGGGTTGCTGAGTAAGCTGTTAGCTAAAAAGTGGTTCCCGATTGTGAACGCCACGGCGATCACCTACATCCGCGACATTAAGCCGCTAGAAAAATTCACAGTGGAAACCCGTTTAGTCGGCTGGGATCAAAAATACTTTTATATTGAGCAAAAGTTTAAGACCGAGCGCGGTTTAATGGCCGTTGCTTATTTGCGCGGTGTGTTCCGCTCTAAAAAAGGCGTGGTTGCCATTGAAGATTTAATTGATTTAGCTGGGTTTACTGGCGATGCGCCAGCGCTTCCTGAAGAAATCACTCACTGGAAAGCCATGTTGGAAGCCAAAAAATCCACTCACGGTGCGCCTACTAAAGAAGCCGTTAAAAAAGTGTCTTAAAAGCATCACAGTGCTGTCAAAAACGCCGCGTCTAATGACTAAAAAAAGACGTGGCGTTTTTGTATGTTACACCTTAGCTCTCATCCTGTTAGTGCGCATCTCTCGGCGCAATCATTCACGCGACATGCCATTACACCTGACAGTGCCGTTTCATACTTAGTTCAACTGTTACAGTTTCCATCCATTACACCGCGCTCTGCGGGCTCCATCGAATGGTTAAGTGCCCACCTTGAGCGACTTGGTTTTACGCTTGAGCGCCATGACATTCATGGAGTGAGTAACCTTTTAGCAATAAAAAAAGGGGCTAACCACTTACCTAGCTTTGCCTTTTGTGGCCATTTAGATGTAGTGCCAGCAGGGGATGAATGCGCGTGGCAGGCGCCACCTTTTGCTGGAGCGATTATAGATGGGCAAATCATAGGGCGGGGTGCCGCCGATATGAAAGGTGCGATTGCAGCCATGCTGAGCGCATGTGAGCGCTTTTTGGCAGCGCACCACGAGCATGGTGATTTAGTTTGGCTTATCACCACAGATGAAGAAGGCGAAGCTGAATATGGGATGCAGGTTTTAGTACAGGAATTAAAAACGCGAGGCATCACCTTGGATGCCTGTTTAGTGGGCGAGCCAACATCGGTACACTCTGTGGGAGACACCATTAAAAATGCCCGCCGCGGTGCGCTTTCTGGTGACATTAGCCTAGTTGGTAAGGCGGGGCACGTTGCCTACCCTGAACACACTATCAATGCTGCGCACCTTGCGGCAAATGTGGCGCAAGCACTTTCAGCCATTGTGTGGCAAAAAGACCAAGCACTTGGCCAAACGAGCTTACAAGTGACTAATCTCTCTATCGAACACCCTTTGGATAACATCGTGCCAGCTAAAGGCTCAGTGCAGTTTAATGTGCGTTACAGTCCAGCCTATTGCAGTACTGAAATTAAAGCGCAGATTGAAAAGGCCTGTGCGTCTTATGTAAAGCATTTAACATACTCTTGGCAACGTCCGTGTGAGCCATACCGGACTGATGAAGCGCAGCTTTCTCGTCCAAACTCTCTTTACCAAGCGTTAACACACGCGATTGACGCAGTGACAGAGCAAACTGCTGCGCTGAGCTGCTCAGGCGGAACGTCCGATGGCCGTTTTGTGGCAAGCATATGCCAAGAGGTGCTCGAGTTTGGCTTATTGAACCGTACTATTCACCAAGTTAACGAGCAAGTCACTGTGCATGAGGTTGAGCGCCTTACTGAGGTGTATTTTCAGATGTTAAGGCGCTTTTACTAGGCAAGTGCTAGGCAAGTACTAGGCAAGTACTAAGCAAGGTACCAATACTAAGAGTGGTTTAAATAGCGTTTTGCTTTTTGCGCTTTCAGCTTGGTTAAATCCACCAGGACTAAGGCGTCAATACAGTCATTAAAAGCAGGATCCGTACTAAAGCTCAAAAACCGCACCCCACCTGGCTCACACAATTCAGCATATTGTTTAAATAAGGTGGGTACACTGGCATGCATTTGCGAAAGGGCAAATTTTAGCTCACTGAAATCTGCTTTGGCATCCTTTAGGCAAAACAGTGTATTTGCCACGTTGATGCCTTCTTCACTAAGTACCACGGGGTTGTTGGCACTGGCCAAAGTGTCTTTGACGCCATAGTAATGCTGATAATAAAATACGATCAGCTCTTTGGCGCGCAGAGGCAGGGCATTTGATAAAGACACCGCACCAAATAAATAGCGATACTCAGAGTAGCGTTGCAAATACGCGCCAATCCCATACCAAAGATAATCGAGGCTTTTTCGTCCCCAGTATTTAGGCTGTACAAAGCTTCTACCAAGTTCGATGCCTTTTGCAAAATAAGGTGCCATCCCTAAGTGGTATTGAAATAACGTTTTTGTGTAAAGGGCGGCGGGATTTTTACTTAGTAGTGCCTCTGAGCCTGCCAAGCGATAGGCGCCGACGACTTCAAGGGCATCTTTATCCCAAAGCACTAAGTGGTCGTAGTCCATGTCGAATTTGTCGATGTCGCGGCGTTTATGGGTGCCTTCACCAACTGCGCGAAACGCCACTTCCCGTAATCGTCCAAGCTCACGAAAGAGCACAGAGCTGCCCTGATAGCGGTAAAGCACAATCGCCATGTTATCCGCAGTGTGGCCTATGCATTCACACGCGGCAATGGCTTGTTGTAACTCAGTGCGGTTTTCAGGTGCGGCAATTGGGGCCAGAGTTGGTATAGCCTGAGTGCTTTTACGTGGCAATTGATATACGTGCTTACGTATGATTTTGGCAAGCTCAGTATCTGAGTGCTTAGCGGCTAAATAAAGCTCAGGGGCAATGGCTTTACCTAAGGTGACTGCCATGCTTTTTTGTTTTTGCTTAAACATTTCTTTTACTAACAGCATGGACGCCAGCGGTTTATACAACATGGATGTGCCATAAAATAAGGCGCTGTTTTTTGCTTTGATGTGAATAGGCAAAATGGGCGCCTGAGCTTTTTTAGCCATTTTGATGAAGCCCGTTTTCCACTGGCCATCGCGCACCCCATGAGGGCGTAAACGTGATACTTCACCAGCCGGAAAAATAAGCAAAGCACCTCCTTGTTTAAGGTGCTGATGAATATTGGCCAGCTCACGTTTTAAGCTATGCCCAGACACATTATTTACAGGTAGCAAGAGCGGGTGCATGGGTTTTAATGCCATCAGCATGCGATTAGCAACCACTTGGATATCAGGGCGTACCTTGTGGAGCAGTTGTACTAAGGCAAGCGCATCTAAAGAGCCAATGGGGTGGTTAGCCGCAATCACCACAGGGCCAGATTCTGGGATGTTTTCAAGTTGATTTGGGCAAACAGTGCAGGAAAAATCAAACTCTTCGAGCACTTGCTCAACAAACTCGACGCCTTGTAAATGAGGATAGGTTTGTGAAAAGTCATTAAAAGCGGATTCGTGAAGTAAAAAGTCTAAGCCTTTTTTAACCACTTTACTGAGCTTGGGTGATTGGCTGAGATTAGGTAAACTTTTCGCAATAACATCATCTAGATCTAACATGGCTCACCATAAAGCTAAATTTTTTAGCAGATTAGGCGGCCAAAATGACAATCCAATGGCAATAATGTGAACAAATATGACACCCCCCTAAGCCAAGAATCGATTTTGATTTGTGTGCCAGGGCGCGATGTTTCGCGATTTCAAAGCGCGTTAAGCGAGGCGTTGCCAGCTGCCCGTATTCGTGTATGGCAAGAAGGCATGGCGATTTCGGATGTAACGTGGGTAGTGGCGTGGCAGGCACCCAATGACATTTGGCAGCAGATGCCACAGTTAAAGGCAATCGCCTCTTTTGGGGCAGGGGTGGATCACTTGCTCGCAAAAGAAGTCCCTGATGTGCCCATCACACGTGTGGTTGACCCAGCGCTTGCCAAAGATATGGCAAATTATGTGGCATCGCATTGCTTGGCCTATCAAAACCGTATTTTAGAATACCGAGCGAAACAAGCTGAGCGCACCTGGAAGCCGCGCCGAGCAAGACGATTAGAAAAAGCATTAATACTCGGTGCAGGCCATTTAGGGGAGCATACCGGCAAAGTGCTCCAAGGCCTTGGATTTGAAGTCACTTGCTTTGCTCGCACAGAGAAAAAGCGCGCGTTCCCAACCATTAAGTGCCGTGAGCGATTACTGGAAACATTAAACACCTTTGATGTGGTTGTGTGTTTATTGCCTTTAACCTCGCATACTCGGCATTTTATTGATGCTGAGTTTTTAAAAAGCATGAAAGCAGACGCTTTATTAATTAATGTTGGGCGGGGTCAGCATCTAGATGAAGCGGCATTAATTCCAGCGTTAGCCAAAGAGCAGCTAGGATTTGCCGTACTGGATGTGTTTGCAAGAGAGCCTTTAGATGAGGCGCATGAGTTTTGGCATCACCCTCAAATAGCTGTGACGCCCCATGTGTCAGCGCTCACAAGCATTGGCACGATTACAGCGCAAATTGCTGAGAATGTGCGAGCCTTATCAAGCGGTGAGCCATTACGTCACACCATAGATAAAGGCCAAGAGTACTGATTAAATAAACAGCTTGTTTTGCTTAAATATCACTCTTACACTGGTGGTGAAAATAACAAAAATAAGACCGCTTAGGGGGATTGAATGGCACGGTCCACTCACCGCGGGGTCAAATTCAGCTTTGTGGCACTCATGGTTGCTGTATTGGGTGTTTCAGCGTGGTTTAACCAAGCAAATGCTGACCCTGTTCACTACCAACAAGAAAAATAAAAAAAGCCCGAGTGGGCTTTTTTACTTTTTAGCGTGCTTTTCACGGTTTTCTAATTTCTTTTCGTCACTCTTTCGAAGTAATGCATAGGTACTGGCAGAGCCCCCATGAAACCCTTGGGCACTGTGAAATGCCAATACAAAATCTAATTGCTGAAGCCACTTATTTAAATAACTTTTAAGTAGCGCCGGGAACGGTGTGCTTTTTAACC
>JBGTXC010000137.1:0-7524 GCA_041937835.1 Alteromonadaceae bacterium | reverse complement strand
GAGCACGGAAAGCTTGAAAAAAAAATCGCCAGACTCAAACAACTATTAAGGCGATACAAACAAACTCATCACCTACAGGATGCCCTGATCCAATTATCAGAGCGTGCCAGCACTGTGGCCGAGCTCACCCTGCTCTACCCTGCAATACATGAAATTTTAGAAGCCTACTTACCTACCTCTAACTTCTTTGTGGTACTACATAACCCGCAATTTGATGAATTAGAACTCTCTTATTTTGTTGATGAAAAAGACGGCATCAGTGTTGCGATTGATCAAAACAATCAATTTATGAATGGCATTACCGGCCATGTTTTTGATGTTGGTGAAACCCGCTGTTACAGCCGCCAAGAATTAGAGCAAGAGGCCGCTAAAGGCACTTTTACCGTACTGGGTAGTTTATCTGAACATTGGCTCGGTGTGCCTGTGTATCGCGGCGATAAGATCATTGGCGTGATCGTGTCGCAAAGTTACGACAAAGACGCCCCCTTTACGGAAGGCCACATCGAACTGATGGAGTTCATTTCCATGTATTTGGCCACCGCCATTGAGCGCGTGCGCAAACGGGAAATGCTAGAGTCCGAAGTTAAAGTGCGCACACAAGCGCTTTCAACCGCGAACGACCAATTACAAAAAGAAGTTGCCCAACGCTTAGACGCTTTAAAGCGTCAGCAAATTTTGTTTCAAATTGCGGAGCTGGCAAGTAGCGACAACACGCTCGAGCAGGTGTATCAACAAGTACACACCATTATTCAAAGTGTGACTCACGCGGAAAACTTTTTTATCTCTTTATACGATAAAGAAAGCCAACTACTGAGCTTCCCCTATGCGGTTGACGAAGTATTTGAACACTACCCGCCCCGTGCGTTTGCCAAAGGTTACAGTGAGCTTGTGATCACCAAAGGTAAGGCGCAATTAATTGACCGCCAACGTGCCGCGGAATTAAGCCAGCGCGGTGAGCTTGTTTTCCAAGAAGCCACTAATTACCAACAAATTGCTACATCTTGGTTGGGTGTGCCCCTTAAAACCTCACACGGCATTATAGGTATGGTGGTACTGCAGGCGTATAACAACCGCCATCAATACGACGAGTCTGACGTTGAGCTGATGACCTTTGTGTCTAGCCAAATTGCAAAAGTGATTGATGCCCAATTGGCTAAGCAAACTCTAGCGCAAAGCCACCAGCTTCTTGAGGATAAGGTCGCAGCAAAAACCAAAGAGCTACGCCAAGCTAATTTGCACTTGCAGCTGCAAATTGAAGAACGCAAAAAAATCGAAGAACAGCTCTATTACGATGCTCACCACGATAATCTCACCGGCATTGCTAACCGCAGCCTGTTTTTAGAGCACCTTGAAAAAACCTTAAGCCGTTATAAACGCCACCCTGAACACACCTTTGCCGTGCTGTTTATTGATTTAGATAAGTTTAAAGAAATCAATGATGTACTTGGTCACCTTGCCGGCGATCAATTCTTAATAAAAATTGCCAAAGTGCTTGGCGAATGCATACGTGACAACGATTTATTGGCTCGTTTAGGCGGTGATGAGTTTGTGATTTTACTAAACCAGCTCGACCACCCAGACAGCGCGAAAGAAATCGCTCAGCGCATCATTGAAAGAGTGAGTGAGCCATACTGCCACAATGATGCCTGTGTTTACCCAGGGGCAAGTATAGGTATTACTTACTCGCGTGAGTCCTATCAAGATATTGATGAAGTGATCCGCGATGCGGACAGCGCCATGTATTACGCTAAAAGCGCTGGGCGCGGACGCTATGAAATGTACCACCCTGTTCTTGCTAATACGGCAAAACCGACTCAAGAGCCGCAGCATCATGCTTCTTCAATGGATATCCAGTTTAAGCGCCAAACCTTAATCACTTCTGATGACCAAAAGCTTAGCGAGCGAGTGTTGAGTATTTTTGGCCAGCACCCGGTATTAGGCGCGGTGAGCTTTAGTCGTTTAAAGCGACTCATTAGCAACGATGAAGACCGTCAAGCCATTGAGCTTAACTTGTTCTCAGAAAGCCTAAAGCTGCGTCATCAAGAGCAAAAGCTCATTGTGCCATGCTCCACACAGCTGTTACGGGCAAGCTCGTTTGAGCAGTTTATGACGCTACTGACTACCCATGAGCAGCTTGAAAAAGTGTGTTTAATGTTTAACGAAAAGTCATTAAGGCATGCGTCATCGCAGCAACTGGCTAACTTTAGTCGCCTTAAAGCCATTGCTGTGGATTTAGCGCTCAGTAACCTTGCTCATGACAGAGCCGAGCTAAACATTTTGACCTTAGCGCCATTTAAATACGTGATGCTGAGTGACATTTTTAGCCGCCGTGTGGCGCATGAGCCCATGTATCAGCAACAGTTAACTGGCATTAAAGCCGTTACCAGCGCACTGGGTGCCACGCTCATTGCCACAGGCCCAAATATTTTAGAATTCCGCGAGCAATTAACTGAGTTAGGCATTGGTTGCTTTGTGGGTGAACACCTACCAGTACGCACAGAGCTCTGTGTGGATACGCGCCAAGCGCGCAGCCACTAGTCCTTTTTCAACATGGCGCGAAGGTTAGCAACCCTAGCTTGGCCTGACGCCATTCGCTGCTGTTGATCTTGCGGCGCTTTACGCGCTTCATACTGCAAATCATCTTGCGGTAATTCCTCCACAAAACGCGAAATTTCTGTGGCGCTGGTTTCACCAAACTGGCGACGTGAGCGGGCGTACGTCATAGTCAAAGTTTGCTGAGCACGGGTAATGCCCACATAAGCTAAGCGACGCTCTTCTTCGATGTTGTCTTCATCTATGCTGGTTTGATGAGGCAACAAGCCCTCTTCCATCCCCACCATAAATACATGAGGGTATTCCAAACCTTTGGAGGCATGCAAAGTCAGCAGTTGCACGGCATCCGTGTCATCTTCTTCTTCGTTACGTTCCATCATGTCTCTGAGTGTGAGCTTAGTCACGACCTCAGGCAGGCTCATAGGCGGGTTATCTGCATCCCCTGTGAGCATGTCCGTGATCCAACGATACAGCTCAGAGACATTCTTCATGCGCATTTCTGCCGCTTTCACTGAGGTGGACGTCTCATACAAATATTCTTCGTATTTAATGTGATGAATAAGAGACTTCACTGCATCTAAGGTTTCGGCTCTTTGGCAGTTGTCACTGAGCTCGACTATCCAACGGGCAAAGCCCATTAAGGCATTAAAGCCACGCCCTTTTAGCACATTGGCAAGCTCAGGCTCAAAACAGGCAGCAAACAAGCTTATGTGTTTGTCGTTTGCAAGCTCACCGAGCTTTTGCAAAGTCACATGCCCAATTTCACGCTTTGGCGTATTTACCACTCGTAAAAAGGCGTTGTCATCGTCTTGGTTCACCAATAAACGTAAATACGCCATGATGTCTTTGATTTCCGCACGCCCAAAAAACGACATCCCGCCGCTGAGCTTATAAGGAATGCGGTTCGTCATTAGGGCTTTTTCAAATAGCCGTGCTTGGTGGTTTCCCCGGTATAAGATGGCGTAGTCGCGGTAGCTAGTGCGCTGAGTAAATTTATGCGAGATGATTTCAGCCACCACACGCTCTGCTTCGTGCTCTTCATCACGCGTGCCAATCACGCGAATAGGGTCACCGTAACCTAGCTCACTGAATAAGGTTTTTTCAAACACGTGTGGGTTATTAGCAATCAAAATGTTGGCAGATTTAAGAATACGCCCAGCACTGCGGTAGTTTTGCTCAAGCTTAATTAAACGCAACTGCGGGAAGTCTTTGCTTAATTGCACTAAGTTTTGCGGTTTTGCTCCACGCCATGAGTAAATCGATTGATCGTCATCACCTACAACTGTAAAACGCGCACGCTCGCCCACCAGCATTTTAACCATCAAATATTGACTGGTATTGGTGTCTTGGTATTCATCCACCAGCATGTAACGAAAACGCGCTTGCCAGCGTTCGCGCACATCCACTTTGTTCATTAAGAGCAGCGTGGGGATCATGATCAAGTCATCAAAATCCAGAGCGTTGTATGCGCGTAATTGCGCTTGGTAACGGGCATAAAGCTGAGCAAACAAGGCATTTTGAGGCTCTTTTGCCATAGCAATGGCTTGCTCAGGCAACAGTAGCTCGTTTTTCCAGTTACTGATTTGGTTTTTTAATAGGTTTAATAAGTCTTTGTCTTTTTTGAGCTCTTTTTCAGTGAGATCCGTTAATAACTGTTGGATGTCGCCATCATCAAATAACGAAAATCCCGGCTTAAAGCCAAGTGTGGTGAGCTCTTTTTTGATGATCTCAAGCCCTAAGGTGTGAAACGTCGACACCCATAAACCTCGGGATTCAGTGCGCCCTAAGGTTTGGGTCACTCGCTCACGCATTTCTCGGGCGGCTTTGTTGGTAAAGGTTACCGCAGCGATGTTACGAGCTTTGTATTCACACTCTTGCACTAAGTAGGCAATTTTATTGGTGATCACACGGGTTTTACCAGAGCCAGCACCTGCAAGTACCAGGCATGGGCCAGAGATGTATTTAACGGCTTCGTTTTGTTTGGGATTAAGCTGCATTGCAACACGACTAAGACAAATCAGGGCGCCATTGTAACAAAGCTCAACCACAAACACAGCGAAAAGCAGGTGGCTGCTAGGGTAAGTTTATTTTGCCAATGGCCGTGGGTGAGTTACCATTTAATAAGTTATCAATCAGAGATTTAGCCATGATCAACCCATCAAAAATTGAAGAAATTGCTAAACAGATTTCAAATAATATGCCGCAGGGCGTAAAAAACGTTGCTGAGCAACTTGAGTCCAAAACCAAGCAAGTACTACAAAATAAGCTTTCAGAAATGGACTTTGTCAGTCGTGAAGAGTTTGAAGTGCAGTCTCAGGTGTTAATTCGCACGCGTGAAAAGCTGACTGCTCTTGAGGCAAAAGTGGCTGAACTTGAAGCCTTACTTGCCAATACCCAAGCGCCAGCCGAAGCAGACGATAGCGAATAAGCTAAGCTCTGTGCCGCGCAGCTTTAATGATGATATTGCGCGGCGTGACCTGCTTATCACAAAACTCCGCCACGTCCACCTGATACCCTTGCTCTTCAAGGTAGGCCACTCGGTCTAATATCAGCCAAATTTCAATGGCTCTTCGAAAAACATGACGGACTAACTCAATGCGATCTGTGATGGTTTTGCGTCTTTGCCCTTTGGCAAGGTACGCAGGGTAATCCATGCCTTGAGGTAGACTAATGCCTTTTTTCTCAGCGGCCCATTGGCAAAAATCCGCAAAGGTTTGGCTAAAAATGGCTTTTGCCACACTCGGTACGGGTAAATAAGCGTCATTTCCTGTGATGTCGCGCTGTAGGGCATCAAAACCTAAGCGCCAGGTCACTTCTAATTGCCGTAATCGCGTGACTCTAGCAGGCGCTGTAACCGTTTCTTGCAAAGCAAGTTTTAGGTCATCTTGGCTGAGTGTGATTTGGCTGTGTGCAGCAAGTTGGCTAAGTGGCTCGTATATTGGCGTGCTGATCAAATGATAACAACAAGGTGAAATCGTCAGCTTTTGCGTTTTAGCTTTTGCAGCATGGCTCATCAACTGTGTGTGTAATTGCCCACAGGCGTGCAGAGCTACCGCATGTTGCTCACATTCAACATGGCGATGAGCATCCTCGGCGAGTACGTCTTGCTCTGAAAAACGAATTGGCATCGCCAGCTTGTGCGCCAATGCTTGCCCGCTTTTCACCAAAGGGGCTTGTAGCTCAACGCTGTGCACAGCAACCCCAAACGCAAAATGCGCCATGCGCCCAAGGTGCCCTTTACCTGCACACCACTCTAAAATTGGCAGCTTTGACTCGTCTATACAACTTACAAAAGACTCCAACTGTTGGATTTTGCGCCCTTTGACACCGTTAGTTAACCAAAAAGGA
Organism: Alteromonadaceae bacterium; assembly: GCA_041937835.1. Classification (GTDB taxonomy): domain Bacteria; phylum Pseudomonadota; class Gammaproteobacteria; order Enterobacterales; family Alteromonadaceae; genus Pseudoalteromonas. The sequence continues at coordinate 1,623 of JBGTXC010000137.1, read as the reverse complement.
AAACTAAGCGCGGGCTCCTTGCGCCGCGTTAACGCAATCAGCTCAGGGAGTGCGTTAAGTGCTGGAATATAAGGCTCAAAAAATGCTTGTAAACGTTCTGGTTCTTTGTCGAGTGCAGCTAACTCGTCATCACTTAAAGCCAGCAAGACATCATTTAGCTCAGGCCAAGGGATCACATCCTCAGCAAAGGCCTTTTGCTGCCAATACTGTGCGGTGCTAGCTAATAAGGAATCGAGTTGTTGGAATTGGCTGGTAATCGACATCTTTCACGCCAAAGGAAGAGCATGCCCATAGTATAACGGCAGGCCTAAGTCATATTCACCCTTTGTTTTGCCCTTTTTTATGGTTCATCAGCAGCATAAAGTACATGGGCACAAAAATAAGCAGCAGTAAAACCGACAACACATACATCCAACTAAATGACGAATGCCCCCGTGCTGGCGCGCGGTAAATAAACGCCTGACTGAGGTTATCTAGTCTTGATTGCTCTATGCCATACAGCTCACCAATTTTATACCAGCGGGTTGCTGACATCGCCCCCAACATTTGCTCTGGAGCAATCATAAAACGTTTGATTTGCTCTGCTTCAAAACGCAGCTCGGCCAAGGTTTTATTGGGCGCATATTTGCGGTGAATAATCTTGATGGCTTCTTCGGTATTTTCAAGGGCATACCGCCAGCCTCTTAGGCTAGCACGGTAAAAATTGTGAACCAGCTTTGGGTCTTGCTCTATAAATTGCTCTGTGGTGAATAGGATGTCCGCATAGACAGAAAAGCCATAGTCTTTTGGACACACCAAACGATACTCAATGCCAAGTTGCTTAACCTTAAAAGGCTCGTTGGTGATGTACACTTGTAAGGCATCTAACTCACCGCTTAACCATTCACTGAGCCCACTGCCTTTAGGCGCTAAACGAACCCTCTCTTTTGACACGCCATTTTGATACAGCATGGCCAAAAGCTCGCTGTTTTCTTGCTGGCTGACTGGGGAAATGGTTTTATCGGAAAAGTCTTTTGGCGCTGAGATAGGTGCATCTGCTTTTACCATCCAGCAATAAGGCGATGATTGAAACATGGCGGCCATCGCCACCACGTTTTTACCTTCGCTGTATGCCCTTAGTAGCCCAGAATGAGTGACCCCAAAATGCGCTTGCCCAGAGAGTACTTTTTCAATGGTGTCAGGTGCCATAGCGCTTGCAGGTAACGCAGTCACGTTGAGGTCAAATTCTTGGTAAAAGCCTTTTTCAATCGCCATGTAATAACCTGCAAACTGAAATTGATGCAGCCATTTTAGTTGCAGCACCACCTCTTGTGCCCGCGCAGTGAATGGCAAGATTAGGCACACCCACACACACACCAAAAAGTGATTGCTTAGCAATTTATACATGAGCACCATGGCGAAAAACAAAGGTGTTAAAACTATAGACTAAAATCCCTTTTTGGGCGGGCGAAAAGCTACAAAAAGTGTTGGCAGTCAATTGTTTAAAGCATTACCATACGATTGACTTTTTTAGGGACGAAACAATGAAAAACACCTTATTTTTACGCCATGCCTTGGCGCTTTTCACCTTACTGTTTACGGCTTTTAGTTATGCCGCGCCTGCGCTTTGGCAGGTAGAAAAAG
>JBGTXC010000136.1:0-7536 GCA_041937835.1 Alteromonadaceae bacterium | reverse complement strand
GCGTTAAACACAAGGGTTACCATGGCTTCTGACTGAACATGAGCATGGTAGGTATCACACTTGGTTTCACTTTCTAAATAGTGGGCTAGCTCAAGTATAAAGTGTTGGATTTCACGGGCGACCGCGGCACGAAATGCTTTAGATGTACCAGAACGCTCACGCAGCAAAAGTCTAAATTGGTTTGGTGAGGATTCAATGAATTCCATAAAGGTGAACACAGAAGTATTGATCACACTGCCACCTAGCCCAGAGCCACTTTCGATTCGGCGACGCGCTTGGCGCATTAACTGCCTCAATGTGAGTCCGGCCTCATCTACTAGAGTTAAGCCAAGCTCATTCATATCCTTGAAATGCCTGTAAAAAGAAGTCGGTGCGATACCTGCCTCTCTGGCCACTTCTCGTAAGCTTAAATTTGAAAAACTATGCTCTGCACTGAGCTGATTAAATGCTGCTTCGATTAACGCTTGGCGCGTTTTTTCTTTTTGTTTTGCTCTTACACCCGACATGGCTGCGTCTCCGAACTTAGATTCGGCTAGTGTACCACTAAATGACAAAGGTTGACGTCATGGCAATTAACAACTATTTTAGCGCACAAGTGTACGCTGAATTTTTTGATGTTTCGTAAATGAATAAAAAACCGCTTCTTTGGGTTAATGTAGCTTTTTTCACCCTTACGGCACTGGGTGCCCTTACTTTAGTGCCATGGTATGGCTTGACCTCAGGATACAGTGGCGAGCTTTGGGCCATCTTTATTGCCGCCATGTTTTTCTCTGGCATGTCTATCACCGCAGGGTATCACCGCCTATGGGCTCACAAAGCCTATAAAGCGCACCCTGTGGTTCAGTTTATTTTTGCCCTAGGTGGTGCATTTGCATTACAAAATTCAGCCCTTCATTGGAGTAGTGATCATCGCCGTCACCATGGCCACGTAGATCACCCAGACAAAGACCCGTATGCCGCAACCCGTGGCTTTTGGTACAGCCACATTGGCTGGATGTTAAGAGACTACCAAGGCGACCAATACAACAATTACAACAACGCCAAAGACTTAAAAGCAAACGCCATAGTAATGTGGCAACACAAGCATTACCTGCTTTTAGTGTTAGCGATGAACGTCTTAGTGCCTGCCGCGATTGGTTGGCTATTAGGTGATGTGGTAGGTGCTTTATTATTGATTGGCTTATTACGTTTAGTACTGAGCCAGCACTTTACGTTTTTAATTAATTCTTTGGCGCACATTTGGGGAAAACGCCCATACACAGAGAAAAATACCGCGCGCGATAATGCCCTGCTTGCGTTACTTACCTATGGCGAGGGATATCATAATTTCCATCATATTTTCGCCACTGACTACCGCAACGGCATACGTTGGTTCCATTACGACCCAACTAAATGGTTAATTTCAGCCTTAAACGCCTGCGGCCTTGCCTCTGATCTAAAGCGCACACCACAGGAGCGGATAGAGCGTGCTAAAGCACAAGTGTTACTGCTGCAATCAGAGCAAAAAATGGCGCGTTTACCAAAAGCTGAGGAGCAACTTGCCAAGTTGCATGAGGAATACGATGCCCTGCTACAACAGCTCAACGCCTTTTACAAAGCAAAAAAACAATTGCTAGAGGCGAAAAAAAGTACCATGCTGAAAACATACGAAAAATCAGCGTTAAAACAACAATTAAAAGAGCTTGAACACGCTTGGCAGGAACAAAAGCGCCAATGGCTTAGCTTTAATAAGCAGTTATTGCACAGCGCTTAACGCCTTACTCCTGCCACAACGGGAGTATTTATGGCGAATAAAAAAGCAGCTAAACAAGCACAAAATAAATCTTTTCAGTTTGATGCCATCATCATAGGCACAGGCCCCGGAGGTGAAGGGGCCGCTATGAACCTAGCCAAAAGTAATAAGCGGGTTGCTGTGATTGAACGCCATGCCCGCATTGGTGGTGGGTGTGTTCATTGGGGCACCATTCCTTCAAAAGCGCTACGCCATGCCGTGAGCCGCTTTATCGAAAATAAAGCCAATCCTATTTTTTCTATGCCTGAGCGCCAGCAAGGCATCACTTTTCAAGACATAGTCAAACACGCAGGTAACGTGATCAATAAACAAGTGAACCTGCGCAGCAGCTTTTACGAGCGTAACCGTATTGAAATGTTTCAAGGCGAAGCCGAGTTTGTCGATAACCACACAATTCAGGTGAACCATCCGGATGGCTCCTTTGAGCAGTTGACCGCTGAATACATAGTGATTGCCACAGGCTCTCGCCCCTATCACCCTGACAGCATCGATTTTAACCACCCTCGTGTGTACGACTCAGACAGCATTTTAAGCCTGAACCATAACCCTCGCCGTGTGATTATTTATGGTGCCGGTGTGATTGGTTGTGAATACGCCTCTATTTTCAAAGGACTTGGTGGCAAGGTAGACCTCATCAACACGCGCGATCGCTTACTTGCCTTTATGGACGCTGAGATTTCCGACGCCCTTTCCTACCACTTTTGGAATTCAGGTATCGTGATTCGTCACAATGAGGAGTTTGAAAAAATCGAGGCCAATGACAATGGCGTGATCCTTCACATGAAATCCGGCAAGCGCGTTTTGGCAGATTGCCTGCTATTTGCTAATGGCCGCACAGGTAACACGCAAAGTTTGCAGCTTGATAAAGTAGGTTTAGAGGCCGATGGCCGCGGGCTTATCAAAGTAAATGATATGTACCGCACCTCGGTTGAAAACATTTTTGCTGTAGGTGATGTGATTGGCTACCCAAGTCTTGCCAGTGCTGCGTTCGACCAAGGGCGTATTGCGGCGAACAACATAGTCCATGAAGCCTGCCAAGATAAATTAATCAGTGACATTCCTGCTGGTATTTACACTATTCCAGAAATGAGCTCAGTCGGTAAAACAGAGCAAGAACTAACTGAAGCAAAAATCCCTTATGAAGTAGGTCGAGCGCAGTTTAAACATCTTGCCCGCGCGCACATTACGGGTGCCACGGTGGGGAGTTTAAAAATTCTATTCCACATCGAAACCAAAGAGATTTTAGGGGTGCATTGCTTTGGCGAGCGTGCCTCAGAAATTGTTCACATAGGCCAAGCCATTATGGAGCAAAAAGGGCCCGGTAATAACATTGAGTATTTTGTTAATACCACCTTTAACTACCCCACTATGGCAGAAGCATATCGGGTTGCGGCACTGAACGGTTTAAATCGACTGACTAATACTTAATCAGTCTAAGACCTCACAGAAAGTTATGATAAATGCCGATAAAAGTGCCTAAAAGTGAGCCAAAAACATTGTTTTGGTGTAAAAATCTTGTAAACTCGGGGGTACAAACACAAAAATAAAAGGCAGCCCACTATGTCACCTAAAAAACTCCTCTTAGCAGGCGTGTTCGGTTTGGCTAGTTTCCATTCCTTCGCTGACTTCAAAACCGCGAATAAATATCTTGCTGATGGGCAAGATGCGGCTGCCTTTGCCGAATTCCAAAAGCTAGCACGCTTTGGCCATGTTGATGCCCAAATGCAATTAGCTAAGATGTTTCAAGACGGCATAGGCACGGAAGTCGATTTAAATTCAGCTGTGGCGTGGTACTTAATCGCCCAAGATTTTGGCAACGAAGAAGCGAAAGATCACTACCGCTCACTGCGCCGCAAAGTAAGCTCGCGTCGCGAAGCGAAAAACCATTACTTAGCAACCAGTGAAGAGTATGGTTTTGATCATCACATGCGCAACTTTAAGCCGATTATCAAAAACAGTAACTTCTACCCACAACGCGCCAAGATTATTGACCGTGTTGAGCCTGAGCTTCCTGAAGATGAACGTAATGCTCGTACAGCATGGACGACGGTTTCTTACAGCGTTAACGAGAACGGCTACGTCGAAGACGTGCGTGTGTTGGCATCTTTTCCAAAAGGTGTGCTAGACGAATACGTATTGAGTGCTGTGAAACAATGGCGCTTTGAGCCGAAAAAACGCCGTAACGGCGAGCCAGAGCGCGTTGAAAACTTGTCTTACACCTTTAAAACTAAGGCATCCAGCGCTAAAAAACACCGTAAATACGAAAAACAACTACGCAAATACACAGAGCAATTGAAAGCCCTTGCAGAAGAAGGCAATAGCTATGCACAAGCGCGCTACGCCCTCATGCTGGAAGAAGGCATCATAGATGCAACTAAGAGCAAAGAGCACATCGAATGGTACTACCGCGCTGCAATTAACGGTAATGGCGATGCACAATTGCGCTTAGTCCACTGTCTTGATAACGGCGAAGGGTGCCAGCCAAACGAAGCCAAAGCCTTTGCATGGTTAGTCAAAGCAGCGAAAGAAGGCAATGAGCGTGCACAGTATCAATATGCTCGTTCACTATTAAACTTCGAAAACGTGCATTATAACGTTGCCGAAGCAGTTGAAATGCTTAAACAGGCTACCCACAATCAGTATTTACCTGCCATGGTGGAATACGCCAAGCTACTTGCTTTTTCAACGGAAGAAGGCGTACAAAACTTAGAAGAAGCCGTTAAATACGCTGAACTTGCCCGTTCAGAAGATCCGCAAAATCCGGTGCTACTCTCTGTTTTAGGTGCCGCTTATTCTGAGCTAGGACGCATGGAGGAAGGTGAACAATTGCTCCGACAAGCCTATGATGAAGCAAAAAAGCGGGACTGGCCAACTGACTCTTACTTGCAGTTGGTCGAAGGTCTAGGCACTGAGATGATGGCAAGCGAGCCAAACGCGTCTTACTAATTAGACGCGCTTTTACTTAACTTATCCGCATAATGCGTTGGCTCTGGCAGTTTATATCTGCCAAGCGACGCGACCACTAAAGCCAGCGCCTCTTGCTGGCTTATTTTATGGCCGCTACTCACAAACACAGGTTTTACACCAGCGCGCGAGCGAAGCGCATAGCCTAAATGAGATTTATCCTTTGGATCCATCACAGGCATATGGCTCAACTTGGCTTTCGCAAGTGCGCCAAATTCGCCATACAGTGCCTGTTTAGCCACCCCGAGCGCTGGTATATCGCGCACAATGCCGATGTGACTCGCAATCCCCATTTGCTCTTTATGAATGGTGCCATTGCCATCAAACATGAGTAACTCTGGCTGAATAGGCAAGGAATTAAGTAACTGCCAGATGGCAGGGCCTTCTCGAAAGCTTAAATAGCCTGGTATGTAAGGCATGCACGTTGGCAGCTCTACAGTATGACGGGCCATAATTGAACGAGTATGCATGTCCCAAACTACTGCGGCTGCACGTGTAGTACGGCCACCTTGTGGAAAGGCCACATCGATCCCAGCAATCATACGTATTGGTGCTAAAAGCTGGCGACTCCTGACATTAAGCTTAGCTCTAAGCTCAATTTGAATCGCTTTAGCCTTTGCTGTGCTGCCCGGCCAAATCAGTGTTTTTGGTAGCATAAAAAAACCCACCGATGGGTGGGTTAATTTTTTACAGATGATACGGTTTTGACAAATCATGCACCGCATTAATAAATGCGCCAGCATGCTCTGGGTCAACGTCAGGTGTAATGCCGTGACCTAAGTTAAATACATGGCCACTCCCTGAACCAAAACCATCTAAAATCTTGGCAACTTCTTGGCGAATACGCTCAGGGGTTGCGTGTAGCATGGCAGGATCCATATTACCTTGGAGCGCCACTTTATCGCCCACACGACGCTTCGCATCGGCAATATCAATAGTCCAGTCTAGACCTAGGGCATCGCAACCGGTTGCGGCGATGTCTTCAAGCCACTGGCCACCATTTTTAGTAAATAGGGTTACTGGCACTTTACGGCCATCATTCTCACGGATAAGTCCTTTAACGATTTTATCCATGTAAGCCAGTGAAAATTCTTTGTAGTCGCGTGGTGTTAACACCCCACCCCAAGTATCAAAAATCATCAGTGATTGCGCACCAGCCTTGATTTGGGCATTAAGGTATAAAATCACTGAATCCGCTAGCTTATCTAGCAAAAGGTGTAAGATCTCCGGCTCAGCAAACGCCATCTTTTTGATTTTGCCGAATGTTTTACTACTACCACCTTCAACCATGTAAGTAGCCAGTGTCCAAGGTGAACCAGAAAAACCAATCAGTGGCACTTCACCTTTCAGCTCACGGCGAATCGTACGTACTGCGTTCATAACGTAGCCAAGCTCTTGCTCTGGATCAGGCACAGGTAGCTTAGCGACATCTTGCATGCTTTGGATTGGGCGTTCAAATTTAGGGCCTTCACCCGTTTCAAAGTACAGACCTAAACCCATTGCATCTGGAATGGTTAAAATGTCGCTAAATAAAATAGCGGCATCTAACGGATAGCGACGCAGTGGTTGCAAGGTCACTTCACAAGCTAGCTCCGCATTTTTACATAGGCTCATAAAGTCACCCGCTTGGGCACGTGTGGCACGGTACTCAGGCAAATAACGACCTGCTTGGCGCATCATCCAAACGGGTGTTACATCAACAGGCTGCTTCGCTAAAGCGCGTAAATAGCGGTCATTTTTTAGTTCGCTCATGAAGGCTCTCTTTGCAGATTTAAAACCGGCATAGTTTATCATGCACACTGAAGAGTCACTACGAAATTAGCGCGTCATTTCGGCTTCAAAATATTTTTTAATGTTTTTTTAACATTTGTGTTGCAACTGATTGATCCCTGGGGTATAAATAATACGCGCTATACGACGCAACAATAAGAAGAAGCTCGTTGCAACGAGACTTTTAAGAAATTTAGACCACCCTAGCGGTGGTTTTTTCTTTTCTGCTTTCCTGCATTTTTCTAACTATAAATAACCCATTAATTATTAGTAACTTAGGATTAGTTTTTCGAGATCTGTTAAAAATTGGTTGATCTTTGAGCCGTTTTTCATTCAGATAGGACTATGACTCTGTTACTAGGAGAGCAGCAATGCTGACACGTTTAGAGAAAGCACAACAACAATGGGGTGGCAGCCATTCTTTAATAGATAACTGGTTAGCGGAGCGTCAACAACTGTTGGTCAACTACTGTAAGTTGGCTGGGATGTCTCCATATGACAGCAATGATCATGCGTTACCAGCTAAAGCTGATATCCAGGCTTTTTGCCAAATTTTGATGGACTATGTGTCGGCGGGGCACTTTGAAGTTTACGACAGCATAGTAAAAGACTGTGAGCGAAATGGTCCTGAGGGACTAGCGCTTGCTAAAGCGTTATACCCAAGGATCAGCGAAACCACAGACACTGCCCTTGATTTTAACGACCAATACGCAGAAGTAAACGAACAAGATTTACTGGCTGACTTTGATACGCATTTATCGCGTTTAGGTGAAGCCCTTGAGCTCAGGTTTGAACTAGAAGATGAGCTTATTCATAACGTTTACGAAAAACACACCTAAAAAAAGGAGCCAATTGGCTCCTTTTTTATTCGGCTCGAATTACTCAGCAGCTTGCTCTGCTTTTTGAATTTCAAGCAGCTCAACTTCGAATACTAGCGTTGAGTTAGCAGGGATGCTGCCTAGGTCGCGCTCACCGTAACCAAGCTCAGCTGGGATAGTGAATTTGTACTT
>JBGTXC010000135.1:0-7585 GCA_041937835.1 Alteromonadaceae bacterium | reverse complement strand
CACGATGCCCCACTTCATCGAACCCCGAGACAGTAAGAGCTGTATTCTGTTCGGGGAAAAGGTGATTATGAATTCGGTGAAATGTCGGAAAATCTCTTATAGAGGAAGAATTTAAAGACGTTGCATTAGAAATAATTGAAAAAGCAAAAAGTTTTAATTGTAATATAATTTTACCCTCAGATGTTGTTTGTTCTGAAGGTATGAACGATACAATAAATGTAAAACATCTGAGTATAAAAAATATTTCATCAAATCAGATGATACTTGATATTGGAAATAAAACAATAGAATTAATAAAATCAACTATTCTATTGATGATAAACATAAAACACAATTTCTAAGAGAAATAAATCAATACATTACGGCAAAAAATAATGTCGAATTTGCCTAATAAAGCATACGAGTCCAACAAGTTGAGATGACGAAAACTCACTAAACGTTTTACTTCATCTTTTACTTTGGCCATGCCATTACCGCTGTCGGTAAAAAACTTTCGGCGGCGCTCTTGGGATAGACCGCGCGCTAAAGCAAGGGAGTCATACTCAGCGTTTTTACACAAATCCAGCATAGTATTGGAAATATCCGTCCCAACGATTTGTACGCCACTGAGCCCACCTGGCTTTTCTTGCTGATACTCAAGTGCTGACATCGCAATGGAATACGGCTCTTGCCCTGAGCTACTCGCAGCAGACCAAATTTTAAGGTTACGTTTACCCGCGACCAATTCAGGGAATAAACGGGATTTTAATAGCTCAAAAGGGTAAGCATCGCGGAACCATAAGGTTTCGTTGGTGGTCATGGCATCAATGACTGCGGCACGCAATTGCCGCTCTCGAGGCTGCATGGTTTTCACCACCAGCTCTGACAAAGAATTGACTGAAAAACGCCCCATCAAAGGTGCAAGGCGGCTTTTAACTAGGTACATTTTATTGTCACCTAAAACTATGCCGCATTGCTGCTCTAAGAACGAGCGAAACTGATCGTACTCTTTTTGATCTAAATGCTTATTTTCCAAACCTATTTACGCCCAGAGTTAATCACAATGAACCCACTTCTTCACAGCTGTTGCTAGTTCGTCCGGGTTAAACTTAGCAATGAAGTCATCTGCGCCGACTTTCTCAATCATCGCCTGATTAAAAACGCCGCTGAGTGAGGTGTGCAAGATTACGTGAAGCTTTTGTAATTTTGGATCTGCTTTTATTTCTGCTGTTAAGGTATAGCCATCCATTTCTGGCATTTCAACGTCAGAGATCAATAAACCTACGCGCTCTGTGATGTCTTCTTGACAATCCACCTCAGCAATTTCTCGTAAACGGTCCAAAGCTTCGCGGCCGTTTTTCGCTAATTCAGTTTGCACGCCAAGGGGCTCAAGTGCGCGTTTTACTTGGTTTCGCGCAACAGCTGAGTCATCCGCAATAAAGACGATGCGCTCGCCTAAGTCTTTTTGCATTTCACCGTCAGACACTATGTCTAAAGATACTTCCGTATCCACAGGGCAAATTTCATTGAGAATTTTTTCAACATCGAGGATTTCAACCAGCTCGTTTTCAATTTCAGTTACAGCGGTCAAGTATGAATAACGTCCCGCGCCAGAAGGTGGCGGCATGATCTTTTCCCAGTTCATGTTCACTATGCGCTCCACTGAGCCCACTAGAAAACCCTGCACTGAGCGGTTGTATTCAGCAATAATAATGAAGCTGTTTTTGATGTCATCAATTGGAGGACCGCCTACCGCCATCGATAAGTCAATCACTGAGATGGTTTGACCGCGAATGTGGGCTACCCCACGAATATATGCGTTGGATTTAGGCATGGATGTCAAATTAGGACACTGCAACACTTCACGTACTTTAAAGACGTTAATGCCAAAACGCTGACGCCCTCTTAATTTAAATAACAATAACTCAAGGCGGTTTTGGCCAACTAACTGCGTACGTTGGTTGACTGAGTCTAAAATACCTGCCATTTCACTCTCCACATTTAAAACCGCAAAGGCGGAATAATCCTTGCTACTACAAATTAACGCGTTTCGCTGTCAAAACTATGACAAGGGCTACTTATACCAGCTTTTATCCCCTATAGCATAGTCGAAAGAGAATCATTATGTTTGAAAAAATACGTATTAAATTCCCGAACTTAGTGTACCTATCAGCAGGCATTGCTGCGCTATTTTCAGCAAGCACTGTTGCACAAAGCCACTATAGTTTGGCGGAATTAGAAGCGGCCGCCGTGAACTTTGTTAATAGCCAATTACCCGATACCACAGACGCCAAACGCGAGGTAAGCGCATTACCACTCGACAGTCGCTTGCCGACCCGCAGCTGTGAAAGCGGGCTCATCTTTAATACGGCCCCTTCTCAATCCTTTAATCGGCAGGTTCCCGTACAAATTAAGTGTGATGACGAAAAAAATCATTGGTTTCAGTATGTTCAGGTAAAAATTGAGCTGACTTACCCCGTGTTAGTGGCCACTCGAATGATTGCCAAAGGTGATGCCATCACCCAAAACGATTTAGCAGTAAAGTACAAAGCACGTCATTTTGTGCGCCAAACCAGTGTCACGGACACTGAGCACGTGATTGGTGCCCGCGCCAAGCGCGGCATTCGCCCAGGACAAGCCATTAATACCCAATTATTGTGTGTGGTGTGTAAAGACGACAAAGTCACCATTTACGCAAAACACCAAAGTTTACGGGTAAAAGCCACCGGCATTGCCCAACAAGATGGCAGTTTAGGAGAACAAATCAGAGTAAAAAACAGTCGATCTGGTAAGGACTTACATGCTAAAGTAGCGTCGGTAGGTGTAGTAGAAGTGACTTTTTAAAAAAATCGCTAAAGTCTGTGGTTTCACTGCCGATAACATTGAATGAGAGTGACTAATTTAGGCAGATTTAACAATGGTAAATCAAGTAAATAATGGTAACCAGACTGGTTCAGTCTATACCAACACCAAACAGAAACAAGATGCTGCGAAAACCACTGCTGCACAAACTCAACAAGCCCAAGTGGCCACCACTAAGGCACCACAAGATTCTGTGAACGTCTCTGTGCAAGCACAACAGTTAAAAGGTGCGCAGCAAAAAGCAGATGACGCCCCAGGCTTTGATCAGAAAAAAGTGAACGAGCTTAAAAAAGCCATCAGCGAAGGTAAATACCAAGTTGATGCTGAAAAGCTAGCGAAGAACATCGCCGCGTTCGAATTTGATTTATATGGCCGATAAACAGCTCATTGATTTTTTAGCCCTGCAACTGGCTGATATGCAGTCGTTGACAGCGCTGATGGATGAAGAACTCAAAGTCATTGCCAAACGTGATGGTGATGCGTTAAAAGCCTGCTCGCAAGAAAAGGCCAAGCTAATTCGTGACATTAGCCAAAGGGATAATGCCCTAAAGCGTTTTGACTTAAAGCAGTTACGCACTGAAGACAGAGAGATTCACGATAGTATCAGTGCCATTGAAACCATTTTGGCAGAGTGCCAAGAGAAAAATGAAGTCAACGCAAAAGCAGCACTGCAAGCGCAGCTTTCAGTGCAAAAAGTAAAAGACATTTTAATTGGTCTTAAGCCTGCTAGCACTTATTCAAGCTCAGGCACAGCAAGCTCAGAAGGCTCGCGCTTAGGGCCAAATTTAAAAGCCTAACTGGCACACAATCACTCTCAAAAAAAGCCGCTAAAAGCGGCTTTTTTATTTTAACTCTTTGCACTTAGGTGCATGGTCATCAAACACGTTTTTTTAACTTAGTGATACGTTACTCTTTTTACGCGGCGCGGCTTCACTTGATGTATGTATAAATCGCGCACTTGCTTCATATCGAGTTCCAGTTCCGTGGCGTAACTGTCACCCACAGCATAACTTTTAATTACTTTAGCGCCACGCACCATACCATTCACTTTGGCGACTAAGGCATCATCCTGGGCGACAAGTCCTCGCAACGTGGTGCTGGCGTCAATTTTTTGGCCGTATACTTGCTCGGCAAGCTCGCGGTATGCATCAAGTTTAGAGGCTTTCATTGCCATGATCATCTGATGCTCTTGATTATTACCCGGCTGCTGACTAATAGGTGCATAGCCAATCGCGCGTAAAATAGGATAATTATCAGGCTCTTCAATGCTGTATTCGATGTGCTTTTCAAACACCGTACTGCAACCTGTGCTGCCTAACAGCGCACACACAGCAATGAATGACATAGTTTTAGAAAATCGACGCATAACGCCCCCTTAATTCATTAATAGCGCCTTTAAAAGCAGGTTTAAACCCCCTTGCGGCACTTAAGCTTCCCTTAAATATGCACATAAAGTGCCAACCTCAATGAGATTCAGCTAAAACTTAACCTGATTAAGATAAACGGTATAAAGTTTGCTTTATTGGAGTATTCAAGACTTAAAGCACAAACAGAGGCGGTATGAGTTGGCACAGTGTGATTAATCTACTCGGAGCGGCAGTGCTCGCCCTCAGTAGTGGCGTAGCCCATGCGCAGTGGTATGAAACCTTAGGGCAAGCCGAGATCCGAAATGGTAACAAAGCCCACGCTAAAAACCGTGCCGTAGAAGATGCTATTCGCCAAGCTTTATTGTTTTCGGGTGGCAGCTTATCAGCGGTACAAACCGTTGCAAATGGCGTGCTCACTCAAGACCAAGTCAAGCTGCAAGCCCATGGCGACATCAATCACGTTGAACTGATTGAAGAGCGCACCCAAGGCGCACTTTTATCTGTGTTATTACGCATTAATATCAGCCCGAAAGAAAACGTCTGTGTAAACAGCCAAATCAAACCCACGCTTGCCGTGACGCTGAGCCACTTAGCGCAGCCAGAAACAGCCCGTTATGGGCAAATCTACGAGGTTAATCAGGCTTATACCAACCAGCTTATGAGCGGCTGGCAAACAGCCCCTGAAGGCTTTTTACCCCTTGATGCCAGCCATAAGAAAAACCGCTTAGCGGTGCGTAAACAAGATGCTTACACCACGCAAAAATACCTAACTGACTTAGCGAAACAGTTTCAGGCTCAGTATGTACTAGTCAGTGAAATATTAGATGTGTCTATGGGTGAAACGCCAAGTACTGGCCTTGCCTTTTGGCAAACTGCGTATCCGCTGCGTCACTTTACAACGCGCCATAGCCTAGTGAATACCCTGACTTTTGAGCGCATTTGGCAAAAGCAATATCACCACCAAGGTCTATGGCCTTTTGCAAAAACAGACAAAGTTAATCCGCACAGTGGTGCCTTTTGGCAAACTGATTACGCCAACGCAATCAATACGCAAAACCAACAGCTCACTGCTGAGCTCAATCAAGCATTGGCGTGTGCGCCTATGCATGCCACAATTTTAGCGCGCCAAGGCAATCAGATTCACATCAATGTTGGGCGCCAAAATGGTGTAACCACAGGCATGCGTTTTTACATTGCCCATCGCGCTCATCGCCAGACTGAATTTGGCACTTTGCCAAAGCTTGAAACCAGCATTTATGAAGTGGAAGTGACCCAAGTGCATGGCCGTACCGCCATTGCTAAAAGCGTAAACCGTCAATTCTTAGGGGGCACCCAAGTGGGCGACTTGGTGACATTGGTTACTCCAAAAGCACAGACCTTATTTCAATAAGAGCGCTAAAACCTTCTACACTGAATGCATTCTAAGTAGGAGGACATTATGCACGAGAATAAAGAAGGCCAAACGGTTCCTGAGGTATCCTTTGCCTGTCGCGTCGGTGACGATTGGCAAACCGTCACCACAGACGACATTTTTAAAGGTAAAACCGTCGTCTTATTTGCCCTTCCTGGGGCATTTACACCTACCTGTTCATCCACTCATTTACCACGCTATAACGAGCTGGCTCCTAAATTTAAATCCTTAGGGGTGGATGAGATAGTGTGCTTATCAGTTAACGATACATTTGTTATGAATGCGTGGGCTCAAGATCAAGACGCCGAAAACATCCGCTTACTGCCGGATGGCAATGGCGAATTTAGCCATGGTATGGGCATGTTAGTAGATAAAAATGACTTAGGGTTTGGCAAACGTAGTTGGCGTTATGCCATGCTAGTAAAAGACAAAGTCATTGAGAAAATGTTCATTGAACCCGATGTACCGGGTGACCCATTTGAAGTGTCTGATGCTGACACCATGCTTAATTACATCAGCCCAAATTCTGCGCCAAAACACAGTGTGGTGATGTTTTCAAAATCAGGCTGCCCCTATTGTGATAAAGCACGCGCGTTACTTAAGGCGCATGATTACGACTTTGAGGAATTAAAAGTCGGTGGTGCCATCACTTTAACGGCATTAAGAGCGGCCAGTGGACGCGATACAGTGCCGCAGGTCTTTATTGATGGAAAACACATAGGTGGCAGTGACGATTTAGCCGATTATTTTGCTTGATGGCGGCCCCTGCAGGAATCGAACCTGCAACTACCCCTTAGGAGGGGGCTGTTATATCCATTTAACTAAGGGGCCAACGCAAAAATGCCACTGTGACTGAGTGGCATTTTATTTATCTAATACTTTTAAATCAATACCTTACATCTTGTATAAGGTCTCAACCACAAAATAAGGAATAAGCTGTTGAGCACTGGCCACAACTCGGTTCGTTCCCATTTCTACGATGCGCGCGTTGATCAGCACACCATTATTACGGTAGGTCATAGTACCGGAAAGCACATGATCCACCCTTTGATTTTGCGATAATTTTTGCACATCACGGGAGAACACAAACTCACCTTGGCGACCAATTTCAATCGCTGCCATGGTTTTTATGTCTAACACCTCAAAACCATAATGGCGCATTTGGACGATAAGATTATCCGCCAGTTGGTTTCCGAGCACATTAGTATCTTGCAGGCTTGAAGACAAACTCACAAATGACACCACGGCCACACGCTGCGGCAAATCCACATTTTCAAAGTTTAAAAACTGCAGTAACAGTTGCTCAGCATAATTACTCAAGGTCTGATGATGAAAGTCTGGGCTAAAGCGACGGCTGTCTTGATCTAACACAGAGGTGGAGGCGCCTTGCTCAACCACTTGTTGTGCCACAGGCGCACTTTTTGGCTCTGTTTGAGTCATGGCACACCCTGCAAGCACACTTACTACAAAAGCTATTTGCCATACACGCATTGCCATTCTCCTTAGTTTGCGCTGAGCTCAATGCCATCAACGCGGTCGGTTGATAGTAAGTCAGACACCACACTTTGAGGAATTAAGGTTTGCGCTGATGCCACAATAGCTTTACTTTTCAGCCCCACAATTCGGGCGTTCACTAACACGCCCTTTTGATGGCGCACTAACGTGCCTGCCACTATGTATTGCATCGCCGCATTGGGGCTTAAATCTAGGTAGTCTCGGCTAAAAATAAAATCACCCGATGGCGATACACGTAAGTAATCTGTGGTTTTAAAGTCAATCACAGGAATACCAAATTGATGTAACTCGTGCATCATGCTTTCAGCAATTTGATTACCCAGCAAGGTTCCTTGCTGATAACTTGAGTCCAAATACACAAAGCTTGCCACCGCCATTGGTGTTTTTTCTGAGCCATGCTCTAAGTTATTCACCATGTTTTGCATTAATCCACGCACATAGTGATTAATAT
>JBGTXC010000134.1:0-7586 GCA_041937835.1 Alteromonadaceae bacterium | reverse complement strand
GTATGGCCCTAAAGGCCAAGCCATTCATGTGATTACCGAGCAAGAGCTGCTGGGCGTAAAAATTTCCCAGCGCCGCAGACGAAAACACAAGTTTGAGCAAGGCACAGATGCCATTATTCGCAATTTAGCTGAGCTCTCTGTTGGTCAACCTATTGTGCATTTAGACCATGGTGTTGGGCGTTATCAAGGACTTGAAACCTTAGAGGCGGCAGGTATTGTGACTGAGTTTGTCACCATTACCTATGCAGGCGACAGCAAGCTCTATGTGCCAGTGTCTAGCTTACATTTATTAAGCCGTTACTCAGGCGGTGAAGAAGCAAGTGCCCCACTGAATAAACTTGGCAGTGATGCCTGGGAAAAGGCCAAGCGGCGCGCTGCTGAAAAAGTACGGGATGTGGCCGCAGAGCTGTTAGATATTTATGCAAAACGGCAAAGCAAACCGGGTTATGCCTTTAAAATTGACGACACCAGCTATGCGCAATTTGCCGAAAGCTTTCCGTTTGAGGAAACCCAAGATCAGCAAAATGCCATTACGTCTGTGCTTGGTGACATGCAAAAAGCAGAAGCCATGGACCGCTTAGTGTGCGGTGACGTGGGCTTTGGTAAAACCGAAGTGGCCATGCGAGCCGCATTTGCAGCAGTCAACGATGGCAAACAAGTAGCGGTACTTGTGCCTACCACTTTGCTTGCCCAGCAGCACTTTGACAACTTTAAAGACCGCTTTGCCGAGCTGCCCGTGGAAGTGGATGTATTATCGCGCTTTAAAAGCCAAAAAGAGCAAACCCAAGCGCTTAAAGCGTTGGCAGATGGCACCTGTGACATTGTTATTGGGACCCACAAACTTCTCAGTAACGATATCAAGTTTAAAGACTTAGGCTTACTGATTGTGGATGAAGAGCATCGCTTTGGGGTAAGGCAAAAAGAGAAAATTAAAGCACTGCGAGCCGATGTGGACATTTTAACTCTGACTGCCACCCCCATCCCACGTACTTTAAACATGGCGATGAGTGGCATGCGGGATTTATCCATTATTGCCACCCCCCCTGCAAAGCGTTTAGCCATTAAAACCTTTGTCCATCAAAGAGATGATGCCTTAATTCGCGAAGCCATTTTGCGTGAAATTAAACGCGGTGGGCAGGTGTATTTCCTTCACAATAATGTGGAGACCATAGAGAAAGTTGCGCATGATCTCACAGAGCTTGTGCCTGAGGCCAATGTCACCACAGCCCATGGGCAGATGCGCGAACGCGAGCTTGAAAACATCATGAGTGATTTTTATCACCAAAAGTTTAATGTGTTGGTGGCCACCACCATCATTGAAACCGGTATTGATGTGCCCAGCGCCAATACCATCATAATGGATAGAGCAGATAAGCTCGGCCTTGCCCAGCTGCACCAGTTACGCGGTCGTGTTGGGCGCTCACACCACCAAGCCTATGCCTATTTACTTACCCCCGGGCCTAAGGCGATTAGTAAGGACGCTGAAAAGCGCTTAGATGCCATTGCCTCACTAGAGGATTTAGGCGCGGGTTTTGCCCTTGCTACCCATGATTTAGAAATACGCGGCGCGGGTGAATTACTCGGTGATGAACAAAGCGGCCAGATTGAAGGCATTGGCTTTAACCTATACATGGAAATGCTAGAGCAAGCCGTTGAAGCCCTTAAAAATGGCCAAGAGCCCACCCTTGAAAACTTGTTAAAACAGCAAACTGAAGTGGATTTAAAAATCCCAGCGCTGTTACCCAATGACTACATCCCTGATGTGAATACCCGTTTGAGTATTTACAAACGTTTGGCAAGTTGCGACGATGGCGAAGCCTTAGATGAATTGCAAGTTGAGCTGATTGACCGCTTTGGCCTATTACCTGATGCCGCTAAAAACCTCTTTAGTGTGCAGGCAATGAAACATCAAGCCATGGCACTTGGCATCACTAAAGTGGAAGCCAACCAAGCTGGCGGCTACTTTGACTTTCACAGCCAAACACCGGTTAACCCAAGCTTTATCATAGGTTTAATGCAGCAGTTGCCGCAGGTGTATAAAATGGAAGGCGCGAGTCGGTTTAAGTGGTCCATCACTGAAACCAATGGCCAAGAGCGTCTTAAGTACGTCAGCGCCATGTTGCGCGACTTTAAAGAAAAAGCCCTAAAATAAGATAACAAGGACCTAAATTTTGACGCGATTTGTTTGCTGTATGTTTGCCCTCATGGCCCTTGTACCTCCTGCCTATGCAGAGCGTTGGTTTGAGGTGGAAATTTTGGTGTTTTTACAACCCGAAGATGAAAGCCTGACTGAACGTTTTAAAGTGGTCGACAGCATGGCTGAGGTGCCAAACACCACCCCGCTTTTTGTGAATGCCGTGAAAGAGTCGCTTACCAATGCTTGTTTAAACGCCACATCACAAAGTGTGTCGCCACGCTGTGATGATCCTGAGCTTTTGTACACTGAGGCTGAGCAGGTACCTACGCGCTTAAATGTGGAAGGGCAAGAGCATCAATATGCTATGCATGTGTTATCACCAGACCAATTACAATTTACTGAGCAAAGCAAAAAGCTGCGCTGGCAGCGCCGTGACCTACTACTTCATACGGGATGGCGTTTTCCTGAGCGCGTTAGTAAAGAAATGACGCCGGTGCGTTTAATAGCGGGTAATAACTATGCCGACCAATACGATGCCCTTGGCATAAAACGCGAAGGCTTGATGAGTGAAATCAACCAGCCAAGCCCGCTTGCTCTGTTTGATGGGCTAACTCGCCAAGATGCCACGCGCCCTGCCCCGTTACTTGATTACCAAGCGCCGCTTTGGCAAGTCGATGGCACCTTAGGCATTTATGTGGAACACTATTTGTACATAGATAGCCGCCTGTACTTGCGACTTGAAAACTTGGAACAAAACACCTTAGACACCATCGAGTTTAAACAATTTAAGCGCGTGATCAGTAAAGAAATTCATTATTTTGATCACCCTAAAATTGGCATGGTGTTGCAGGTTAGGCGCTATAACCATTAGAGGAATACAATGAAAAAAATCGCATTAGCAATGAGCATATTAGCCCTCACGGCTTGCTCAAAAGTGACCATTGAAAACTATGATCAAATCTCAGTTGGTATGGAAAAAACCGCGGTAGAAACCATTTTAGGTAAACCCAGTCAGTGTGAAGAAAAAACCTTACACACACAATGCCAATGGCAATCGGGCGATAAGCAAATCAACATCAGCTTTGTGGCAGATAAAGTGACGCTTTATCAACAAAAAGGCTTAAAATAAGCTTTCAAAACGGCCATCTTGATAGGCAACACCAGGGATCCCACGGACTGTGATAATGTCCCCGCGTTTGCCTTCAGGGCCGTAATAGCTGCCGCTGTAGTCTTTGCCTTTTTGAGTTAAGATTAAGCGCTCACCAAACAGGTTACTAAAACTGGCTTCAAACCCCTTACTCGTGTCTTTGTAACTCACTGCTATCATGGCGTTATTTAAATAAATGCTTAGGCGCACATCCTCTAAATTAATGGCGAGCTCATCGCCACTTGCATATAGAAGCAAAGTGACAGGCACACTCAAAAGCTGTTCAGTATGAATGGCAATGGCAGCGTTGATATCATTCATTGGACTACTCAAGGCACTTAGTTGGATCACTGGATTATCCGTAGCGCTTTGGAGTTGACCGTTAAAATACAGCCCTGATACGTGGTTTTCCCTCAGTGACTCATCGGTTGTTAATGCAAAATCAGCGGGCTTAAAACGCTCGGCAAACACATTGACATCACCATTAAAGGCCACGTCACCTTGGATTAATGAAATTGGCAGCTGTGTAAAAGCACTTGCAGTATCAGGCAGAGTGTCGTTAAAAACGTCCTCTACCCCATCAAATTGCACTAAAAACTGTGCCGTATTAATGCTTAAGCCGGTATTTATATTACTGGCCTGCCCACTTAAACTGGCTGAAATGAGATCCCCAGAAGCCGCAGAGCGTTGAAACGCTAAAATGCGCAAATCATGGTTGACATTCACACCTTGGTTTTGCCCTGTGACTTGCCACATCAGCGGCGTGGTTGAATACACCACACTGAGCCAATCCACTTGGTACGTACCTGCAGAGCTGCCATCAAACGGGGAATAGGCATTGACGGCTATATCAAGGGCATTAACACTTTGCTCAAGCAATAAAGCGCCATCACTTAGGGTATCAAGTTCACTGGTGAGTGCATCAAGCTTTGGGTTTAAACGGCCTTCATCTAATTGAATAAGCCCCGCGAGAGCGCGAATATCACTTGGTAAGTGTGCTTGGGTTACTTCAGGTAAGGCATTTTTAAGGGTGATGGCATGAAACGCGCTAGTGAGTGACTCAGCATTGACTTGATAGCTTAAGCGACTAATGGCGCGCGCCACGTTAAAGTTCACATCAATCACACCGCCAGAATTCATGATTTCTGTGGCATAGACATCGGCAAGTAGGCTTGCGTCTTCTTGGTTTAACGTTAAAGGTAATACCTCTGGCAAAAGCGCCACATCACTTGCAACATCAGTAAATACCGTGGCGTAGAATTTCTCTGGCCCTGCAAATACGGCATTTTTTGTTGTTTCTCCACAGCGATTTAATACGCATGTGAGCTCAAGCGTGTTTGGTACAAATTCAATCTGCCAATAAACATGTTGGCTCAAGTTAAGCGTCATTGGTTCATCTTGGCTGACGGACTGAGTCACTTGGCTACCATTGGAGCCTGTGGCATAAAGAGTGCCATTTTGATCAAAATAAGCTGGTAAATAAAAATTGACTGCTACAGTGGCATTCGTTTGTGTCACAGACAGCCCAACCTCTTCAAGCGGCGGGTTTTTATCATCCCCACCACAACCAAACAATAAGCTGAGGATGGCTGCCACCGTAACTGTGCGAACAACGTTTAAAAAGGCCATATTGTACTCACCCCCAGTTGTAAATAACGGGCATCGTCTTCTGAGAACGTATCGCTTGCCAATTCAAGGCGAAAATAAGTGTGCGAAAGCATCACACTTATGGCTTTTGTTTCAAGCTCATAGCCAAGTTGGGCATGCCAATTGGGCGCAAATTCAGCACCAATGTGGCCTTTGAGTAAATTAAGCCCGGCAATGTGCCTAACCTCTGCGCCTACTTTGGCAAAGTCATTAAAGTGGTAATCAAGACCAAGTAAATAACGCCTTGGTAAGGTAACGTCTCTATCTAAGGTGTTGCCGTTGAATGAGGTATTAAAAAGCGCCGCCGGTGTTTTACTGACTTGTTCGCCCGTAACAGTTGCAGGCTCACTTGTTGTGCGCCCTATGGTAAAGCCTGCGTCTTTGTAGCTGACTTTTGAAAGCAAATCTTTACCATGAAAATAGATCAGGAACTCAGGGCTTACTTGCCAATTGAGCTGTAAGTCTACACTTACCCCCATGCCTTCTGGGCGTTCATCAGGCGAAAAGGTTTTAAAAAGCCGGTCTTTAGAAAAGCCGTAATCTACTGTGAGGTCGGCACTGTCATCATTGGGGTTCAAGGTGCCAACTATGTCGCCATCTTGAAAATGTTTTGAGCCAAACACATTGAGCCGCGGAGTAACGCGAAGCGGGATGTCTGCAAACGGTTTAAAGTCGTAAGAGGCTGCTACCCCATGGGAGGTGGTATTAACGGCATTAATGTTATAGCGGTATTGGTTTTTGCTAAAGGGTAAGTCGTTTTTCTCTTCAAAGGTGTAAAGCGCTGTTTCTGGGTGATGCTTAATCACATAATCAAAACGCGAGAACACAGAAATGGCTAACGCATCGCGCTTAACTGTGATATCAAACTGGTTGAAGGTAAACGCGGTATCGCCATCGCGCAGCTCACCGTCAAAATCGTCGGCAAAGGCCTTCACTGGTTGAGCTTGGGTGTAAATATCGCTATTAAGCGTACTGCTTATCTGCCACTTTGCTTTGGCAAAGGCAGTCGTTGCAAATAGGCAAGCACATAAAATAATACAAAGTAAGCTGGTTCGAATCATTGAGTCTATTGTGACCCCATTTTATTATTTTAAGGGGAAGTAAGGGGAGCTAAGCTCCCCTTTATGCATGGTTTTTAGACCTTAGAATTATTGCCCTGATGACATTTCTGCCGTCTTAGTAAAGGTTAAATCCGTGTAGGTCATTACTTCGCCATCGATATAAGTAAATTTTGCACCGTTCATCACTTCCATCACAGTACCAAAGTTTTCACCAGCCCAGGTGACTGTGCCTTCGAGCCAAGCGTCGTTTTTGGCTTTGGCGTCAATCTTGTACTTGTCGCCCACCATCATCATGAAGTAAGACATTTCATCCATGCCCATTTCTTCCACTTTCGCGGTCACTTCAAATGAGGTTTCACCTGACATGCCCATGACTTTAATCCATGCCATGGCGGTTACTTCACTGCCTGTATCGGCAGGTACTGCCGGCGGCGGTGTCTCGCTTGCCATCATTTCTTCCGCGTAGTGTGAAATGCTGCCACTGAAGCCGGCATCACCATCACTTACTGAAAGCATAGACTTAGACATAGATTTCACATGCATTGCATCAGGCACAAAGTTGATGTCATCAAATGCCGTGTCAAATACAAAGACCATGCACGAGCCAGACAGAGCTGAATCATCACCGCTAGAGGCATAGTTTTCACATTCAGCTAAATCACCGGTTGTGAACATGGCGCTGGTATCGTCGTCCACATTCATTTCAGCGCCAAAGGCAGCTGACAAGGTGGTTTGGCCTTTGGTTGTATCTGCAACCAGTGACAAGGCGCCGCTAAAGCTGCCTTTGGTGTCATGCATACCTGAAATCGTTAAGTTGGTTTCATTGTAGCTGTACACCCAACCAGGCTGAGACGTCGATGCTTGATCAGTCACTGTGGTGCCGGCACGGGTTGCCTCATCAATGATGTCGCCCATAATGCCTGCGAGATCCTCAAGTGCATCACGGCCAGTGTCTGTCACTAGGGTCAGCTCCACCGCGGTTTCTGTGGTGGCTTTAACCGTTGCAAGACGCTCATATTTTGCTACCTCTTCCTCAGCGTCTTTAATCAGCGCTTTAGACGCGTTAATGCCTTTATCACGGTTAGGCTTAGATAAAGAAACATGCAGCTTGGCAGTAGCTAGACGATTTTCTGCTTCATCGAGTTGTGCTTCTGCATCGGCTTTCTCAGCGGCTGTTTCTGCCACATCCTCGTATTGCTCAGCACGTTTCACCGCAATATCAGCACTGCCTTTAAACTCACTGGCCAGTGGCACAAAGTCTTGGTTGGCTTTAAGCGCCGCTTTTGCCGCTACTAAGTACTCATCCGCTTCTTGTTTATTACCAGGGTTGCTCATACCCAAGGCTGCATCATAAGCAGCAAGTGCCGCAAGATAAGCATCAGTAGACATACCCTCTTTCACTGAAGCGCGCATGTTGGCTTTTTCAGAGCGGCGGTCTGCAGCAAGGACCACAGCATCAAATTCATCGAGCTTACTTTGTGCAAATATTTGAACTGAATGAAAAAAATCGTGAAAATCCCACTAACATCGCGCAAAAAACATAAGAGGATTTACAAAGTTCGAAAAAATTAATAAATGTATAAAATCACTGAAA
>JBGTXC010000133.1:0-7588 GCA_041937835.1 Alteromonadaceae bacterium | reverse complement strand
AGGTTTTCAAATATACAATCTGGACTTGAGATCCATCATGATTCTGATTTGCCGGCTAAATCAGGATTGGGTTCAAGTTCTACTTTTACAGTTGGATTACTGAATTGTCTTAATTCATTAAAAGGGGAATATAGTTCGAAAGAAAATTTGGCGAAAAATCAGTGAGCTTGGGGAAAAATCCCGCAATCAGACCAAGAGATTTCGCTTTTACCTTCGAACTGTGGCTGAGATCTTATATAATTAACCTGTTCCCTGAAGTGTTGGCCAGCTGATTAAGTCCCTGAGCCGATAAATTTTTATCAGGAATTCAGTAGCTTGGCTATTGAGCAAGCTCGGCATGTACCGAGAAGCCTACGGTTGAATACTGCGTTCCGCCTTGAACCTTAGGGTTCAAGGGCTGACATTGGCAGCCGCACATTTGGGGAACCCTCATTAAAAAAGGCAGCCGATTGGCTGCCTTTTGTCGTTTAGAGATCCTTCCTTGGCGCGATGCGCTCCAAAATCATGTAATTAACTGGCACTAGCACTAAGGTGATCAACGTGGCAAAGATGATGCCAAAGGCGAGTGAGATTGCCATGGGAATCAAAAATTGCGCTTGCGTTGATTTTTCAAAGAGTAACGGCATTAAACCAATGAAGGTAGTTAAGCTTGTTAGCATCACAGGGCGAAAGCGTTTTGCCCCTGCACTCAACACAGCTTCTAGTAAATCCCCGGTTTCTTGGCGCTTTTTATTAATAAAGTCCACTAATACCAGGGAGTCGTTCACCACGACACCAATGAGCGCCATCATGCCAAGTAAGCTAAAGAGCGATAAATACATGCCCATCACCCAGTGACCAAGCACAGCGCCTATCATGCCAAATGGAATGACACTCATCACTACTAATGGCTGGGTGTAAGACTTAAACGGAATAGCCAATAAGCTGTAAATCACAAAGAGTACAATTACCAGCGCCCATGCAAGTGATGCGAAGGACTCGCGTTGCTCTTTTGCTTCACCTTCTAATGCGTAAGACACACCAGGATACTGTGCCGTAAGCTCATCCAAGAAGGTTTTTAGCTCACCTTGTAGCACAGTGAGGTTGGTATTTTGCTTATCAACGTCCGCGCGCACGTTCACAGTACGGTAGCGATCTATACGGTAAATCGTGGTTGGGCTTTGCCCTGCAATCAAAGTTGCCACATGAGAAAGCGGTACTTGCCCGCCCCCTGGCGTGCTCACTAGTATGTCTTTTAAGTCAGCTACTGAGCGGCGCTCATCAATCGGGAGGCGCACCATCACCCGAACATCATCACGGCCGCGCTGAATACGCTGTACTTCAGCACCAAAAAAGGCGCGGCGCACTTGTGAAGCAAGCTCCACACGGGTTAAGCCCAGCGCTTTACCTTGTTCGGTTAGCTCAATTTGCAGCTCCTCTTTACCGTCTGAGAGGCTGTCTGTGATATCAAACACCGTTGGGTAAGTGGCTAAGCGGTCACGAATTTTAGCGGCAACATCTTCCAAGGTACTGAGCTCAGTGCCTGACAGTTGCACATCAATCGGATCGGACGCACGGCCAATTTCCGCCCTAAAGGTTAAGCTTTCGGCACCTGGCACCACACCAATCATTTTACGCCATTCACGGGCAAGCTCAGTGGCTGTGATGGTAGAGCTGCGCTCTTCAGGAGGAATAATTTCAAAGCGAACAGAGCCTGAATTTGACGCGCCACCGCGCCCACCTGTGGTTGCCAAAATATTGATGATAACGCTTTTACCTGTGTCTTCATCCACGTACTTTCGTTGTAGCTCAGCGGCTTTGTCTGCCATTTTCACTACATAGTTATTGGTGACATCAAAGGCTGAGCCTGCCGGCATAGTTAAGCTGGCACGCACGGTTTCACTTGGTATACGCGGGAAGAAAACGAATTTGCTCCAGCCACTGGTGATGAGCGCAATAATGATTAGAAACACCCCAACAAACATAAGTAAGGTATTGGTTTTATTGCGTAGTGCTTTCGCAAGCACAGGCTGATAATACTTTAAAATGGCGGCTTCAAAGCCATCAGCAAATTTTTGCTGAAAACGTGAGAACGCGCCTTCTTTTTCGCCCTTTTCACTTCTGAGTTTGACGTACTTTAAATGCGCCGGAAGCACAAACTTAGATTCAATCAAGGAAAATAAAAGTACCGGGATCACCACAGCTGGAATTTGTGCAAACATTTGCCCACGTACGCCATCAATAAAGGCAAGCGGCATAAATGCAGCGACCGTGGTTAAAATACCAAAGGTCACAGGGACTGCGACTTCTTGTGTACCACGAATAGCGGCTTGCTCGCCGGACTCGGCGTTTCGCAAGTGGGAGTACACGTTCTCCCCAGTCACTATGGCGTCATCCACCACAATACCTAACACCAAAATAAAGGCAAATAGGCTTAGTAGGTTTAGGCTCACATCAAACACAGACATAGCCAAGAACGCGCCCATAAAGGACACAGGGATCCCCACGCAAACCCAAAAGGCAATAGCTGGGCGTAAAAACAAGGTCAGCAAGGCAATGACTAAAATACCGCCTTGTAATGCATTGCTGGTAAGTGTGGAAATCCTTTTTTTAACTACTTCAGAATCGTCATCCCAATAACCTAAATAGGTGCCTTGTGGTAATTCGGCTTGTTTGCGCTCAAGGTAGTTTTTAACGCTGTCGGCCACTTCAATGGCACTTTGATCACCAATACGATACACATCAATAAAGGCAGCTTGCTGGCCATTAAAGCGCGTGCGAACTGGGGTTTCTTCAAAGCCATCAGTGATTTTAGCAATGTCTTTTAAACGTATGATCGAGCCATCAGGTAAGGTTTTAATGGCGATTTCGGCAAATTCGTCTTTGCGGTACGCCTGCCCTTTAGAGCGAATAAGGACATCGCCCCCTTGGGTTTTTAAGTTACCAGCAGAAACATCTGTACTGGATGCGCGAATTTTTTGCGTGATGTCGTTAATACTTAACTGATATTGGCGTAGCTTGTCATTACTGATTTCAATGGCAATTTCATAATTACGCACACCGGAAAGCTCAACTTGAGTTACTTCGGGCAGTTTGAGTAATTCATCACGGATGATTTGCGCAAACTCTTTGGTTTCTAGCTCACCGTATTCTGAAGCCACAGTCACGTTTATCACTTCACGCTTACGCTGCGCTAGGGACACTATGGGTTTTTCTGCATCCACCGGGAAGGTGTTAATGGCATCAACCCGGGATTTTATATCTGCTAGCAGCTCCCTATCATCGTAGCCTTCGTCTACTTCAATAGTGACCACCGCAGAGCCCTCTGATGAGCGTGATTGAATTTCTTTCACGCCTTCGAGATCTTGTACGGCTTCTTCAATGCGAATGGTGACCCCTTGCTCTACGTCTTCTGGGGTTGCACCGCGCAGTGACACGCGCACTGAAATACGGTCTGTTTCAAAGCTTGGAAAGACTTCCAATGGGATTTGGGTGGATAAACTAAATAAGCCCGCCAATAACAGGCTTATCATTAATAAGTTGGCGGCAACATGGTTGCGCGTAAACCAAGCTATCATCCCTCACCCCCTTGTGCGTTTTTACCCGCACCTTGGCGCTTAGGTTTAGCTGGTTCTTCCCCTGCGATTAACACTCGGGTGCCTGAGCTTACTTGCCCAAGTGGCGTAATAACCAGTCGCTCACCGGCTTGTAAGCCTTGGCTAACGATGGACTCATCACTGTTTTGCCACGCCACCTCAATATTTTTGCGTTTTAATAAGCCCTCTTCCACCACATAGACGTAAGTGCCTTGGTAAATCGCTTGGTTTGGAATGACGATGGCATCAGCCACTTGCTCACCCATAATTTCTGCGCTTACGTACTGGTTAATTTTAATCGGCAGCTGACCGGCCTGGGGGTTAAACGGGTCGTTAATTTGCGCAATCACGTAAAGTTGCTGGGCGCTATTATCAATAGCGCTTTCGGTGCGCACCACTTGCCCTTGCCAAGTGTGGTTTTTAACTAAATCAGAGGTAAAGGTCACTGCAAGGGTATGAGTGGCCGTGCCATCGCGGTTTTGCTCTGGCAGTTTTAAATAGCCTAAATCGTTGTTTTTAATTGGCAGACGTACTTCGACTAAGTCCGTCGCATAAATGTCTGCAAGGCGGGTATTCATAGAAACAACCTGGCCTACGTCCACTTGTTTTTGCAAAATACGACCATCATACGGGGCGCGGATTTGCGTGCGCTCTAGCGCAAGCTGGGCACGATTTAACTGCGCTTTTGCAGACAACAGCTTGGCTTTTGCTGCAGCTAATTGCGGCTCACGTAAAACCAATGGGCTTGGCGTGCCAGATTTACCAAGACGCTGCCAATCTGTGCGAGCTCTTAGGCCTCGGGCCTCTTCTTCGAGTAAGGCTTGCTCTGCTGAAAGCAAATTAGCCTGAGCCATATCCACTTCAGCTTGGTAATCACGGGCATCAATTTCAACTAAGAGATCCCCTTTTTGAAAAAAGCCACCAGCGCGGAAGTTATCAGCAATCGCAATGATCTGCCCACTGACTTGAGCAACCAGTGCACTTTGGGTGCGCGGCGTAACAGTTCCAAAGCTTTCAATTTCAACTTGGTAAGGCTTGGCAACTAAAGGTAAAACTTCCACCGTCATACTTGGACCCGTAGGTGGTTTACCACGGCGCGCTTCAGGTGGGTTGGCTTTTATCATGTAGTAACTGATCACTGTGATAACAATGATGGCAATGCCAATTAGACGTTTTTTCGACATCATGGGGTAATCTCTAAGGCTGTAGGCTCTAATACGAGCGGGCTAAATTGCCCGCCAAGGGCAAGGTGTAAGCGAATACGGTTTGCAAGCAGCTGCTTTGATAAGCTCACGCTTTGTGCTTGGTTTGAATAAGCGCGATTTTGCGCATCCAACACTGTGGTGTAGCTCACCAATCCGCTTTGATATTGTTCAAAGGATAAATCGGCTGCAATAGCCGCATTTTGCGCCGCAGCTTGGGTGGCAGTGTACTGCTCAGTGAGGTTAGCATGCGCATTAAGCGCCCCTTCCACCTCATTAAAGGTGTTAAACACCACATCTAAATACGCTTGCTCTGCAATTTTGGCATCAAGCTCTGCGCGCTTAGCGTTGGCTTTTAAGCGCCCAGCTTGGAATATAGGCGCCGTGATGTTGCCAAGTAGCGACCAGCCTAAATCCGCTTTTAATACATCAGATAATGTGTCTGAAGCATTAGAAGCGCTTAAAGATAGATTAAAACTAGGGTAACGCTGCTTTTGGCTAAACGCAGCTCCGGCGTTAGCACCTAGTAAACTGTACCAACTACTGGCAATTTCTGGGTGTGCGGCAATCACATCGCTTGGTAACGGTGTTGTAAGGGAAATATCACTGACTAAATGCTGGCTTAAACTATTTGAAAAGCCCTGCATAGCTAGGTGAGTTTGATTACTTGGGTAACCACCTAGCAATAAAGACAGGCTTCGTTTTGCTGAAGTTAAACTGGTGCTTCGAGATGCAAGCGCTGCTTTTTCAGAATTCAGCTCATTACGCGCTAAATACACATCTAAAGCGCTATTTAAGCCTTGTTGGTAGCCCTGCTCGATAATTGCTAAGTTTTGCTCGGCATTACTGAGTCTTTGCTCGCTAATAGCTAGCAACGCCTCAGATTCATAAATGTTCAGCCAAGCATTTAATACGTTATTTATTAGGGCATTATGCTGCTTTTGAAACTGTGCCTGTGCTGCAAGGTAATTTAAGTTTGCCTGCTTAGCGGCATCATTTAATTTACCCCAAACATCGAGTTCATACGCCAAAGTGCCACTTAAGGTAAACGCATTGCTTGTTGTATCTGTGGTGTCGCTATGAACACGATTGGCTCTAAGACCGACATCAAAACTCGGCCAAAGGAGGGCACCACTGATGGTGACTTGGGCTTTGGCTTTTTCAAGCTGGAAACGTGCCTGCAAATAACCACGGTTTTGTTTAAGCGCTTGGTTAATCAAGCTCTTAAGCTCAGCAGTTGCAAAGGGCGCAAGCCATGCTTCATCAAATTGGGCTTGTTCAGCACGGGTTTTTGCCATGCTGTTTTGGGCTTCTTGCCAAGAATCGTTGACGCGCTCAAGCGGACTAGTCGGGCTTGAGTCTAAATCATAAGGTAAAGGGGTTTGGCTACACGCACTCAACGCAAGTAGCACACCACCTGAGAAAAGGAGTTTAGGTGATTTCATATTGGCCAAAGGTTAAAAACATCAAGTTTAGTGTATCGGGCAAGG
This sequence comes from Alteromonadaceae bacterium, assembly GCA_041937835.1. GTDB lineage: Bacteria > Pseudomonadota > Gammaproteobacteria > Enterobacterales > Alteromonadaceae > Pseudoalteromonas. The sequence goes on along the minus strand of JBGTXC010000133.1, from coordinate 1,321 downwards.
ATATTTTTGCTCAATCGACTTTACAAAAGCTTACACTAAAAAAACTGTGTATTTATAAGTAGATATCGTAATAAAAGATCAAATCATTTACGCTATTTTGGCAAAACTTTAACCAAGGAAGTGAAAATGCGCCTATTACTGTGTTTTAGCCTAGTTTTAATGTCTGCCTGTACCTCAGTGCCGCTTGGCACTATGGCAAAATTTGCCACATTTGGTAAAGACGATGCCTTAGCCATTAACCCTGAGCACCTTGCGGCTAGGGTAACACTAGACCAAGACATTGAAATTATCCCCAGCGAGCACCTAAGCATAAAAATGACCATTAAGGATATCGATGGGATCACGCCCTACGATTTGACCTTAGAGGAAGTGAGCAAATCACAAGCACGAGAAAGTAGTTTTTGGGGGCAAAGTGACTCGGTGTCTTACATCACCACATTAAAACCCACCGCGGCGGCAATTGTGGCGCTTAACGAACTTAAAGCCCGCATCGCGAGACCCAAAATAGGTGATGAACAGCGCAGCCTTAGCATTAGCGCCAACACACACTTTGATAAAGAAGCGTTGGCAGGAATCGATGAAGTCACTGTGAGCTTAGCCCTGCAATTTACTCAAGAAGAAGGGTTTTTCACTGTTATCGACAAGCAAGTGATTGTTCCTGAAGACATTCAAACTGAAGAGTCAGCTGAATAAGTGTGCTTATTCTGCTGAGTGGCAGAGCATCTTACGGATGCAGAGCGCTTTAGAAGATACTTAAAAAGTAAAAAGCCCACTCATTTGAGTGGGCTTTTCTTATAAATGGTGCCTAGATGCGACAAAATTGTCTGGAGCAATTTTGCAAAGCGCAGCTTCCCAACGGGTGGATTACATGAAGTGGCACGGGTTCGATGACGCCGTCAAAACGATGGCACTCGTTGACGCGGTGTACGGCAATCAGATCTAGGGAGGCGAAATCGGCCGTCACCAGCACGGTGTTGCCCCTCCAATGGGGCTCCCGTAGTTTGATGCGTCCATCCGCTCCCTTCAGCACGAGATGAGGTGTCCGTGAGCGACCCGTTGCGCGTCGCCGCCATCTGCACCATCTACCACCCCAAGTCCCACGCCGACGTCATCGTCACCAAGTTCCTCGAGGGCGCCTCCACGGACGAGGGCTTTCACCGATTTGACGACGTCGAAATCGTGTCGATGTACATCGACCACGTCCTCGAGGGGCTGTATCAGGCCTTCGGCTGGGACCACAAGACCCTGCTCGTGATCCTCTCCGACCACGGCGAGGAGTTCCGGGACCACGGCTACCTCGGGCACGGCTTCTCCTTGTACC
>JBGTXC010000132.1:0-7721 GCA_041937835.1 Alteromonadaceae bacterium | reverse complement strand
ACAATAATTATGCGATGTTTTCTTTGGATGTGACCGTAGAAGATATGTGGGCGAAGTTTAAAAATGCGCAGGGATTTGTTTTTAATATCAAAAATATGACAAGTGAATTTAAGTGTGAGTAATAAAAATCTAACAAGTCAATTCAGTAGGAAAAAAACAGTTGGTTTTGCTCCTTCGTCGCCAATTCAAACCAACTATTTTTTGCCTCTGATTGAGGCATTAGGTATACAGGAAGTATGAGAGTGATTTCAGGGATTGATGCAGTAGAAAGCTATATCAGTTCAAACCTAGAAAAAGTTAAAAAAGACGAATCAGGTTGGAATACTCTTTACTTGAATAAAACCACAAAAGAATACTGGATTCGCAGCTACCCAAATTCTGAAGTTCATGGCGGAGAGCAGCCTCGACTTGAACAAGTCTCTGAATTAGCAGCGCAAATAAAATTTGGTGTGTGATTTACACCTTACAAGTTAAGTCCCTGTAAGAGATTCTGTTTAACTGCTATTTAGTCAATAACAATGACGCCCATTCAAACTAATTAGTTTTTTTCACAAAAAAAGCCCTCAAATGAGGGCTTTTTAATTTAAGTCATATCCAACACACTATTTGTCGTGGCGTTTGATTAAACAGTCCATCACATCGTGGAAACTTAAACCTTGGCGGTTTAGTAACACTAAGGTGTGGTAGAACAAATCAGCGGCTTCATTGGTCAGCTCGTCGTTGTCGTGCTTCATGGCGGCAAGGGCGACTTCAACGCCTTCTTCACCGACTTTTTGTGCGCTGCGGCTTAAGTCTTTAGCAAAGAGGGAAGCCGTGTAGCTGCTTGCAGGATCGGCGTCTTTTCGCGCTAAAATCACGCGCTCTAAATCGCTTAAAAAACTGCCGCGAATGGTGACATCCCCAAAACAGCTTTCTATGCCTTTGTGGCACGTTGGCCCTTTAGCATTGGCAAGCACTAAGATGGAGTCGTAATCACAATCTGTGTGCACGCTTACAAGCTCTAACACGTTTTTTGACTCTTCACCTTTTGTCCAAAGGCGGTTTTTAGAGCGGCTGTAAAAAGTCACTAAGCCTTTTTCGAAGGTGGTGCGCAGGGCATTCTGATTCATAAAGCCTTGCATTAAAATGCGGCCAGACTGTGCACACTGCACTATAGCGGGCAGCAGCTCGGCTTTGGCAAAATCCACCTGTGTGAGGTTATCTTGGGTAATTAACATAGTCGTGTTGCTACCTGATTGTTAAATAGGGTGGTTTTTAATTCGCCCATATCTATGATGTTTTTGTGGAACACGCTGGCTGCCAGTGCGCCGTCAACGTCTGCTTGTTTAAACACATCCACAAAGTTTTGGATGGTGCCCGCACCGCCTGAGGCAATCAGTGGTACATGGCAAATCTCACGGATTTTAGCAAGTTGCTCGATGTCGTAACCATTACGCACGCCGTCTTGGTTCATGCAGTTAAGCACAATTTCACCTGCGCCTAAGTCTTGCACTTGTTTAACCCACTCAGCGGTTTGATAGCGTGTGGCACTTGCCGCATTTGGGTCACCCGTCAATTGGTAAACGCTGTATTGGCCTGTGGCTTTATCAAAAAAGCTGTCGATGCCAACCACCACGCACTGTTTACCAAATTCGTCGTGTAACTCCTTAATGAGCTCAGGGCGGGCAATGGCAGGGCTATTAATGCTGATTTTATCCGCGCCGCGCTCTAATACGCGCGCGGCATCTGCCACTGATTTAATGCCACCGGCCACACAAAACGGGATGTCGATGTGACGTGCGATTTCTTCAACCCAGTTCACATCCAACAGGCGCTTTTCAACACTGGCGCTAATTTCATAAAAAACCAATTCATCGGCGCCGGCGTCACTGTAGGCTTTGGCAAGGGTTAAAATGTCCCCCACGACCTCGTGGCCTTTAAATTTAACGCCTTTCACTACTTGGCCGTCTTTAACATCTAGGCAAGGGATTATGCGTCTTGAAAGCATGAAATAGCCTCCTCTACGCTAAAGCGCCCTTCAAGCAGGGACTTACCCAAAATCACACCGCCCATATCTAACGCTTTTAACGCTTTGATGTCATCAAGGCTAGATACACCGCCACTGGCTTGCACTTTTATGCCGCTAAAGCGTGCTTGCAAGTCTTGGTAAAGTGGGAGGGATGGCCCTTGTAAGGTACCGTCTTTTGAGATGTCGGTACACAAAAAGTCAACCACACCTAAGTCTTGATAAAACGCCACTAGGGTGAATAAATCATGCTCGGCGCTTTCAATCCAGCCGTGCGTGGCAGGTGCCCAGCCGGTGTCTGTTTTGTTGACATCCAGTGCAATCACAAAACGTGCTGCGCCAAATTCGGCAATCCAGCTGGCAACCTCATCGCGCTTATCCACCGCCATGGAGCCAATCACAACTTGGCCGGCACCGGCTTCTAACCAGGCTTTTACATCGTCATAGGTGCGAATGCCGCCGCCTACTTGGTATGGCACGTTTAAGTCTTTGGTGGCGGCTTGAATCAACTGCCATTGCTTCTTACTTGGGTCGCGTGCGCCTTCTAAATCCACTAAGTGCAATTTGGTTGCGCCACTTGCCGCGTATTCTTCTAAGCGGGTTTTTAAGTCAAACGGGTAAAACTGTGCAGTGTCGTATTTGCCTTGGTAAAGGCGCACAATTTTATTTTCTAAAATGTCTAATGCCGGGATGATCATGAAAGCTCCCAATCTAAAAAGTTTTGTAACAGCTTGGCGCCTACTTTAGCCGAGCGCTCAGGGTGAAATTGCATGCCAGCATAGTTGCCGTTAGCTACGATGGCTGAAAACGCTTGGCCGTATTCGCCGCTCACAAGTGTGGCGCTATTTACAGGGTGGGCAAAGCTGTGCACAAAATACACATAGTCGTCAGCGTTGAGGCCGCGTGTAAGTGGGTGCGGTGTTTCCACTTTGAGGGTGTTCCAACCCATGTGTGGGGCACGCAAATTGCCCACTTCTAGCTCTTTAATATCCCCAGGAATGAGGCCAAGGCAGTCCACATCGCCTTCATCAGAGCGCTCACATAACAGCTGCATACCAAGGCAAATGCCCATCAGCGGCTTTTTGTAATTATGGATGGCCTCAACCCAGCCACCTTCAATAAGGCGCTTCATCGCCACAGATGCGTGGCCAACACCGGGTAAAATAGCGCGGTCAAATTCGTCTAAACGGCTTGGGCAGCTGATCACTTCGGGTGTAACACCTAAGCGTTCAAAGGCAAAGCGCACCGAGTTAATGTTGGCACACCCTGTGTTAATGATGGCAATCATAAGCACCCCTTTGAGCTTGCTGTTTGCTGGGCGTCATCCACTTTAATGGCAGTGCGTAGGGCTCTGGCAAAGGCTTTAAATAAGCCTTCAACTTGGTGGTGACAGTTACCTTCTGACACGCTCAAAATCAGGCTAAGCTCTGCGTTATCGCTTAAGCTTTTGAAAAAGTGTTCGACCATTTGCACGTCTAAATCACCGAGCTTTTCGCGGGTGAAATCCGCGTTTAATACAAATGAGCTGCGCCCTGATAAGTCAATTTGTGCTTCAGCGCGGCACTCATCCATAGGTAAACAAAACCCATAGCGACCAATGTGGGCTTTAGTGCCAAGTGCTTGTTTTAGGGCTTGGCCTAGGGCAATCCCTACGTCTTCCACTAAGTGGTGGTCATCAATGTGTAAATCGCCTTTGGCTGCCACATTTAAGCCAATGTTGGCGTGCGTGCGAATTTGGTCCAGCATGTGGTCAAAAAAGCCAAGGCCGGTACCAATGCTGCCTTTAGCGCCGCTATCAAGATTTAAATCAATCGCGATTTGGGTTTCTTTGGTGCCACGGCTAATGCTGGCTGTGCGGTTTGGCGTAAGCAGCATAGTTACGATTTCATCCCAATTGTCTTTATAAAGAATTGGGTTAGCACAGATGTTTTCGGCAAGCTCAACGTCTGTTTGGCGGTCGCCAATCACGTACGAGCGCGCTAAATCTACCTTGCCTGATTGCAGTAAGGTTTTTAATAGCCCAGTTTTAGGCTTACGGCAGGCACACTTATCATCGTCAAAGTGTGGGCAAATAAGCACTTCATCAAAGTGAATGCCTTGGCTTTGGAAGATGTCCATCATCTTGTCGTGTGGGGCATCAAAATCCGCTTGCGGGAAGCTATCTGTTCCCAAACCATCTTGGTTAGACACCATCACTAAGCGGTAACCTGCGCTTTGTAGTTTTAACAGGGCAGGGATCACGTTTTTCTCAAAACGTAACTTTGCCAAGGTGTCGAGTTGTTTATCTACTGGCGGCTCTTCAACGAGTGTGCCGTCTCTGTCTATAAATAAATAGGGCTTAGCCATGACTAGGCGATTCCTTTTTGATTGTCACTTGCAATCGATGCTAACCAACGATTTACTTCACTTAATTCTTCTGAGCTACCTATGCTAATGCGGACGTAGCGGTTGTTATCCCAAAGTACAAATGGGCGTAAAATGAGGCCCATGTCACGGGCGTTTTTGAGCATGCTGGCATCTGTGACGCGGCATAAAATAAAGTTGCCGGCACTTGGGTGCACCTCATCAATGGCAGGGCTGCTTTTTAGCCAGTCAAACAGCGCGGCTTTTAGTTCATTGAGGGTACGTACGCGGGCACGCATGGTGTTGATGCCATCATCACTTAACGCATCTTCAACAATGCTTGCCACCACACCTGGGATTGGGTAAGGGGCAATGACTTTGCGAATTGGCGCAAGGAGTGTGTCACTTGCGATCAAAAAGCCACTTCTAAGCCCTGCCATGGCAAAGGCTTTAGATAAGGTACGCAGCACAGCCACGTTGCCTTTACTGATGAGCGCAGCAGATGATTCGTCGGCGGCAAATTCAATGTAGGCTTCATCCACCACCAAAATTTGCTCATCACTGAGCGCACTTTGAATCTCAGCAATGCGTGCTTTTGGCAGCAACGCACCGGTTGGGTTATTTGGGTTACACACAAAAACCAAGCGGCTGCCCGCTGTGCTTTTAGCGATTTCAGCAGCTGACTTTTCTGTGAGGTCGGCTTGCGACTGCACATTAAGCGCCACGTTATTACTCTCAGCGGTGACTTTATACATGCCGTAAGTGGGCGCAAAAATAGTGATGGCATCTACGCCTGGTTCACAGTAAGTACGCACTAACAGCTCAATGCCTTCGTCTGCGCCGCGAGTCATCATCACTTGGTTTTGGGTAACACCTGCGTATTGGCTGTAACGGCTAAGCACTCCTTCAGGTTGTGGATCCGGATAGCGGTTTAAGCCTTTAAGCGCCACTGTGCGGGCATCATCGTACGGGCTTTCGTTGGCATTGAGCCACGTAGTGCCGGTGATTTTTTCACTTTTAGCAGAGCTATACGCCGTGAGCTTTGCAACGTGTTTAGGTAATGGAATGGCCACTAGTTTTGCTCCTTTAAACGTATGCTTACCGCATTAGCGTGGGCATCAAGCCCTTCGGCGTCAGCCAAAGGTAAAATGGCGCTGCTTAAGGTGGCAAGCCCCGCTTTAGACACACTTTGCACTGTGTAAGTACGGAAAAAGTCTAACAGGCTTAAGCTTGAATACACTTTAGAATAGCCGTAAGTCGGTAACACGTGGTTAGTGCCTGAGGCGTAATCACCCACTGACTCTGGCGTGTAGTCGCCCACAAAAATAGAGCCGGCAGCTTTAACGCTATCCACATAACGCTCGGCATCTTTGATCTGTAAAATCAGGTGCTCTGGGCCGTATTCATTTGAAATGGCAAAGGCTTGGTCTAAATCTTGGGTGACGATTAAAGACGAATTAGCCAGCGCCGCCTCTGCAATGCCTTTACGGCTTAAACGGGCAACTTGCTCGTCTAGCTCTTTTTGCGTGGCAGTAGCAACCGCTTCACTGTTGGTCAGTAAAATCACTTGCGAGTCTGGGCCGTGCTCAGCTTGGGATAATAAATCTGCGGCAATAAAGGCCGGATTAGCACGCTCATCGGCAATCACTAACACCTCTGATGGGCCAGCTGGCATATCAATCGCAAGGCCAGGCACATTTTGCGCCACTAATTGCTTCGCCATAGTGACAAACGCATTGCCCGGGCCAAAGATTTTGTTCACCTTAGTGATGCTTTCAGTGCCATAGGCCATCGCCGCAATGGCGCCAGCGCCACCTACTTGCAAAATAGTGCTAATGCCACAGCGCTTAGCAGCATACAAAATAGCAGGGTGGATTGGCGTGTCGCCTTTCACTGGGGTGGCAAGTACGATGTCTTTGGCGCCACTTAGTTGCGCCAACACCCCTTGCATTAATACGCTAGAAGGAAGCGGTGCGCTGCCACCTGGCACATAAATACCCACTGACTCAATGGCTTCAAAACGTAGCTCACAGCGCACGCCTGGCATAGTTTCTAGGCGAATAGGACTTGGCAATTGCGCCTCGTGAAATGTGCGGATATTGCTGTATGCCGTATCGATGGCGGCTTTAAGCGCAGGGCTAAGTGCCGCTTCTGCACTTGCTATCTCTGCCGCTGGGACTAACAGCGGCGCATTGATATCGCGGCCATCAAATTTTGCTGCCATGTTTTTAAGGGCGGCATCACCTTGTTGCTGGACGTCATCTAAAATCGCGCGGGTGGCTTTTTCCACGTCCGCTTGCACGCTAACAGCAGGGCGCTTAAGCGCCGCTTGCTGCTCTAATTCACTGAGGGCTTGCCAAATCAACATGCCTTACTCCATCATTTTTTCAATTGGCATCACTAAGATTGAGCTTGCACCTAAGGCTTTAAGCTCTTCCATGGTTTCCCAAAATAGGGTTTCTGAGCTCACCATGTGTAAGGCAACTGTGTCGTCAGAACCGGCAAGCGTTAATACGGTTGGGCGGTTTGAGCCCGGTAATAAGTCACACACTTCATCCAGCTTGGCTTTTGGTGCGTGTAGCATGATGTATTTGCTTTCTTTTGCTTGTTTTACAGCGCGTAAACGCGGCAGTAGCTTATCGATTAATGCTTGTTTCTCAGCGCTGATTGCTTTGCGGGTTTGGATTAAACAGGCGTTTGATTCCATGATGGTGTCGCCTTGCATTAAACCGTTTGCCTCAAGCGTGGCACCGGTTGATACAAGATCACAAATGGCATCAGCAAGGCCCGCACGAGGTGCTACTTCCACAGAACCCGTCAGCATGACAACGCTTGCATCAATGCCTTCACGCTTTAAGTAACTGCCTAAAATCTCAGGGTAGGTCGTAGCGATGCGTTTACCGTTAAACCATTCTTTTTGTTGTGCACCAAGCTCTTGTGGCCACGCAAGTGCTAGGCGGCAATAACCAAAATCAAGTTTAGCGAGCTTATTGAATTCGCTGGCAACATCTTGGCGGGCACGTTCGCTTTGTTCTTCTTCTAGTACGTTTTCACCCACAATACCTAAGTCACACACGCCATCCATAACTAGGCCTGGAATATCGTCATCGCGCACGCGCAGTACGTCGATTGGCATATTAGTAGAGTGTGCAATGAGGCGTTGTTCGCGTAGGTTAAGTTTTACGCCCATTTGCTTAAGTAGGTCTTGGCAGTCTTTAGATAAACGGCCCGATTTTTGGATTGCAATACGCAGTCGGTTTGATGTGTTCATTGTCTTTCCTAACTTTAATTCGTGTAAAAAATAAAAAACCCCAAGGTAGGAACCTCAGGGCGACAATGAATTAGGTGCTATGTGCTCGCCAGAGGTTCCGTT
>JBGTXC010000131.1:0-7728 GCA_041937835.1 Alteromonadaceae bacterium | reverse complement strand
GGAAGCGAGCCTCGAGATGAGTTCTCACTAAGACTTTAAGTCTTCTGAAGGGCCGTTGGAGACTACAACGTTGATAGGCTGGGTGTGGAAGCGTAGTGATACGTTGAGCTAACCAGTACTAATTACCCGTGAGGCTTAACCATACAACGCCAAAGGCGTTTATGGACTGATTGAATCAGAAGTTAGTGAACTGAAGTAGACGATTTGAAACGAATTTAATATTAGAAACAGCTTTCCGGATTGGCACTTGAGATAGTGCAACAGAATTATCCTGGTAATCATAGCGTTGTGGAACCACCTGACCCCATGCCGAACTCAGTAGTGAAACGCAACAGCGCCGATGGTAGTGTGGCAGATGTCATGTGAGAGTAGGTCATTGCCAGGTCCTCATTTAGAAAACCCCGATGCTAGCGCGTCGGGGTTTTTGTTTTATGGGTTGAAATAAACCATCATACCTCACTCTGAAAAACTTGATCAGAGTAAAGACCACACTCTTATTTCCTTCTTAGATCTTATAGGCAATGAGCCGATCTCCTTTTCATAACGCGACCTTTAAATATGATTTGGGTATTGATTGAACACTAAGCCAAATCTTTCCCCTCTTAACATATGTGATTACTCATTATGTTTGCTTAGATGGATACTCTGTTTCAAAGCTTTGAGGCAGCCATGATGTAGTGTTTTTAAGGCATTAAAAAACCCTGCATAGGCAGGGTTTTGTATAGAGCTAAAAAGCTGTTTAGCCGAGATACGCTTTGAGCATCCAGACTAACTTCTCTTGTTCTTTGATGTAGTCGCTCATGAGTGCGGCTGTGCCTTCATCATCTGCATCGCCTGCTAACGCTAAAATGTCGCGTTGGGTTTTGATCAAAGTGCTGTAGCCTGACACCACATTTTCAACTGAGGCAACACCGTCACTGATGTTTTTAGCTTCTTTGATTTGGCTGATTTCCAAGTAGTCAGAAAAGCCATGTAGCGGCTGCCCACCTAATGTGAGAATACGCTCTGCAATTTCATCGACCTTTTCAAGTAGTAAGGTATAAATTTCTTCAAACTTTACGTGCAACTCAAAGAACTCTTTGCCTTTGATGTTCCAATGAAAGCCTCGGGCATTCATATATTGAATTTGATAACTGCTGAGTAAGCCATTAAGCGCATCAATGATGTTTTTGCTTTTGTTGCTATCTAATCCGATCACACTTACTTGAGACATAGTCCCTCCGTTTGACGTTGATGATTAAATATCAGTATGGTGCCTAATCATTACGTTATAAAGTCAAACAAAACTATCAGTTTGTTCGGTTTTATCGATGGAAAGGCTAAATATAAGGACTAGGTTAGCAATAAACCAGAGATCCTTGATGATGAACTGCCCTGAGCTTGTCAGTACATGGGCACCAGATAAAGCGCCATCCCAAGTCACTAAAAAGGTTTGCGTTACAACAAACACGGCGCCAGCCATGGTAACCCCATAAGGTAGCAAAACTCGCTTAAATAAGCCGATGCCTAATAGCAGTAGCGCAATGACATCGTACACACCAATTAGGTTAGATGCGCCTTGCAGCGAGAAAACATCATACAACCATGCCATAAAAGGCGAGCTGCTGACTAATGGCTCAATGCCTTTTGCTTCAAATGCCATGAACTTCAAGCCACCTATCCACGCCAGCACTAAGGCAACAGGGAAATAATTTAATAAAGCTTTTTGGCGTTGAGTCCATTGCTCAGGTAATGCAATTACTAAGGCGAGACAAACCAGTGCTGCATATTTAATGATGCCTTGCCCTGATCCCAACACAGGAAAACCACCTAATGAAGCAATGTAACGGTCAGGGCTGATTAACGTCAGTAAAGGCATCAAAGCGGTGATTAAGCTTAGCCACAGTAATGTTGGCCTATGCGTAAAGCGTTTTAAGCTAAATAACCCCCAAACCAAAGCAGTGACGATTAACCAAAGGGCAGTGATATTGGCAAACGCTGACTCGCTTAATAAGTCTGACACGTTATAAAACGCCGTGACTAAGTTAATGCTGCCATGGCTACCTTGCAAAAAGGTGCTTACCCCAAGTAAGAGTAGCGAGAGGCTGACCAACCCCGCGGCAATGCGTTGATACATACATAGACCTTGTGTGTTTTTAATAACTGCACAATAGACCTTAAAGCGCCTTAAAACTTTCAGCTGCTTTGTTTTTATTCACTTGATGTGGATCAAACCATGAGAGGCAGACCTTATCCATACTAGGGATAACTTAATGGAGGTGACTATGTTACGCGCACTTAAAAATTTAGAAATCCAAGTAACCTTAATTGCGATTGTGGTGTTTGCCATAGGTTTGGTCGGGCATATTGCGGGCGCATTTTTCCTAGCGCCAGAATGGCTCGGCTACATTGCTGCACCTGTGCCATTCATTATTGCTCTAATCACTTACTTGGCATACAAGTATGCAGAAAAGTATGAATACAAAGGGCTATAAGCAAAGTTTATGGGCGGTGTAACACCTCAGTGATGTAATCAATCACCTTTTGAGAATAGATCATGCTGGTGTGACTTAAGTGAAACACTTTGTGCTCTGCCATGCCTTGCAGTTTGGTTTCATCAAGTAAGACGGTGCCGTCTGACTCACTGCCTTTTTTGATAAAGGGCATCAGCCCTATGGGTAAGTCACCGGCAATGCTGAATAACTTAGCTTTGAACGGCCAGTCATGACTTGGCGACAGCAAAAACTCGACCGAGTTTTTAAGTAGCAAATCAAACCCTTTGTCTTGCATATGCTGAGCTAAAGAAGCCCCTTGGTGTGGTGTGCCTAAGGTAATGACCTTTTCGACTTGCTGGCTGGCCGGTGAGCCATGCTCTAAGTATGCGCGAGCAATTAAACCGCCCATGGAGTGGCATACAAATGCCGCTGCACTATCCCCAATAAAAGCGTCAATATCTTTAAAGATTTGCTCTTTATCTGGAGTGAGGGTGTTGTAAGTCAGGTTAAGGGTCTCATAACCTGACTTTTTGAGCTTTAAGTTTAAAGGCTGCATAACAATGCCGGACATATATAACCCATGCAAAATAATGACCTTAGGCACTGACATACTCTTTCCTATTTCCAGCGGCGACCCATAGCTGCCATTGAGAGTAACAGGAGCACGTAGAAGAGGCTACCACTACTGCGTGTTACTTCCACATGCTGCCCACCATGCTGATGCTGTGACTCCAGCGGAATGTTACTTAACACGGCCCAATCAGCTGCATAGTATCGGCTCAATGGGCGATGGTCGTCAGCATCAAATACGGCAACTTCTAAATCGTAGTAGCCGGCATAAAACCCCGACACGAGCGTAACATCAAGATGCTGTTTATCATCGTAATCATGGCCATGAATATGAAACACGCTGCTTTGATAAATCTCACGGCCGTTCATAAACAGCTTAAGATACACATGCTGCGTTGCAAATTGACTGTCGAGATCCACATCTAACGCAAAAGACTCGTAATAGCCATTGTGGTCATAGTCATTATCAAGCGTTAATGATAAGTCATGGATTGCCACTGAATGATATTGGTCTAGCGTTTGGCTCTCTAATGGCAAGTCTCGTAAGCTGCTATGAGACACCCCGTCTTCATGAGCTTGCAGGGCATGAGTATCAGCATCATATAAGCGTACTTCCATGCTGTATAAGTCAGCGTAATATGTATCAATCAATTGAAACTGAAAGCGCTGCCTGTCGTTATGTGAATCGCCATACAACACAAAGGCATTTGAGCTATACAAAAAGGTTTTTTCCCCGGCAAGGCTCACTAAGTAGAAGTCAGCATAGACAGCGTGGGATTGATAAATGCTGTCAAAATCAATATCCAATGTGAGGCTTTGATAATAGCCATCTTGGTCATAATCCTGGCTTAGCTGAGTGTGAATGTCGTACACCCACGCTTCTTGTGCGCCATGGTATTGTGGGGCAGCTTTAGCACCTTTTAGGGCAAGCTCTGCCATGTTGCGCTCAGGGCTTTGGGCTCGGGATACTTTAACTGCAACGTCGTGTTTTACATCCTCAGCGTACACAGGCAGTGCGCTGGCGAGGAAAATCAGAGGTAAAAAAATCGCTTTCAACATAACTAGCTCCTTAGTTAAGTTAATAAAAGCGATTTTTCAGTGAATCAAAACTGAACCTTAACAGTCTCTTACACTTGATTACATTTTACGTTCTGGGGTTAAAGTGATGTTGTGGTTACCATCATTCACCCAAATTTCACCATCCGACTGAGTAATTTGCCATTGCAAACTGCGCTGGTATAACTCACTAAGCGCTTGTGTTTGCTGTGCATCAAGGCTAATTACCTGGAGGTTTTTAAACTGAGCGACTTTATTTTTAACCTTTTCCCACCACTGGGTTTGGCTGCCTTCCCCATAGCTGTAGATGATCACCTGTTTGGCTTTTTGGCAGGCTTTTTTAATACGCTTTTCATCAGGAAGACCCAGGTCTATCCATAACTCGATGTCATCAGTGAGCGATTTTTGCCAAATTTCTGGTTCGTCTTCTTCACACAGGCCTTTTGTGAAAGTCAGTGATTCAGTGTAATTAAGCGTATATGCCAACAAGCGGATCAATAATCGCTGCGGCGTTTCTGAAGGGTGCTGTGCCATTGTGGTATGAAAATCAAAGTAGCGATTGTCATCCATGTCAGCAAGGTTAACGTGGGCTTTTACTATGGTTGCTTTTAAGGCCATGGGAAGTTCAATATCATGTTTTTTGCCAGTATACCGCACAAGCTAACCACACACAGAGCGGAAACTGGTAAAATACGCACAGTGAGATAATTTGGAGACTTTTCATGGCCATTCAATGGTTCCCTGGACACATGAACAAAGCGCGCAATGAAATTAAAGACATCATGCCGCAGATGGACGTTATCATTGAAGTGCTGGATGCGCGTATCCCATACAGCAGTGAAAACCCTATGGTGGGTGCTTTGCGTGAAGGCAAGCCGGTCATCAAAATACTTAATAAAGCAGATTTAGCAGATCCAGAGCTTACCAAAGCGTGGATGGCATACCTTGAGCAGGAAAGCGGTGTTAAAGCGTTAGCATTAGGTCATGAAAAAGCCCACGAAATGAGCACCATTACTCAGCTTTGCCAAAAATTAGTGCCTCACAAAGTGGGTGCGGATAAACAAATCAAAGCCATGATCATGGGTATTCCTAATGTCGGTAAATCTACGCTGATTAACACCCTTGCTGGGCGAATAGTCGCAAAGACAGGGAACGAGCCTGCGGTCACTAAGGCGCAGCAACGTATTAAGCTTGAAGACGGCATCATGCTTTACGACACGCCAGGCATGCTATGGCCTAAAGTAGAAAACGAAAACTCAGGCTATCGCTTGGCAGCAACAGGTGCTATTCGTGACACCGCCATCGATTATGAAGAAGTCGCCAGCTACACCGCTGAATACCTACTTACGGCTTACCCAGAGTTACTGAAAAGCCGCTATAAAATAGATGCTCTGCCAGAGACGGATTGGGAGTTTATGGAATTGGCAGGACGTAACCGCGGCTGTGTGCGCTCTGGTGGTGTGGTAGACACACACAAAATGGCAGAAATCTTAATCAATGAACTGCGCGATGCCGTGATTGGTAAAATCACCATGGAAACCCCAGCCATGCGTGAGAAAGAAGAAGCCGAGGTTGCCGTAAAACGCCAAGAGCTTGAAGCTAAAAAAGCCGCCAAAGAAGCAGAGAAAAAAGCCCGCCGCGCTCGCGCTCGTAAAAACCGCCGTTAATCAATTACCTGCATGCTGGCTAGCCAATCTAACTCGGTGAGCCAAGCATGGCAGCGCTCCTGATACACACTGACTTCAGGTGTGTATTGCTCGCTTTGTGCTAACAGGCCGACAGGCACTAACACATGCTTATCATCCCGCGTGTAATACAAGGTATTGCCACAGGTTTGGCAAAAGTGAAAATTAATGCTGCCTGTTGCAGTGAGCCTCTGAAAGCACTCTAAGTGCCCTTCGCTTTTTAGTGTGAGCGCTTCTTTTACAAACATCGCCTGCTCAGCAAACGGACTACCGGTACGCTTTTGGCAATCATAGCAATGGCAAATGGACACCCTCACAGGAGACTGTTTAAGTGAAAGGGTGTGCGAGCCACATTGGCATTGTGCACTAGGCATAGTGTGGGTCCTTGTTAGTAAAAGCTAAGCGATACAAAAGCATACCAAATAAAGTGATAAGCGTACTGATTAAAAAGAGTGCCGGCCCACCTACAAACTGTATCACCATACCGCCCAGTAATGGCGCAAATGCAAAGCCCATATCGGCCATTCCTGCGACGGCAAAATAGCTGCCCTTAGCACCTAAAGGTGACAGCTTATCCAGCACTATGTTCATGTTTGCAAAAAGAATGGCTTCACCTAGGCTGAGCACCACAGTAGCAAGCACCCAATGGTAAAATACTTGAGGGGATGACATGGCATAACCCAATTGGGCAATGAGTAATAAACCTGCCCCTAAGTAGAGCTTGTACTTTAATGGCCATGCTCGCAGTAAGTATGCAAAAGGAAATTGGCACAGCACAATAATCATGGCGTTAGTAAATATCAAAGTAGAGACCAAAGTGACTAAGTGGGTTGCCTCACTGAGCGTCAGGTATTGGATTAAGCTGGCATCCCCTTGCGCATACACAAAATAAATAAAGGTGTTGGCGGCGATGATCAGCATAAAAGGCATATCCTTTGAGACCTGCATCATGGCTCTGGCAAATGAGACAGTGCCCTTGGCGTGCCTTACTTGGCTGGCATTGTTTTTGATTAGCAATAGCGCAATTAAAAAGGCGCCATACAAAAATGCGACCAATAAAAAGGCTTTTGGGTCACCGCTAAAACCTAACCATAAGCCCGCTAAGGGCCCAATGGCCGCGCCGACATTAACGGCAAAATACAAGATTTGAAATGCCAATTCGCGGTCTTCATCGTGTGTGAGTTCATCACTGATACGGGCTTTACTGGGGGCATCCCAAAGCGCACGGGGTAAGCTCGCCAGTGCCACACTCATAGCAAATAGTAAGGCGGTATTGGCAAAAGCCAACATGCTAAACGCCACTATTGCGATGACAGATGCCAGCACCATCACAGGTTGGCGACCAATTTTATCGGATAGGTAACCGGTATAAAGCGACATGACTTTTGCTAACACAGCGGCGCTAGTGAGCAGTAGCCCCACGTCTGTGGCGCTGAAATGGTAGTCATTCAAAAGCAGCATGGCGACAAATGGCCAAATCATGTAAAAGCTGCCACGAATAAAAAAGTTGCCGCAAATCAGTAGCCAGACATAAGGCGTAAACCGATTTAAGCGCGAATGGTGCAACACAGGTGTTTGGGAAATCATACAAGTACTCAGTGGTGGATTTTCCTAGAGCCTAATACCTCAAGTTAACTTGAGGTCAAGCGTTGTTTATTGCTTTTTTTGCAATTTCTACTAAAGATGTAAACGCATCTAAATTTATAGATCGCCCAAGTGTAGGATTAAGTTCAAAACTGGGGTCATTAGATATGCATGCTAAGTGCAAAAAAACATCATAACCTTCGCAAGATTTTTGAAGCTTGTTTCTGAATCTCTTATATCTCCATTTATAACTTTTAGGTTTGGGTTATTCTTTGGCAAAAATTGATCACCAAAAAACATAATATCATAAATGGAAACTTTGTGTCCCTTCTCAAGTAAATAAGGAACAAGGCTAGCTC
>JBGTXC010000130.1:0-7743 GCA_041937835.1 Alteromonadaceae bacterium | reverse complement strand
TGCTTTTTTGTTTGGTAAGTCAGTGATTGACCCTTCGAAAATCTCAGCCGCAAGACCGATTGATTCGTTTAAGGTTGGGTGCGCGTGAATCGTCAATGCGATGTCTTCAGCGTCTGCGCCCATTTCAACCGCAAGACCAATTTCACCTAGCATTTCACCTGCGTTGATACCTACCATAGCACCACCTAAGATACGACCTGAGTCTTTATCAAAGATTAGCTTAGTTTGACCTTCAGTACGCGCTGATGCGATTGCACGGCCCGATGCAGCCCACGGGAATACCGCAGTTTCAATGTTAAGGCCTTGCTCTTTCGCTTCTTTCTCAGTTACACCTACCCATGCGATTTCTGGATCAGTGTAAGCGATTGAAGGAATGCATTTCGGATCGAAGAAATGTTTCTGACCTGAGATCACTTCAGCTGCCACGTGTGCTTCGTGAACCGCTTTGTGCGCAAGCATAGGCTGACCAACGATGTCACCGATTGCATAAATGTGGTTAACGTTAGTGCGCATTTGCTTATCTGTATTGATAAAGCCACGCTCGTCCACGTTAACACCTGCTTTGTCTGCATCAAGTAGTTTACCGTTAGGCGTACGGCCAACAGCAACTAAGATTTTGTCGTAACGTACTTGCTCAGCTGGTGCTTTTTTACCTTCAAAGCTAACGTACAGACCGTCTTCTTTCGCATCGACTGCAACAACCTTAGTTGACAGCATCACGTTGAACTTGTCTTTCACGTACTTTTGGTACACTTTGATGATGTCTTTGTCAGCAGCAGGTACTAGCTGATCTGCAAATTCAACCACATCCACTTCTGCGCCAAGTGCGCGGTATACAGTGCCCATCTCTAGGCCGATGATACCACCACCTAGCACTAACATTTTGCCTGGGATGTCTTTAAGCTCTAGGGCACCTGTTGAGTCAATGATACGCTCATCTTCAGGGATGAAAGGTAGGCTTACTGGCTGTGAACCCGCCGCGATGATGGCGTTATCAAAGTTAACAACTGTGGTTTCGCCGTCGTTATCTACTGTGATGCTGTTAGCGCCAGTGAATTTACCGTAGCCGTTTACTACTTTCACTTTACGCATTTTAGCCATGCCGTCTAGGCCGCCAGTAAGTTGACCAATCACAGAGTCTTTCCATGAGCGGATTTTATCTAGGTCGAATTCTGGCTTACCGAATGTAACACCATGTGACGCCATTTCGCTGGCATCATCAATCACTTTAGCAACGTGAAGTAGCGCTTTTGAAGGAATACAACCTACGTTCAAGCACACGCCACCTAGAGTGCTGCGTGACTCGATGAGTGTCACTTCTAAACCTAAATCTGCTGCGCGGAACGCTGCAGAGTAACCACCAGGACCACCGCCTAGTACAACGACTTGCGTTTTGATTTCGTTGCTCATGCTATTACCTTATTTATTAGAACGGGTTAAACCCTTACCGTTTCCTGCCAACACCCAATTTGCATAAGGAGACGGCAAGTTTCTGTTATATGTTCGATTGTATCACCCAAATTGGGGAAAATCCCAGCCAAATCAAATAGGATCTCGCTGGGATGTGGCTTACATCACTAATTGACGAATGTCACTCAGGTAGCTTGCCAGTGTCGCTGTAAAGCGTGCCGCCAAAGCGCCGTCAATCACACGGTGATCGTATGAGCAGCTAAGCGGTACCATTAAGCGCGGCTCAAATTCTTTGCCATTCCACTTTGGTTTCATGTCTGACTTAGACACACCTAAGATGGCCACTTCTGGCGCGTTTACAATCGGTGTAAATGCTGTACCACCAATGCCACCTAGGCTTGAAATAGTAAAGCAGCCGCCTTGCATATCAGATGCGGTAAGCTTGCCATCACGGGCTTTTTTCGAGATTTTCATTAGCTCGCGAGAAAGTTCAATGATGCCTTTTTTGTTTACATCACGTACCACAGGAACCACTAGGCCGTTTGGCGTATCAACCGCAATACCAATGTGCACGTATTTTTTCAAAATCAGGCTTTCGCCGTCTTGTGACAATGACGAGTTAAAGGTTGGGAACTCTTCAAGCGCTTTGGCAGCCGCTTTCATGATGAACACCAATGGCGTAATTTTAACACCCAGTTTTTTCTTCTCGTTTAGCGCATTTTGCTCTTTACGGAAGGCTTCAAGAGTGGTGATGTCGGCTTCATCAAATTGCGTTACATGCGGGATCATCGCCCAGTTACGCGCAAGGTTAGCACCTGAAATCTTTTGAATGCGCGAAAGCTTCTTCTCTTCCACCTCACCAAACTTGGCAAAGTCCACTTTCGGCCATGGGATAAGATCTAACCCGCCGCCGTTTGAGCTTGTAGATACTTGGCCTGACTCCACTTTACGCACTAAGTCTTTCACGTAGTTTTGCACGTCTTCTTTGATGACGCGGTTTTTGCGGCCAGTGCCTTTTACTTTGGCAAGGTTAACACCAAATTCACGGGCTAAGCGGCGCACTACAGGAGACGCGTGTGCGTAATCGCTGTTTGCGACGAACTCGTCTTTTTCAGCTTTTGCAGCAGGTGCCGGAGTGGCTTTTTCTGGTGCTTTGGCTGGCGATTGTGCTTTTTCAGGCTCAGATGTTTTGCTTGTTGCCGCTTTTGGTGCCTCACCTTCCACTTCAAAAACAAACACTAAAGACCCGGTTTTTACCTTATCGCCCACAGCCACTTTGATTTCTTTTACAATGCCTGCAAAAGGTGCTGGTACTTCCATGGCGGCTTTATCGCCTTCCACGTTTAAAATCGACTGCTCAGCACTCACGCTATCGCCAACGGCGACCATGATGTCAGTGACTTCGACTTCGTCATCACCAATATCTGGCACTGTCACGTCTTTTGCGCTTGGCGCAGCAGCTGATGGCGCGTCCTCTGAGGCTGGCGCGTCAGGTTCAGCAGATGCATCCTCGCCAGTTGCGAAAATAAACACCAAAGAACCCGTTTTTACTTTATCACCCACGTTCACTTTGATGTCTTTTACCGTACCGGCCACAGGGGCAGGTACTTCCATCGACGCTTTGTCGCCTTCCACATTAAGGATGGATTGCTCTACCTCAACACTGTCGCCAACAGCAACCATGATTTCAGTGACTTCCACTTCGTCATCACCGATGTCAGGAACTGTAACTTCAACTGTGCTGCCGCCACTTTTAGCAGGTGCCTTAGGCTCGCTCTTGGCAGGCTCTGAAGGCGCAGCAGAGTCTGCTTCACCTTCAAAAATCATGATTAAGGTGCCTGTGGCAACGTTGTCGCCTTCGCTCACTTTAATTTCTTTTACCACACCGCCTTGGCTTGCTGGCACTTCCATTGAGGCTTTATCGCCTTCAACTGTGATGAGGCTCTGCTCTGGCTCAACAGTGTCGCCCACTTTAACCAAGATTTCGGTTACTTCAACCTCATCGGCACCGATATCTGGTACGTTAATTTCGATTGTCATAGCGCTTCCTCTTATGCGTACAGTGGGTTGATTTTGTTGCTGTCGATGTCAAATTTCTTAATGGCATCAACCACCACTGACTTTTCAACATCGCCTTTTTTCGCAAGCTCAGTTAATGCAGCAACCACCACATAACCGGCATTCACTTCAAAGTGACGGCGTAAGTTTTCACGGCTATCAGAGCGGCCGTAACCATCTGTACCTAACACACGGTATTGTGATGTTGGTAAGAAAGCGCGTACTTGTTCTGCGTAGTTTTTCATGTAATCGGTTGCGGCGATTGCAGGGCTGTCATCCATTACAGTGGCAATGTACGGCGTACGTGCGTCTGCTTCTGGGTTTAGCATATTAAAGCGGTCCGCATCTTGGCCATCACGGGTGATTTCGTTAAATGACGTGACTGAGAACACGTCTGACGACACGCCATAGTCTTTGGCAAGAATATCCGCAGCTTTACGCACTTCATTCATGATGGTGCCTGAGCTTAATAGCTGTACTTTGGCTTTATCACCTTGGTATGACTCAAGCTTATAAATACCTTTACGAATGCCTTCTTCAGCACCTTCTGGCATGGCCGGCTGTGCGTAGTTTTCGTTCATCAGCGTTAGGTAATAAAAGATGTTTTCTTGGTCTTCACCATACATGCGGCGGATACCGTCTTGCATGATCACGGCCACTTCGTACACAAAGGTTGGGTCATACGAAATACAGTTAGGAACCGTGTTAGCCAAAATGTGGCTGTGACCATCTTCGTGCTGTAGACCTTCACCATTTAGGGTCGTACGTCCTGCGGTTGCACCTAGTAAGAAACCACGCGCTTGTTGGTCACCCGCCATCCATGCCATATCACCGACACGTTGGAACCCAAACATTGAGTAGTAGATGTAGAACGGGATCATAGGTAGATCGTTGGTGCTGTAAGACGTTGCCGCCGCCACCCACGATGACATAGCACCTAGCTCGTTAATGCCTTCTTGCAGTACTTGACCATTGGTGTCTTCTTTATAGTAAGACACGATGTCACGGTCTTGCGGCGTGTAGTTTTGGCCGTGCGGGTTGTAAATACCGATTTGACGGAATAAACCTTCCATACCAAAAGTACGTGCTTCATCAGCAATGATAGGCACGATGTTTTTGCCAACGTTTTTGTCTTTCAGTAGTACATTTAATGCACGAACAAAGCCCATGGTGGTTGAGATGTCACGCTTTTGCTCATCTAGCAATGGCTTAAAGGCATCAAGCTCTGGCAAGGTTAAAGTTTCAGTGAAGTTAGGCAGACGCTGCGGCGTGTACCCATGCAGCGCTTTACGGCGCGCATGTAGGTATTCGTATTCTGCTGAGCCTTCTTCAAGCGTAAGGTATGGTAAGTCTTTTAGCGCCTCATCCGACACTAAGTCTTGTAACCCTAAACGTGAACGTAGGTGCTCAACGTGGGTCATGTCCATTTTCTTCACTTGGTGGGCAATGTTTTTACCTTCTGCCGCTTCACCCATGCCGTAACCTTTAACTGTTTTAGCAAGGATCACCGTAGGACGTCCTTTGGTTTCTTGCGCCGCTTTAAAGGCAGCAAACAGTTTTGATGGCTCATGACCACCGCGTTTTAAGGCAAAGATTTCTTCGTCTGTCATGTCTGCAACTAGGGCTGCAGTTTCAGGGTAACGACCAAAGAAGTGCTCACGTACGTAGGCACCATCTTTTGATTTGAAGGTTTGGTAATCGCCGTCGATGGTTTCGTTCATCAGCTGCAGTAATTTACCTGTGGTGTCTTTAGCAAGGAGTTTGTCCCAGCCTGAACCCCAGACAACTTTAATCACGTTCCAGCCAGCACCTTTAAATAGGCCTTCTAGCTCTTGGATGATTTTACCGTTACCCATTACTGGGCCGTCTAAGCGCTGAAGGTTACAGTTGATGAGGTAACACAGGTTGTCGAGCTTTTCACGGGCAGCAAACGAAATCGCACCACGTGATTCTGGCTCATCCATTTCACCATCACCTAAAAATGCATACACGCGCTGTTCGCTGGTGTCTTTTAAGCCACGGCCATCTAAGTACTTTAAGAAACGCGCTTGGTAAATTGACGCGATTGGACCAAGGCCCATAGATACCGTTGGGAACTGCCAAAACTCAGGCATTAATTTAGGGTGTGGGTAAGACGATAAGCCTTTGCCGTCTACTTCTTGGCGGAAGTTATCAAGCTGCTCTTCTGTTAAGCGACCTTCCACAAAGGCACGGGCATAAATACCCGGTGAAATATGACCTTGGTAATACACTAAGTCGCCGCCGTCTTTGTCGTTTGGCGCGCGGAAGAAGTGGTTAAAACACACTTCATAAAATGCCGCTGACGATTGGAACGATGCCATATGACCGCCAAGCTCTAAGTCTTTCTTTGACGCACGTAGAACGATCATGATCGCATTCCAACGGATGATAGAGCGAATACGACGCTCTAAATTAACATCACCCGGGTACGCAGGCTCTTGGTCTGCTGGAATGGTGTTGACGTAATTTGTGGTGATCCCTGTTGGCATATCCACACCGTCAAGGCGTGCTTGCTCTAACACGGTTTCTAGTAAGAATTGTGCGCGCTCTACGCCTTCTTCTTTAACAACAGATTCTAGGGCTTGTAACCACTCTTTGGTTTCGAGTGCGTCAACGTCAATTTTATTGACTTCAGACATACGGAAAGTTCCTTATGTTTTGTACCAATTTACGGTGTTATTCAGTCGCACTGGTTTGGCTGCGGCGAAGGCTGCGCTCAATGCGCGAATGCTCTTTGCCCGCTTCCAGTAAGGCTTCTTCAATAAAGGTTAAATGGGCATTACTCGCAAGACGCGCTTGCTCAGGCTGTTGGTTTACCACCGCCTGACACAAAAACTGACGGTGTTCCGCCAGCTGCTGCTCTACGTCTGCCTTTTCAACCAGTACGGTTAAATTTTGTAGGATATTTTGCTCTAGTAAGTTGCTCATGCCGCGCACTAAGTGTAGCAACACCACATTGTGTGAGGCTTCAGCCACTGCGTAATGAAACGCATTGATGGCACGGGCCTTTTGCAATAGGTCATTGCCGGCACTTTGGATGGCATTAAAACGCAGTTGAATGTGCTCATAATCCGTTGCTGTACCGCGCATTGCGGCATAAAACGCAGCAATGCCTTCAAGGGCATGACGAAACTCTAGTAAATCAAACTGTGACTCAGGATGTTTACTAATGAGTTCAAACAAAGGATCGGTTAAGCCTTCTTCTAACTGGTTTTTGACAAAGGTGCCGCCACCTTGTTTACGGGTCACTAGGCCTTTAGCTTCTAACTTTTGAATCGCTTCTCGCAATGAAGGGCGTGATACTTCAAATTGTTTTGCAAGTTCACGCTCAGGCGGCAGTTTTTCTCCTGGCGCGTAGGTGCCCTCAAGAATCATGTTCTCAAGTTGCTGCAAAATGATGTCAGACAGCTTAGTGGCTTTAATTTTCAATGACCTATCCGTAATCCGTGGCAGCTTGTGCCTACTAAAACTAGGTGAAAAACCGCAATACAACAATGCGTTTACCCTAGCTTTTGTAACAACTTACACTGCAATTTATCCAATTAGGTAAATTGGTAATACCAATTTAATGCGGTATAAAATAGCAAACTCCCTCTACTCGGTCAAAAGAGTTCCTTGAATGACACCAGCTTTTAATTCAAATTAGCGAATAAAAACCAAGCGCAAGGCACAAAAAATGCGGCCTAAGCCGCATTTTTACGAAGTGGTATGACCAATGCTAAGCAAGGTCACCAAATAAAGTTAATAACGCAATTAAGGCAAGGAAGAACAAAATATTGCGCTTAACCAAACGTACCATGCAGGCCGCTTCTAATGTGCAGCCCATGTGCGCTTGCTCTACTTGCTCTGCAGCAAGGGCTGTGTATGTCACAACTTTGCGGTTACTGACTGAAAAATCCAAAGCGTACTTTAACCAGCAACTCGTGCCTTGAGTGAAGTTACCTATGACTAGGTAACCAAAACTGGCAATGCGCGCTGGGGCAAAATCGAGCCAGTATAAAAGTGTGTGTAAAAAGCGGTAGTGCTGTTTTAACTGACTGTCGCCTTCGCGCACTGAATCAGCGGCGCTGCGCACGAGTGCATAAAAAAGTGCGCCGGGCGCACCAAGCAACACAAACCAAAACAGAACGGCAAAATAAAAACGAAAATTGATCCACGCAAGGGTTTGGCCAAAGGTTTCGCCGCCGGCTTGTTGCTCAGTACGTTTTTGCCCCATGGTAAGGGCGTGCAATGTTGCCGCTTCGTTATCATTAC
>JBGTXC010000012.1:0-25405 GCA_041937835.1 Alteromonadaceae bacterium | reverse complement strand
CGTACCTGCAGCCAGGCGATAACCGCCTGTGCGTGATGGTGATGCGCTGGTGCCACCTCAACAAGCAGTTGGTCACCGCTGTCATGGCCTAAGGTGTCGTTAATACGCTTAAATTCGTCTAGGTCAAAATAAAACAGTGCAAAGGAATAATGACCACGTTCAGCAAGCGACATGGACTTACGCAACTGCATTCGGAAGAAGGTACGGTTAGCAAGCCCTGTGAGGGTATCAAAGTAAGCCAATTGCTCCATTTTACGTTGGCTTTCTTTTACAAACGTGATGTCCTGCGCGGATGCCACATAACTCGAAATTTTGCCGCTTTCTTCACGTATAGGGGAGATACTTAAGCTCACCCAGGTCGGCTTGTGATGCACACTGCGCAGCATGGTATCGCCTCGCCAGTAATGACGGTTGCGTAAATCAAGCTCAATGTCATCTACCAATAAAGACATGTCATCCGCAAAAATGAAGGACAACGACGACTTAATAAACTGCCCTTCTTCAATGCCAGTCATCTCTAGCATTTTAGGGTTTACGTATTCAATTTGCAGTGATTCATTGGCAATCACGATGGCAGAGCCCGAGAAAGACACGGCTTTTGATAAACGTTTCGCGGCTTTTTCAGCCTGCTCTTTTTCCACAATGCGTTGATTTAGGCCATCAATCAGCTCGCCAATTTCAGTCATCATTTCGCCACAGGCAGAATTAAGCGCACCGATTTCATCTTTGCTCGGTGGTGGCAATGCGGCGTTCAGCTCACCTTTACCAAAGTCGGTCACTGCATGCACTATCATCAAAATACGTTTAAGCACGAGTTGATACAGCACTTGGTGGAGTAATAACGCCACTAAAATCGCATACAGGATGAAGAGGCCAAAAAACTTGATTTTCAGCTCGTCTACTGCCGCAATGGCCGCAGAGCGCGGCTTATAAATGCCCACATACCAATTTAAGGTATCCACTTTACGGATATTCACTATGTGAAACTTATCAACGTCTGTGTATGAGCTGACCATTTGCGGTAACGCTAATCGAATTGCGTCATTGACAATCAGATTAAGCTCATTGGTCACTATGTCTTTGGCTTTAAATAATTGCCCCGCACGCATCTGTTTAGCGCGCGTGCCCGTTGTGATGGCAGGGTGTGTGAGCACGTTTGTTTGCTCATCAAAGATAAAGAGTTTTTGTTCAGAATCGCCAACCGGCACTTGTGCCACAAGCTTGGCTAAATCAAGGTCAAAGCCTGCTACGCCTAAAAATGCATTATCACGATAAATTGGCACTAACAGGCTTACCACCCATTTTTGCCAAATGGTGTCGTAATAAGCACGCGTCCAGACTGGGTTTAAAGTAGGATTATTTAGGGTGTTGGCTGTCGCTACTTTTTGCAGCAAGGCTTTTACCGATTGAGCATTGGCATCATCTATGTATTTGCCTGGCGCCATGCGTACAAAGCCATCGGTCGACACAAAATAAATACTGTGGAATTCGCGCAATAATGGCGGACTTAACACATGCCACAGTGACGCACTTTTCGCCGCCAGTTGCTGCTGCTCTAGGGACACAGACTGTGCTTTGAATAACGCACGGGATTCACTGTTTGGCTCAATGCTTTTGGCATAATCATATTCATAATCAAAAGCTAATTGTGATGGACCTGCCACTAAGGTGGTTTCACCAAAAAGTTGTGACTCAATCACACGCGCAGCCGATACAGCCACATTCTTTTTGGTATCTATGAGGTGATTAAACTGGGTAATAATACGTTCGGCACTGGCGCCAAGGGCGTCGTTTTCTTCGTGGGAAAGCTGTTTATGCTCAGCTTTAAGCATGAGCGTTGCCGCCGCAGCACCTGCTAATAAACAGATGATGGAGATTAACAGGCTTAAACGAATACTGAGTGAGTTAAAGCCAAATTTCAGCGGAATTCTCTTGCTAGCCAAAACGAACCCTACACGTACATATTATTATTTTCAAAGGAGTCCAATATACGTAATTTTTCTAGTAATAACACCTATTTTACATAAATGTTCCCCTTCCATAACCGTATGGTGGTACTTTTTTATTAATACACTTTTTTTAACCTTGATTAGCAATTGACAATTCGCTGCAATAATTTACCTTGCAAAGAAGGCACTTAACTCTAACCCTTTGATGATTGATAGGAACCCTGCGTGACGTCCAGCGATTTAGACACTCTGAGAGACACAATTTCATCTTTAGATGAAGCTTTATTAAAAATATTAAGTGAACGCCGCAACGTCGCCAATGCCATTGTTGATTATAAAATGGCGAATCAATTGCCGATCCGTGATTTAAAACGCGAACAACTCCTACTTAAACGTTTGTTTGTTGAAGGTGAAGCGCTTGGTCTTGATACCCATTATATTCAGCGTATTTTTCAAATCATCATTGATGACTCAGTGCAATTACAGCAAGCCAAATTGCTCGACCCGCACTTACACACCAACATAAAAGAACAAATCAAAGTGGCTTATTTGGGCGGCCAAGGTTCGTACAGCCAATTAGCCTGCCAACGTTACTTCCAAATGCAAAAGTCCAAAGTGATTGAATTGGGCGAAAGCAGCTTTAAAGGCATTGTTGCCAAGGTAGAGCAAGGCCAAGCCGACTATGGCTTACTGCCGATTGAAAACACCAGCTCTGGCGCTATCAACGAAGTGTATGACGCCATCTTGCATGCCCATTTGCATATTGTCGGTGAAGCCTATGTGCCGGTTGAGCACTGCTTGTTAGCTCCCATTGGCACTAAAAAAGAAGACATCAAAAGTTTATTTGGTCATCCGCAGCCATTTGCTCAGTGCAGCCAATACTTAGAAGCCCATGGCCAGTTTGATCTTAACTATTGCGACTCCACCACAGATGCCATTAAACAATGTTTAAAAACCCCGCACAGTGGCGCCATTGGCTCTGCTCATGCTGGGCGCAGCAGTGGCCTTGTGGTGGTCGATGAGCATCTAGCAAACCAATCCAGTAATTACAGCCGCTTTATTGTTGTGGCACGTAACCCTATTGATTTACCCGCCAACATTCGCGCTAAAACCAGCTTAATTATGATCACGCAGCAGCACTCTGGTGCTTTAGCGGATGCCTTAATGGTCTTTAAAGAAGCGGATGTGAACCTTCTAAAGCTTACCTCGCGTCCAATGCCGAATAACCCATGGGAAGAAGTCTTCTATGTGGATGTGGCAGGCCATCAGAAATCCAAAGAAGTCACGAATGCGTTAAACCAACTTGCTAATGTGACCCAGTCAATCCGTATTTTGGGCTCGTACGCCGAAGCCATCAACGAATAAAAATACGATGAAATCCCTGTGCGTGTTCTAAGGTCTATTAGGTACTTTAAACACGCAAAGGGACTGATGTGAACGCCCCACCTACAAAAAGTAAAAACACCCTTAAAGCCGGCCTCTTTTTTATCAGTGTGATCATTGCAGGTCTTTTGCTGGCGTTTGGAGTGAATCACACGCTACAACAAGCTAAATCAGACACCTTTACACTCGTTGATCAAAAGCTCCCAGCCCTTGCCCACATTAAAGCTGCAAGTGCCCTCTTAATAGAGCAAGAAAGGCTGCTTTATGAATATTACGCAAAGGATGAAAACCCGCTTTATCAAAGGCTCCACAGTGCAAGCATGACCCAACTCCAATTGGAGTTTGCCATGTTGCCACCACATCCTAATTTTGCTCATAGCAACGCTTTAGAAAATGCATTAACGCACATTGATTCACTGGCAAAAGCACTCAAAAAGAACCTAGCCGCCAACCCCACGGATTGGGATACAGCGCGCACCCAATTAGCCACCTTGACCGAAACCCGTGAGTCGATGGCAATTTTACTCAACCAATTGGCTAATTTAGTCAGCCAAGATGTCAATGCCGGCTACCGCCAAGCCCGCCAAGCCCTCAACCAGACTGTTGCTATCGTGGCTGGGTTCTCGTTAGTGCTAATTTTGGTTTGTGTGGTCATGGGGCGTTACGTCATCAAGTATTTAGCAAAAGCGCAAGAAACTGAGCGCCTCGCCCTTTTCCCAATTCGTAACCCACATCCGATTATCTCCCTTGATCATACTTTGAAACCGCTATTTATTAACCCAGCTGCCGAGCGCTTACTCACTCAGCAGCAAGCCAACATATCTGATTTGCTCCCTGATGCGCTCATAACCCAGTTGGCAAGCCACACAGACACCCACATTGCTTTGGCATTTCAATGTTATGAAACTAGCCTCAAAGCCAATGCGTTTTGGCTTGAAGATGTAGCGCAGTGGGATGTTCATTATCGGGATGTGTCAAAAGAGGAAGCCGCAAAGCGCGCAGTGACGTACCAAGCTGAGCATAATGCCATCACTAGCTGCCCCAACTTGCATGTCTTAATGCGTACCTTAAATACGCCGCAGGCAGGGCCATTAACCCTCATTTTATGTGAGCTGACGCAGCACAGCCATGTGTTATCACGCCATGGCATTAATGCCAGCCATGCCTTACAAAAAGCGGCTTTTGACACCTTGACTCAGGCTCTTAAAACAAACGCTAGCCAAGCAGCGCTGAGCCAAATGAGTGACTCAACCTTTGCTATTACCTTATCGTCAGACGCACACATTGAGTCTTTAATTGCCAAGCTTGCCAAAGCATTGGTGGCACAAAGCCCCTACTCTCAAGGCGAAGCACTGAGTACTTGTTGTTTTGGTGTAGCACGCTACCCTGCTGACACCCAAACTACAGAAGATTTATTACGGTTTGCTCGCATTGCCCTTGATGCCAACCTCGCAAAGCGCGATGCCTTGTTTACCGCCTTTCAACCTGAGCTTGCCGCAGCCCTTGAGTATAAAGCCACGCTCACAGAGCAATTAGCCCACGCCATCAAACACGAATTGTTAACCTTGCACTGGCAACCACAAAAAGACATTCAATCCGGCACCATAGTTGGGGCAGAAACCTTATGCCGCTGGCAACACCAAGGCAAAATGATTTCACCGGCAGAGTTCATCCCTTTAGCCGAAGAAACTGGCTTGATCATCCCATTAGGTAAGTGGATTTTAGCCCAAAGCTGTAATTTACTGGCGGCGTTATCCAGCAGCCACCCTGAACTTGTGATTGCCGTTAATATTTCACCGCAGCAGTTCAATCACCCTGATTTTTATCACTGGGTTGAAGAAGCGCTAAACGCTCGCTACCTCAATCCTGCTCGGTTGGAGCTTGAAATCACGGAAGGCGTATTGATGCAAGAAGGCACAGAGCCCGTGGCATTACTGAATAAACTCAAGTCACTTGGGGTGCAGTTGTCCATTGATGACTTTGGCACTGGGTATTCGTCATTAGCGTATTTGAGCCGCTTTGCGATTGATAAATTAAAAATCGATCAATCTTTTGTGAGAAAGCTTTTCGACTCAGAAAAAGATCTTGCGATTGTGAATAGCACCATCGCGCTGGGTAAAGCATTGTCTTTAACGATTATTGCTGAAGGCGTTGAAGATAACGCCACCGAAGCAGCACTGGCGCATGCCGGATGTGATGAGATACAAGGATTTGGCTTTGCCAAGCCGATGCCTTATGACGCCTTTATGCGCTTTATTAATACTCAAAACGCATAGGCCTAAAAACAAACAAGCCAGCAAAAGCTGGCTTGTTGGAAGCGTTTGAAATCGCGACGTATTAGTTAAGTTTCTCTTTAATACGTGCAGATTTACCAGAACGCTCACGCAAGAAGTATAGTTTCGCGCGACGAACTGCACCGCGACGCTTAACTTCAATGCTGTTGATAAGTGGGCTGTGCGTTTGGAATACACGCTCAACACCTTCACCGTTTGAAATCTTACGAACAGTGAATGCTGAGTGTAGGCCACGGTTACGCTTAGCAATTACAACGCCTTCAAAGGCCTGCAAACGCTCTTTGTTACCCTCTTTTACACGTACTTTAACAATAACGGTGTCACCAGCGCCAAAGCTAGGTACGTCTTGCTTAAGCTGTTCAGCTTCAAGCTCTTTGATGATATTTTGGTTTACTTTTGCCATTATTTTCTCACTTTCCTAGGTGTAACTGTCTTCTAGCCACAAGCTAAGCGTTTTCTTGTTGATATTCAGCAAGTAACGCTGCTTGCTCCTCAGTCAGAGCTAGGTCTTGCAACAAGTCTGGACGGCGTTGCCAAGTACGTCCAAGTGACTGTTTTAATCGCCACTTTTCAATCGCTTGGTGGTTTCCACTCAGTAACACTGAGGGCACCTGTTTACCATCCAAGGTTTCTGGCCGTGTATAGTGTGGGCAATCCAGCAAGCCATTCGAAAATGAGTCTTGCTCAGCAGATAACGTGTGACCTAAAACACCTGGCACTAATCGCGCAACTGCGTCGATGAGTGTCATGGCAGGCAACTCGCCTCCACTTAGGATAAAATCCCCGACTGACCATTCTTCGTCGATGTACGACTCGATGATCCGCTCGTCTATACCTTCGTAGCGACCTGCTACTAAAATCAGCTTTTGTTGGCCTGCCAATTCTTGCACGCCAGTCTGATTTAATTTACGCCCTTGTGGAGACATATAAATTACTTTTGCGCCATCCCCCGCTGCTGCTTTCGCAGCCAGTATGGCTTGCTTTAATGGTTCAACCATCATCAACATGCCAGGACCACCACCGTATGGGCGGTCATCCACTGTGCGGTGTTTGTCGGTAGTGAAATCGCGTGGATTCCAACACTGAAAGTCCAATAGGCCTTTCTTAACAGCGCGACCGGTAACCCCTTGCTCGGTAATTGCCGCAAACATCTCAGGAAAAAGTGTAATTACACCAATCCACATAGGTGCTTGGGCCATTAAAATCCAGGATCCCAATCAACAGTAATTTGTCTATCAGCCGCGTTAACGCCTTTCACTACGGAATCCGTAAGGTAAGGAATCAAACGTTCTGACTTGCCAAATGCGTCTTTGCTGTTTGCTTTCACAACCAGTACGTCATTTGACCCTGTTTCCATCAAGTCATCGACTGTGCCTAAGTCGTAACCTTTTTCGGTTACCACCGACATGCCGATAAGATCTCGCCAATAGAACTCGCCTTCCGGGAGTTCTGGTAGCTGCTCTGCTTGAACTGCAATTTCAGCGTTGGTGAAAGCCATCGCGTCGTCACGGTCGTTCACATTTGCAAACTTGGCGATATATCCTTTGTTGTGGCGACGCCAGTCACTCACTTCTAAGGATTGCCATTTACCTTGTTGCCCTATCAACCACGGGCTGAATTCGAAGATCCCTTGGGGATCATCAGTAAATGAATGTACCTTAAGCCAGCCCTTAATACCGTAAGGGGCTCCGAGCTTCCCCACTACCAGTGGTGTGTTCTCTTGACTCATGGTAACACTTACGCCTATTAAGCCGCTTTACGAGCGTCTTTAACTAACTTAGCTACGCGATCTGAAAGAGATGCGCCTTGACCTACCCAGTGATCAACACGAGATAAATCTAAACGTACTTTTTCTTCCTGACCAGAAGCGATTGGGTTAAAGAAACCTACTTTCTCGATGAAACGACCGTCACGCGGATTACGAGAATCAGCCACAGTCAGGTGATAGAAAGGACGCTTCTTAGCGCCACCACGTTGCAAACGAATAGTTACCATACCGTCCTCTAATATAGTTGACTGTTTTCATTAATAAGGTTTAGTTCTCAGTAAGGGTATTTGCACCATCAATCCACGCTGTGAACCTAGGTTTAAATGCCTTTACACTTCAGGTGGAACGAGCCCACCCTAGAGAGCCCACGAATTGTACGAATTTTTCTACCGAATGCAAGGTTAATCGTACTCGGCGGGTAATTTAACTTAGTTATTGAGTGATCTTGCTCCATAAACACAAAAGGAGCCATTTGGCTCCTTTTACTTTGATGCAAGCTGATTAAAATTTTGGCCCGCCCATCATGCCAGGTGGCATCATGTTCTTCATACCGCGCATCATTTTCATCATGCCGCCTTTGCCTTTCATTTTTTTCATCATCTTTTGCATTTGCGTAAACTGCTTTAAGAGCTTGTTGACGTCTTGCACTTGAGTGCCCGAACCTGCAGCAATACGTTTTTTACGCGAGCCTTTGATGATTTCAGGGCGTGCACGCTCTTTTGGCGTCATCGACGAGATAATCGCTTCAAGTTGAGTGAAGGTTTTATCACCCATTTGGTCTTTTACTGCGTCAGGCAGGTTGTTCATGCCCGGCATTTTCTCAAGCATGGACATCATACCGCCCATGTTTTTCATTTGACGAAGCTGATCGGCAAAATCTTCTAAAGTGAAACCATCCCCTTTAAAGACTTTATCCGCCACTTTGGCCGCTTGCTCTTTGTCGACCTTCATCTCGACTTCTTCAATCAAAGACAATACGTCGCCCATGCCAAGAATACGAGAAGCAACACGGTCTGGGTGGAACGGCTCTAGCGCATCAGTGCGCTCGCCCACACCAATAAACTTAATTGGCTTACCAGTAATGTGACGAATCGATAATGCCGCACCGCCTCGCGCATCACCGTCTGTTTTGGTCAGTACCACACCGGTCAATGGCAATGCCTCATCAAAGGCTTTGGCCGTGTTTGCCGCATCTTGACCTGTCATGGCGTCAACCACGAATAAGGTTTCGATTGGGGTGATGGCCGCGTGTAGCGCTTTGATTTCGTCCATCATGTCGCTGTCTACGTGTAAGCGACCTGCGGTATCAACAAGGACCACATCAATGAATTTTTTCTTGGCATGGCTGATGGCGTTTTCAGCAATATCCACCGGCTTTTGGCTAATATCACTTGGGAAAAATTCCACATCCACTTCTGAGGCCAAGGTTTCAAGCTGTTTGATTGCCGCAGGGCGGTATACGTCCGCACTCACTACCAACACAGATTTTTTGTGACGCTCTTTTAAGAATTTGGCTAATTTACCGACCGAGGTGGTTTTACCGGCACCTTGTAAGCCTGCCATCATTACCACAGCAGGAGGCTGTGCGTTTAGGTTAAGCGCTTCGTTCGCTTCGCCCATGGCTTTTTCAAGCTCTTGGCGAACGATTTTAACGAACACTTGGCCAGGCGTTAGGCTTTTAGTGACCTCAGTACCAACGGCGCGCTCTTTAACGGTTTTCACAAACTCTCGCACTACAGGTAGCGCTACGTCAGCCTCAAGCAGGGCCATACGCACTTCGCGCAACGTCTCTTTAATATTGTCTTCGGTCAGACGACCACGCCCACTGATGTTCTTCAGTGTTTTTCCTAAGCGGTCCTGTAGATTTTGAAACATGAAACACTTCCAGTTTAATTCTCTTCTGCGGGCGATTATATCTTATCCCCGCCCATGTATTGAACCCCAGCCAGAAAAAAGCCGGATTCACGCATTTGCCACTAGGCAAAGACGACGCCTTTTCATACAATGCAACTAAATGAGAGGCATTATCATTGCCCTACTTCATAACAACACAAATAACTAGGTCATTGTTTTATGTTGATTTTAAGCCTGACATTCATCGCCATTGCCGCATACGCCTTTGCGTCTAGTTATGTGTTGTCTCGGCTGTTTCATCAAGAGGGGCCGAAGCAAAAAATCACATTAATTGCATCAAGCCTTGCCATCATCAGCCATATGCTGGTGTTAGTAAATGCCATTTTCACTAATCTTGGGCCAAATATGAGTTTTGCCAATGTGGCACTGCTGATTTGTTGGGCCATAGTGATTTCAGTTACCGCACTCTCATTACGATTACCCGCAACCTTGCTGTTACCTGTAGTGTATGGCTTTGCCGCTCTGCTTTTATTTGCCAGCATCTTTATGCCGCACAGTGCAGGTGGCGCAAACTTACGGTATGACTCAGCCTTAGTGAGTCATATTTCCTTATCCTTTTTAGCCTATTGTTTATTGGTGATGGCCGCTCTATATGCAGTGCAACTGCACTTTATTGATAAGCGCCTAAAGCAAAAAGACAAAGCGTTGGTGTTTAGTCACCTGCCTCCTTTAATGCAAGTTGAGCAACAGCTTTACCAACTAGTGACTGTGGGTACAGGCGTATTAACCTTAGCTTTGTTGATAGGCGTGCTCTTTTTAGATGGCATGTTTGAAAGCCACGCACTGCACAAAACCGTGCTATCCGCCATAAGCTGGGTGCTCTTTAGCTTCGTGACGATTAAACATTTCACAACGGGCTGGCGCGGTCATGCCAGCTCAATCCTAATTTTTG
Organism: Alteromonadaceae bacterium; assembly: GCA_041937835.1. Taxonomy (GTDB): domain Bacteria; phylum Pseudomonadota; class Gammaproteobacteria; order Enterobacterales; family Alteromonadaceae; genus Pseudoalteromonas. The sequence goes on along the minus strand of JBGTXC010000012.1, from coordinate 15,205 downwards.
TTGCCACGCTAATTTTAACCCTTGCCTACTTTGGTAGCCGCTTTGTGCAAGAGATCCTCTTGGATAAAGTTTAATTTGCTTACGCAATAGGCAAAAAAGTGGATTTTTTAGCCGCCGCGCTTGACTGAGCGGCTTAACTCACGCTTAATAGCTCTTCGACTTACTACATAGGGCCCATTCCTTGGACGACATATCGACGAGTACCTTGTTTATCATACTCGGTGTTTTGGTACTTCTATCCGCTTACTTCTCAAGCTCAGAAACGGGCATGATGTCGATAAACAAATACCGTTTACGCCATCTCGAAAAAGAAAATCACCCTGGCGCAAAACGTGTTAGTAAGTTACTCAGCCGCCCTGATAGGCTGATTGGCCTTATCCTAATCGGTAATAACCTAGTTAATATTGCAGCGTCGTCTGTGGCTACCATCATAGGCATACGTTTATTTGGTGATGTTACCGGCCTTGCTGTAGCCACATTTGGCTTGACCTTTATTTTGCTGGTATTTGCAGAAGTAACCCCAAAAACCATTGCCGCCCTTTACCCAGAGAAAATTGCCTTCCCAAGCTCTGCGATTTTAAAGTACTTACTTAAAATCACCTTGCCATTTGTGGTTGGGCTTAACTGGATCACTAATGGTTTGTTGCGTTTAATGGGCTTTCGCCCAGAGCAAATTGACGACCACAGCATGAGTAAAGAAGAGCTTAAAACTGTGGTGAATGAGTCCTCAGCCCTATTGCCTGAGCGCCACCAAAATATGTTGGTGTCGATTTTAGATCTTGAGCATGTCACCGTTGAAGACGTGATGATCCCTCGCAATGAGATTGTTGCCATCGACATCAATGACGAGTGGAAGCTCATCATGCGTCAATTAACCCATGCTCAACATACCCGCGTGCTGCTGTACCGTGACCAAATCGATGACGCGGTTGGCTTTATTCATGCTCGTGATGCGTTACGCCTGTTAACCAAAGAGCAATTCACCAAAGCGAATTTGCTGCGTACAGTAAGGGAAATTTACTTCATCCCTGAAGGCACCTCACTCAACACCCAGCTGTTAAAGTTTCAACAGAACAAAGAGCGCATTGGCCTTGTGGTGGATGAATACGGCGATATTCAAGGGCTTGTCACACTTGAAGACATTCTTGAAGAAGTAGTAGGTGATTACACCACCAGCATGGCAACCGGCGCCTCTGAAGATGTGACCGAACAAAGCGACGGCAGCTATTTAGTGGATGGCAGTGCCAACGTGCGTGAACTCAATAAAGAAATGGACTGGGATTTCCCAATTGATGGCCCTAAAACCTTAAGTGGCCTTATCATTGAATACCTTGAAGAAATTCCTGAGCCAAACACCAGCGTGAGATTATCTGGTTACCCGGTGGAAATCTTAGAGGTGAAAGAAAACACGGTTAAAACGGCGCGAATAAAGCCGTTATTGAAAGACTAACCATAAAAAACCAGCATTTTGCTGGTTTTTTTACATCTAAACGCTTTTGTGGCTTAGCCGAAAAATAACCGCCACAGCCAGCCTTTATTTAAGTCATCCTCACAGCGTTTTAGCTGCGCGCCATATTTACCGGCACGGGCTTTTACTTTTTTAGCGGTTTTCATTAACCAGGCTTTACGCTTGTAGGTGCCACGGCGATATCCGCCCCACCCTTCATGGTAGTTAAGGTACTGTGCGTAGCCATCCCACTTAGAAATCTTATTGATTTTATGGGTTTTGTAGACAAACCATCCCATAAAGTCGATGGCATCTTCAAAGTCATCTCGGTCTGCGCCAGAATTGCCACTTTCGCGCACATAATCACGCCATGTGGGCGTTTTAGCTTGGGAGTAACCATACGCAGAGCTTGCACGCCCAGTTGGGATAAAACCTAAGAAGTATTCCATTGGTGGCGCTGCATCGTGTTTAAATGAGCTTTCTTGGAACATCATGCTCATCAGTACATGTTTAGGTGCGCCCCATTTTTCTTGCGACTCTTTCGCGGCAAAATACCAATCACGTTTTTCAGTGAAAATTTCACATAAATCATGAGGTTTTGAAGGCGGCGCGGTGGCACAACCTGATAAAACACCACTTGCTATGAGCACTAATGCAATTTTTTTCATTTTTTTTGAACTTATTATGATTGCGACTATCTATACAAATACAGGCAAGCAATTGCCTTGTTTCATCCCTGATATTTTTGATTACGCAGCACCCAGTGCTGCGTTTTTTTTTGCGAAATTTTAAAGAAAACCTTTACGCAAAGTACTCATCTAAAAAGCGGACAAAGTCCACGTTATCATTGGCTTCAATCTCTGCTTGTGCTTTTCGCGAGCTTTCCACTGCATCATCTAAGTGCTTTTCACTGAATACCTGATAAGGACGCGCTAATATGGCACTTTTATACTGACTGGCTAATTGCAGCGCAAAAGCACCGTTATCAAGGTTATCGGCTTTAAGCTTTTGCATATACTGCCCAGAATGAGTGAGGGCTGGGTCGTTCACAGCTTTTTGATAAGTAGCAATGGCATTTTGATAAAGTGGTGTGTCGCTTTGTTCATCCATCACTTTTGCCACGGCCGCTAAATCCGCAAAAATACGCTCAGCCCATGTGCGCAGTGCCACAGGTTCTGCATTTTGCTGCAAAGTGCAATTGGCATCACGGCCAAAGTTCACCACAGTTTGTAGATTTGCTTCCGTTTCTTTTTGCTCTTGCCAATCAAGCTCTTTAGATGGTTTCACCGCGCAATAGGTTAAGAACACATCTAAAAAGGCAATTTGCGATTTACTGATCCCTGTATCCACAAATGGATTCACATCCAGGGCTCTGACCTCAATGTATTCTATGCCACCACGTAATAACGCTTCGGTCGGCGTTTCTTGAGAGGCTGCATTGCGTTTAGGGCGAATCGGCGAATAAAACTCGTTTTCGATTTGTAAAATATTGCCGTTTAGCTGCTTTGGCGTTGCTGCGCGGTAATCAGGGAGCTGCCCATATAAAGTCGAAGGCGCAGTAATGGCTTCTTTTAAACCCGCCACATACTCTTCAAGGGAGTTATACATGACTCTTAGAGTAGATTGTGCGCTATTGGTGTAACCTAAGTCACCTAATCTAAGCGCTGTGCCGTGCTCTAAGTACAGGCTGCCCTTGCCATGTTTTTTAAATGGCAATTGAGTTTGTCGCTCACCAATGAAAGAGCCACATAAGGCAGGCGATGCCCCAAACAAGTAACTGATCAGCCATAGTTCGCGTTTAAAGTTACGAATTAGCCCAAGGTAGCCATTAGAAATGGCATTAGGTAAATCCTTTGTGTTATCTAACAGGGATTGCCAAAACGAGTCTGGGAAAGATAAGTTAAAGTGCACCCCTGCAATGGCTTGCATCATGCTGCCGTAGCGGTTTTTTAGCCCTTCACGGTAAAGGGTTTTCATTTTACCTATGTTGGAGCTGCCAAATTGCGCCAATGGGATGTCATCTTGCGATTCAATAAAGCATGGCATACTGATTGGCCACAGTGACTCATCACCCATTTTAGTGAGCGTGTATTTTTGGACATCGCTCAATTGGCCTAACAGGGTATCTATGTTTGAGCTTACAGGAGTAATAAACTCCAACAAGGCTTCTGAGAAATCGGTCGTAATGTAGTCGTGCGTCAAGGCTTTGCCCACCGCATCAGGGTGAGGCTGCTGACTTAATTTACCGGTTGGCGTAATACGCAGTGCTTCACGCTCAACACCACGCTGAATGGCGGGCACAAAGCTACCGTATGGACTGTTAGAAAGTCGCGCTAAACGCGCTGCAAATGTTGTATTGGTCAAAATGCGTCCTCGTGCCGTTCGGCCCTAATCACTCTACTTTAAAAGCGCGCTGGGCGCGAAAGTGCCGCGAATAATGAATGACTACGGTAAGTGTACCACCGTCCATGCTTTAGCATAACCGCAGACAAATTGAGAACAAAGTAAATGGCGTCTGTTTGTTTAAAATTAAAGGCTTATGAGAAAAAACTTCGACTAATTGCCGTATTTTCCATCACTTTGAGTAGCAAACATGGCTTTGTGGCTGAGCTTAAGCCTTACCTAGCGCCATAAAAAGCGAGCAAGCCATTGATCATAATAGAAAATTTATTCACTTAGGGGCTTTTTTGCGGTAAATTCGAGCAAATAATAAATACTCCGATCAAATTGCCCTATAGTTGAATTAAGCAATTTGATTGAGCAGTCACGGAATGATGAAAACAACACTTTTTTTCGGCTCACTATTACTGTGTATGTACTCACTGACAGCACACAGCGCCAAAATCACGGTCTACAAATGGCAAGACGACCGTGGCGTCACCCATTATAGTGCCACGCCGCCAGATAATTATGCCTACCAAAGAGTGGTCATAAAAACCCCTCCCGAGCGGGCTAATAAACCCGATATGGGGCCTAAGTTACTCACTCAAAGTAATGCTAAGTGTGAGCGCGCTAAAGCAAACCTCGATGTGTTGTTGACCCACGAAACAATCACCTATGAAGATGAAAACGGTGAGAAAATTATCCTTTCAGGAGATGAAAAGCGTGACTTACTTAAAAAACAAGAGTCCATCATCGCCTCGCACTGCGCGCAAGAATACTAATTAAACGAATAAAAAAAGGGGCTTATGCCCCTTTTTGTTTTAATGCATCACACTCATTGTGTGAAGACTAACCCAGCATCATCAGCACTCACCGAAATGGGTTTACCTGGAATGAACTCAGCCGCTAATAGCTTTTGCGCCAATGGGTTTTCAACATGATGCTGAATCGCACGTTTTAATGGCCGTGCACCATAAACAGGATCAAAACCACTTTCTGCTAAAAACGCTAAGGCTTTGTCATCAAGGGTTAAGCCATAGCCTTTGTCTTTTAAACGCTCTGTTAACTTAGCAAGTTGAATTTCAGCAATGTGCTGAATGTGCTCATTATCTAAGGCGTGGAACACCACGGTTTCATCAATCCGGTTAATGAATTCTGGTCTAAAATGCCCAGCCAGTACCGTCATTATCCGGTTTTTAACTTCACTGTAATCATCTTTGCCTGTGAGCTCTTGGATGACATCCGAGCCAAGGTTAGAAGTCATAATAATCACTGTGTTTTTAAAATCGACTGTGCGCCCTTGGCCATCCGTTAAGCGGCCATCATCAAGCACTTGCAGCAAAATATTAAACACATCGGGGTGTGCTTTTTCAACTTCATCTAACAAGATCACTGAGTATGGCTTGCGTCTTACGGCCTCGGTCAGGTAGCCGCCCTCTTCGTAGCCCACATAACCCGGAGGTGCTCCCACTAAACGTGCCACTGCATGTTTTTCCATAAACTCTGACATATCAATGCGCACCATGGCGTCTTCAGTATCAAACATAAAGTGCGCCAACGCTTTTGTGAGCTCAGTTTTACCGACCCCGGTTGGGCCTAAAAATAAAAATGAGCCACTTGGGCGATTAGGATCGGCAAGGCCTGCCCGCGAACGACGAATGGCATTGGCCACAGCAGTCACAGCTTCATCTTGGCCGATGACTTTTTGATGTAAGTTAGCTTCCATGTTGAGCAGCTTTTCACGCTCGCCTTCGAGCATTTTAGCCACAGGAATACCCGTCCAACGCGACAGGATTTCAGCAATTTCTTCTTCGCCAACTTGGTTTTTAAGTAGGTTCATGTCTTGCATTTCAGCTTGTGAGGCTAAATCGAGCTTGCGCTCTAGTTCTGGAATGCGGCCGTATTGCAGCTCACTCATGCGCTGTAAATCACTAGCGCGGCGTGCCACGTCTAAATCTAAACGGGCTTGCTCAAGCTCAGCTTTAATGACTTGGGTGCCTTGCAAGGAGGCTTTTTCAGCGTTCCAAATCTCCTCAAGCTCATTGTACTGAGCATCTAACTCTTTGATTTGGTCTTTAATGTCTTGCTGGCGCTTTTTACTGGCATCATCACGCTCTTTATCTAAAGCGTTATCTTCAAGTTTGAGCTGAATAATACGGCGCTCAAGTTTATCAAGCTGCTCGGGTTTGGAATCGATTTGCAAACGAATTGACGAGCCAGCTTCGTCAATTAAATCAATGGCTTTGTCAGGCAGTTGTCTGTCGCTGATGTATCTGTGCGACAAGGTTGCCGCCGCCACAATCGCGGGATCTGTGATGTCCACCGAATGATGTAGCTCATAACGTTCTTTCAGGCCGCGTAAAATCGCTATGGTGTCTTCTACTGAGGGCTCATCCACCAGCACCTTTTGGAAACGACGCTCAAGCGCTGCGTCCTTTTCGATGTATTGGCGGTATTCATCTAACGTGGTGGCACCCACACAGTGCAGCTCACCACGCGCCAATGCCGGTTTTAGCATATTGCCGGCATCCATGGCCCCATCCGTTTTACCTGCGCCCACCATAGTGTGAATTTCATCAATGAAAAGAATGACGCGCCCTTCTTCTTTAGCGAGTTCATTCAAAACTGATTTTAAGCGCTCTTCAAATTCGCCGCGGTATTTAGCGCCTGCCACTAACGCCCCTAAATCCAATGACAAAACGCGTTTGTCTTTAAGGCCTTCTGGCACCTCGCCATTCACGATGCGCTGGGCAAGGCCTTCAACGATGGCGGTTTTACCTACCCCTGGCTCACCAATGAGTACAGGGTTATTTTTAGTGCGGCGCTGCAGTACTTGCACTGTGCGGCGAATTTCATCATCGCGGCCAATCACAGGGTCGAGTTTGCCCTGCTCAGCTCGCTCAGTTAAATCTATGGTGAATTTTTCAAGAGCTTGGCGAGTGTCCTCCGCGTTCGGATCATCCACTTTTTGGCCGCCGCGAATCGCAGTAATCGCCGCTTCTATCTTGCTGGCATTTAGGCCTAACTCTTTAAAAATACGGCCTAAATCACCTTTGTCTTCACATGCTGCAAGCACAAACACTTCGCTTGAGATGAATTTATCTTTGCGTTTTTGCGCGTATTTGTCTGACAGATTTAGCAATGAAATCATCGCATTGGATAATTGCACATCGCCCCCGACACCATCGACTTTAAAGAGCTTTTCAATGGCTTGGGATACTTTTGAGTTCATTTCATCGGCACTGACGCCGGTTTGCGCAAGTAATGCACGCACACTAGAGCCTGTTTGCTGCAAAAGTGCATACATTAAATGAACGGGCTCAATAAACTGGTGATCCCGCCCAAGTGCTAGGGATTGCGCATCAGAAAGCGCAGCTTGGAATTTACTTGTGAGTCGGTCTAAACGCATCTCATCACTCCAATAATCAATCTATATTGACTTTAAAATGGTGACGCTCAAGGATGCATTCAAGTAGGTGTTGCTATTTATTTAGCCATATTAGACTTGCCATGCGCCCTGTGTGGTTTTCACGGCGATAAGAAAAGTAGCTATTGGGCTGGCAAAAAGTGCACTCGCTGGCATTGTTAACCCTTAAAATGCCTAAGCGGTTTAATTCAAGGGTGGCGATTTTAGCAAGGTCGGCAAAAAGCTGTTCACCTTGATAACTAAAGGCATCAGCAAAGCGTGGGCTATTTGCTAAAAAAGCCGCTTTGACGTCTTCACCAATGGCAAAATGACAAGGGCCAATGGCAGGACCAAGCCAAGCGATACAATCCTCTGGCGGGCTTTTAAAGTGCGCTAAGCCACGTTCAATAATGCCTGCTGCCAATGAGCGCCAACCACCATGAAGTGCGGCACACTCAGTGCCTTGGGTATCGGTAATTAAAATAGGCAGGCAATCGGCTGTCATCACAGCTAGTGCAAGGCTGCTTGATTGGGTGTAGAGGCCGTCCGCCACTGGCGCTTGGGTAATTTTATCTACCTCTACCACGTGATTACCATGGACTTGCTCTAGCCATTGGATTGGGCGCTTGATGTGCGCCTCAAGGTCTTTACGCCTTGCTAGAACGTCTTCTTTTGTGTCGCCAACATGTAGCCCAATATTCCCACCAAACGGGGCTGGCAATTGCCGCTGTGTTTGCAGCAATTGCGCATCTGCAAGGGGTGTTGGCGTCACAGTTTAATCAAACCCGTTGATTTGTGTGTCTTCACGCAAGGCTTGTGTAATGGTGACCATGTCATCCGGAATAGGCGCTTCCCACGTCATCACTTCTTGAGTGATAGGGTGTTCGATTTCTAGTTTAACCGCATGCAGCGCTTGACGTTTAAAGTCGCGCAGCAAGCTAAATAAGGTTTCGGTGGCATTTTTTGGAGGGCGAGGACGCCCACCATAAAATTGGTCACCCACCAGTGGATGATTTAAATGCGCCATGTGCACACGAATTTGGTGAGTACGGCCCGTCTCTAGTCGTAAACGAATGCGAGTGTGAGCACGGAATTTTTCAGCCACACGGTAATGAGTCACCGCAGGCTTACCAAATGGCGTGACTGCCATGTGCGTACGTTTTGTTGGATGGCGGCCGATAGGCTCATCCACCATGCCACCTGCGGTCATAGTGCCGTTACAAATGGCCTCATATTCACGGGTAAAGTGACGACGGGCTTGTAGATTTGCCACTAAATGGGTTTGTGCTGGGATGGTTTTTGCCACCACCATCAAACCTGTGGTGTCTTTATCAAGACGGTGCACAATCCCCGCACGCGGAACATTTTTAATCTCAGGGCAATGGTGCAACAAGGCATTGAGCACAGTACCATCAGGATTACCGGCACCTGGGTGCACCACTAAGTCCATAGGTTTATTGATCACTAAGATGTGGTCATCTTCGTAAACGATATTCAGGTCAATCTGTTGCGCTTCATATTCACGTGGCGCTTCAATGGCGGCGGTGATTTCGACTTGCTCATAACCCAGTAATTTTTCTTTGGGTGTATTGACAATCTCGCCGTTGACCTTAACCATGTCATCCAGGATCCAAGTTTTGATCCGTGAACGTGAATAATCAGGGAACATTTCCGCCAATGCTTGGTCTAGACGTTTACCACCAAGCTCGATTGGGACTTCGGCGGATAAAGAAATTTGCTCTGCCATTACTTAACCTAATTTACCAGTGCAAGACACGCCTGACTGGGGTAAAATCTTTGAATTCGCATAGTTTACTCGGTTTTGTTAACTGAGCCTAGCGCAACCAACCAAGGTATGGAATTAAATGATAAATAGAATAATGACCCGCACGTTACCTTTGGCCGTTATTTTTGCTCTTTTAGGAGCGTGTTCTTCGGCACCAGACCAAGAAGAAATTGAACGTGTGCCAAATAAATCTGCACAAGCGCTGTACATGGATGCTAAAAAAGCCATTGATTCTGGCTTATACATGCGAGCCATTGAACTACTTGGCGCTTTAGATGCACGTTACCCATTTGGTGCTTACTCAAAGCAAGTACAAATGGACTTAGTGTACGCCTACTATAAAACCAATAACCCAGAGCAAGCGATTGCCACCATCGACCGCTTTATTCGCCTTAATCCAAACCACAAAGATTTAGACTACATGTACTTTATGCGTGGCTTGGTGAACATCAAAGCAGACGAAAACGGCTTCCAAGAGTATTTTGGGGTTGACCGTGCTGACCGCGATCCAGCTAAAACGCGTCAAGCTTTTGAAGATTTATCCACTCTGATTAAGCAATACCCAAATTCTAAGTACGCCGATGAAGCGAAAAAACGCATGGCATGGCTACTTAATAAAATGGCGCGTTACGAAATTAAAGTGGCACAATATTACATGGGACGTGATGCCTATTTGGCAGCGGCTAACCGCGGTAAATATGTGGTAGAGCACTTTGGTCAATCAAGTTACGTGAAAGACGCCCTTGAGATAATGATTGAAGCCTATGACAAGCTAGGTTTAACTGAGCACCGTGACCACGCTAAAAAAGTACTAGCGGCTAATAAATAAGTTACCTATAAAAAAACGCCTCGATTGAGGCGTTTTTTTTAAATCGCGTCTTCGTCTTCTTCCGCCGTTCGTATGCGGATCACGCGCTCAACCTCAGTGACAAAGATTTTTCCATCACCAATTTTACCTGTTTGCGCGGTTTTGATGATCACGTCAATGGCACGGTCAACGTCTTCATCTGAAAGGACGATGTCGAGTTTTACTTTTGGCAGGAAGTCCACCATGTATTCAGCGCCGCGATAAAGCTCTGTGTGGCCTTTTTGACGACCAAAGCCTTTCACTTCAGCTACCGTCATGCCGGTGATCCCAACTTCCGAGAGGGCCTCTCTTACATCATCTAATTTAAATGGTTTTATGATTGCTTCTATTTTTTTCATTATCGCGTCATTGAGTGTGGTGATGAGGCGATTTTAGACAATCCAATTAGCTATAGCAAACCCTCTCAGGCTTTGGTAATTTACTACATTGGGAACTGGTTGGTCGTAGTAAAAGGAGCACATCATGCAAAGCAAGCACACCGGGTTCACTATTATGGAAGCGTTAATCACCATTGCCATTGTTGGGATTATCGTTGCCTTAGCCATTCCTAGCCTTGGCGGCCTCTCGTCACATGACCGTGCAGCAGGCTACCTTGAACAAGTTAAACGTGGCGTACAATTTGCCCGCTCTAAAGCGCAGGCCACAGGTGATGTGGTGATCCTTTGCCCGTTAACTAACCCCAGCAGCAGCGGAAATTGCCAAACTGATTGGCAAGCAAACGAAATTGCGATTTTTGTTGATGACAATAATTCGGGTTCATTTGAAACCGCTTCAGACACACTACTTCGTGTGATTGATAAAGCAAAAAGCCAAGATCTCGTGGGGTTTTCAAATAACGCAACATTAAACATGATTCGTTTCAACGGCCGTGAGCGCTTTAATACGGCTACAGCACTCGTTTTGGAATATTGCCCTAATAAAGGTGAGGATGACACTCAATATCAGATGACTGTCACACTCGCTGGAACCGCTCTTTATACAGGCGCAGTGTCACAAGCTTGTAATCTGTAAATGCCTTCACTACGCTTGAGAAAGCGTTTAAGGAGGCATCAATGTGGCTCATTTATCCCAATATCAGCGAAACGGTTTTAGCCTAGTTGAACTTATGGTGGCCATCAGTGTGGTCACCATCATTGCGGCCATTGCTATCCCTAGCATGAAAACTTTAATGGCTAAAAACCGCGTTGAGACTCACCTCATTCAAGTTCAGTCTATGCTGCAACTTTCTCGCCTTTCGGCAGTGCGTAATAATGCCTTTGTGACGCTTTGCCCGCTTGCTGAAAATCAATGTGGGACAGATTGGCAAACCGGCATGACGGTGTTTGTCGACTTTAATAACAATCAAGCGTTTGATGGTGATGACTACGTAGTGAAAGAGGCGCTGCCACTCGAAACGCAAGACTCCCTGACTTACCCTAGGATGGCTGTGACTTATCGCCGTGATGGCAGTTTAAGTAAGTTTCAAAGTGGTAGTTTTGTGTATTGCCCGAAAGATTTACCAGAGCTAGGAAGACGGCTGACGGTGAGCCAAGCAGGCCGTGTACGCATGAGAGACGCCACAACCTGCTCGTAAGGTTATCTGAGTACTTCTTTATCAAGCTTATTGGCTAATGCACTATTAAATTGCTGATTAGGCTTAACACACTGAATAGCAGACTTTACCGGCACAGCAGGCGTGTTTGGTAAAATATATTGGCTTTGAGCGGCCTTCTTCTTAGCCGTAGCTTCATTGCTTTTATCCACACTCACATCAATGACTGCATGGTTTTGAGTCTCTAGCAGCACATAACATTTATAGGTTTTTAACTTTTTAAAAGTAGGTGCTGCTTGCACACTTAAACTCAACAAAAGCCCCGTAGCTAGTACTAAATATTTCATTATCCTCTCCAGCACTTTGTGGTTGAATCTGAGCCTGCGCTCGATTTCAAACCCGTGTCAGTGATACTAAACTCTGTACAGCCAGCATCATTAAGCGGCACACCTTTGTTTGGTTTAGCAGTTACCGTAAAGGTGTCTGTGGTAGCAACTATACTCATTTTATAATAATCATTTTCAGTCATGTCCGTGATACCAAGCGCTGCAAAATTATCTGCATACCTACGGTTATCGACAAAAAATTGCTCTTGTAAATTAGCCACATGCATTAATGCCGTAACAGCTTCTGTGCGAGCCGTCTTTTGTACGTGCTCTTGGTAACTTGGCCAGGCTACCGCAGCCAAAATACCTACTATGGCCACGGCTATCATTAACTCTATTAAAGAGAAGCCTCTTTGTTTATCCATTAATTGCCTCCTTCTTCAACAAATACATGAGAGCGGTGGGTTTTGAAACCAAAGTTAGTGTTGTTCTCACCATCACCGTCTTTGCCACAGCCTTCAAAATTGATGTTGCCGTCACTGCATGTCGGTGGCACAGGGGTTTCTGCAATAGAGCGCGCTTTAACAATGCCTTTGCCATCTTCACCGCTACCCACCCCCACTAACAAGAATTGGCTTTCACCGTCTTCGTCTTCACCAAAAAAGAGTTGCGGTGTGTCTGGTACACGGTTACCGACATCATAAGACAATTGATTGTATATTTTCGCACCATAGTGAAGGTGGAATGCATACAACTTACCACCACCACCTGCGAGCTCACACTGCTCTAGGTTATTTTTCTCTGAAGGGGTAAATGTCGAGAAATAAGCAATTCCGCCCACCACAGTCGCTGGCGAAAGCGACTTCTCAGCACCACTTAACCCAAAGTACCATCCTTTTTTACCAGCTAATGTCAGCTCATTTTGTAAAAACGCGTCTTGATTGTTTTTAGACTGGTAGAAAGGATCATTACTGATATCAAGCAGATCAGACGTGTAGATAATTTGCGGATGATCCATTGTGTCGCTGTAAGAGCGTGTGATGGTGTTTTCATCACGGATCATATAAAGCGCATCATTCACATTTTTTTCTGTAGGGTGACTTCTGTTACCACTGCCTACAAGCACTGCTTCATAAGGGGTATCTTCACGCTGAATGAGTTTTTGACTCTGACCATCAGGTGACGTTACCGTTGTTTCAGTCACTTTACTAAAGTAGGTCCTAACAACTTGAGGCTGATAGAAGAAACGGCGATCACCCGACCCCACATTTGATGAGAGATCAGCTAGTTGGTATGAAGACCACTCAGAGTCACTTGCAAAAGGATCAGGGCCTGGTAAATCGAAACGCCACACATTACCGCCCGTATCCGAGGCATATAAACGGTCTGTTTGACCATCGTAGTCTGTATCAAGCGTAGCAATTTCGCCGGGGATACTATCACTGCCTAGAAATTGTGTATTTTTAGCTGAAGCACTTGTTGCAGCAGGCGTTGCTTTCCACAGTAAGGTTTTATCCTCTGCTTTAACCATGAAAAGGCCTCGACCAATCGAGTCACTAGAGTAGCCTGTTTGTAAATCTTTATTGGTGTCATAACCTGCACCAAAAATCAGTACTGGCTCTCCTTTAGCACCATTAATGTTGACATAGGTGACTTTTGGACGAGACCAAGACTGACCTAATTCTTCAAAGCCAGGATCCGTGGCGTGAAGCTTCCACATTAATTTTGGCGAGTTTGGATCTGAAATATCAAATGCATAATAAGAGCTACCGCCACGGCGCATGCCTACGAAAGCCCATACCTTATCACCCGTATCAATGATGCCGTTACCATTGTTATCTTTGATATGGACGACTGGAGAACCATCAATTCCGTAGACCTTATCACCCACGGTGTTGTATCTAAGCTTTCCGAGGTTACTGTATAGCTCTTTAGGGATATAACTCCACTCTTCCTCAACCGTATCACCAGAGTCCTTAAATAAGTGTAAGAACCCAGCATTTGTTCCTACTAAGATTCTGACAACACCATCGCCATAATTTAAAGTCAAAGGACGTGAGTGCAGTGGGTCGCCCATGATGTCACTGCGATTATCATTTGTTAGTGTATCGCCATCGTCATCATCGATATCGTAACCAATTGCCCATGCTAAGGTGTTTGTCAGCTCAGTTTCATCTACGCCCATGTCAGATGCCGCTGCACTGGCTGAATCATAATGAGCAGTAACTGCCGATTCACTCAAGCTTACCAAACCAGATGAACCGTCTGTCAGTACTTTGCGCTGAGCAAGGTTCATAGAGGTCAGCGCACTATTTACGCCACCTTTTTTGGTGTCATTACCATCTGCGTCTGCGCCATTAGGCAGCCAAAATGTTTTGGCCTCCTCGGAAATGTTGCCATCTTCATCGATGGCACTTTTATTCGTTTTGTCGACCAGTGTGTCGCCACTTACTTTCAGCTTTTTAATATTACCCTGCCAACGCGCACCAGCTTCTGGGTAAAACATTGAGAAATACACTGAGTCAAGTGAACGCGTTCTGTCTGTATTGTTTGCTGCAACAGAAGGCGCTGTGAAAGTCGTATTGATCTGCAAAATTTCGCTAAGTGCAGCTTGGAAAGAACGAGCAAGTCCAATAGCTGAACGAGCTGGGAAGTACTTACCGCCACCTTGCTTAGCCGCTTCATCTAATAATGCTTCGGCATCATCCACACTCTCACCAAAACCAATCGTAAATAACGTCGAGGTTTGTTTACCATCCACATCTGCATTGATGTCATTGTGTTTCATCCAATGCGCCAAATTAGGTAGGTAGCTTGGAAAGTGGTTATTATTAGGATCGGTAAACTTATCCGCTGAAGTTGGGTTCTCTGAACCTGATGTCTCTTGAATCATTGAAGAGATCTCATCATCAGCCGCAAAATCAACTGTTGGAACCCCATCGGTGATCATGATGACATAGACGTTTCTTGCGCAGCCTTTTTTGAATGGTGAAATATAATTACTACCATTCACAACCGATGTATCAAAAGCTGGTGTATTTCCTTGATATTGAAAGCCACAGCTATTTTGATTACAGTTTGTGTCATCGTCACCGTACATCACTGATTTACCAGCAAAAAAGCGGTAGGCTTCATAGAGAGTTTCACACAGCGGTGTATTTGTTTCAGCCTCAATGCCAGCTACAGAATTGATGATTTCTGTGTTTTCTTGACCAAAGGCTGCAATCACACGACCGCCATCACGCACATTTTCGCCGTAGTGATTAAGGTTAAAGATCATTAAACTGAAGTCTACGATGGGCGTTGCATTTAAAACCGTAGTTACGGCATCTTTTGCTACGTCCAGCTTACGTCTATTAACCGTTTCTTTTTCTTGTGCATGGTACCAACGCAAGTAGTTAGGATGATACAAAGTGACTACTTCACCACCAGAAAACACATTAGTCGCGGCATTAATGT
>JBGTXC010000129.1:0-7822 GCA_041937835.1 Alteromonadaceae bacterium | reverse complement strand
TAACTATCAGATGCTCCTTAAAACACCCGGTTTTTTTAAAAAGACTGGTTATTTTTTGTAAACAAAGGAAAACACCCCTCATTGCCAAAGCCCAATTCACAGCAATGTCACATTAATGAAACTATTTTGTCGCAAAGTCTGTCATCATATAAAGGTCAGATAAATTTCAGGGAGTACGAATTATGAAGCGTGTCTTTTTCACGGTCTTTATGGTTTTAGCATTAGCGGCATGTCAGTCCACACCTATGGTGGATTACGACATCAACGCACAGTTCAACCAATATAAACGTTTTGCTTTTGTGCCAGCTGCGCCAGAAAGTGCGTCATCTGATGGCGCACTGCACATCAATGATCTGCAAAAAAAGCGCATTGATGCGGCCATCGTCTCCGTCATGAAAGCAAAAGGGATGAGTCAAACTACGCCAGCGAATGCGGACGTCATCATTAAGAAAACCTTAGTGGTAGAAACCAAAGAGCGTAATTCAGGCGTGGTATTTAGTTATGGCCACTATTGGCGCCCATTTGGGATTAGCTTTACCCAGCATCATGATGTGGAGCAGTACAAGGTAGGCACCTTGATCATAGATGTGATAGACAACAAAACCAACGAGCTGGTGTGGCGTGGTGCAAAAGAAAGCCGCTTAAAAGCACGTTTAACACCGCAAGAGCGCACCAAACGCATTAACGACACAGTGAACTTTATTTTAAGCGCCTACCCGCCAGCATCTGGTATGTAAAAAGTGATTTAGGTCGCACTTTCGAGTTGCGTGATAAGCCAAAAGGCTTCGCGGTCAGTGCGGCCACACACGTCATCGCTTGGTGAAAATTGACTGCACACATCCGGGCGGCGTGGGTCGCCAAACAATTTACAGAGATTTTCATCATTTAGCTGCACACAGCGCTCACCCGCGGCTTTTCCCTCAGGCATCCCAGGGATGGTAGAACTAATACTTGGGGCAATACAACATGCGCCGCACCCTAACCGACACTGCATAGGACTTCTCGCTCTATTTAATGGCTAAAGTGTACCACAGCTTGGTGGTTAATATCTTTTTGGGGACTTTCTTTAAAAAAGCGAGGTCACACCCTATTAACAATAAAATAATTGATAATTTTTAGTAACTTATAAAAATTACCTGCTCAGCCTTCACACTCAGTAAATACGGGCAATTTTACGCCCTTAGGTCATGTTTTCCCCACACCAATTGTAAACATCAGGTTAAAACACCGTAAAATGTGTAAAAACCACATAGTTTGTTACAACTTGGCGCAGTCTCTACACACTTTATTGGTTAATCTATAGGGGTCAAAATTTTACAAACCAAGGAAAGTCACCGTGGCAACGAAAAAACAGATTATTTTGCCCATTGCGCTTCTCGCAGGCGGCATCGCACTGACTATCGGCTTATCAGCAATGAAAAAGCCCCCCGAAAAGAAAGAACAAGAAAATGTGGCACCATTAGTTGAAGTCGTTCCTGCTAGCATTACTGATCTCACATTGGACGTGAATTCCTACGGCTTAGTAAGCCCCAAATACAGCACAGCCTTAGTGGCTCAAGTTTCTGGCCAAGTGGTGTCATTGAGTGATGCCTTTGTAGAAGGTGCATTTGTAAAAAAAGGCGATGTGCTAGCGCGTATCGACCCAAATGATTACGAAGCGGCACTCACTGAAGCCGAGGCCCGCCTCGCTCAGGCGCGTTCAGCCCTTGAAATTGAACGAGCGCAAGCAAAAGTAGCGAAGGCCGAGTGGGACCGCATTAGCCAAAATGCGGATGAACTCATCCCTACTGAACTTTACCTACGTAAGCCACAGCTTGCTGAAAAGTTAGCCTCATTCCGCGCAGCAGAAGCCTCATTAAAGCGCGCTAAACGCAATTTAGAGCGTACTTACATCCGCGCCCCTTATGATGCCATCATCGAAAGCCGTTTATTAAGCTTAGGCAGTGTGGTGAAC
This sequence comes from Alteromonadaceae bacterium, assembly GCA_041937835.1. Taxonomy (GTDB): domain Bacteria; phylum Pseudomonadota; class Gammaproteobacteria; order Enterobacterales; family Alteromonadaceae; genus Pseudoalteromonas. Next base: position 5,868 of record JBGTXC010000129.1, on the reverse strand, counting down.
CCTGGCAGCAGCTTTGGCTCAGTCAACGGGGTTGATACAGCTGAAGTACGCCTTCCTGTGGCAGATAAAGAGCTGCAATACCTAGTGAATGCAGGCAACGGTGCCAATGTTAATCTAAAAGCGCAATACGCAGGCCAAGACACCCAGTGGCAAGCACGCATTGTGCGCACTGAAGGTGTGATTGACCGTAAATCACGTATGACTTACCTAGTTGCTGAAGTAAGCGACCCCTATGCACTCAATAGCGAGCATGCACCGCTGCGTTTTGGTAGCTATGTTAACGCCACCATCGAAGGCCGTTTGGTGAAAAACGCCGTACAAGTGCCACAGCACTTAGTGCGCCGCGGTAAAATTGCGGTGATGACAGAAGACCGCACTTTAACTTTTAAAACCATCAATCCTATTCGAGAGCAAAACGGCATGGTGATTTCGGATGCCGGCCTAAGCGATACGGATCAAGTGATTGTTTCTGCGCTTGAATACCCAACCGAAGGGATGGCGGTAAAACTAGCGAGCGATGAAGAAGCCGATAAAGCCAGCCAAGAAGATGGCGAAACGCAAATCGCGATGAAGGAGGAGTAAGGGATGATCCACACAGACAGAGGGATCATCGCATGGTTTGCGCGCAACCCAGTTGCAGCAAACCTGCTGATGGTACTGATACTACTTGGTGGTTTGCTCACCGCATTCACCATCCGTAAACAGATGTTCCCCCAGTTTGAAATTAACTGGTTAAGCGTTCAAGCCGTCTATCCAGGTGCCGCGCCACAAGAAGTGGAAGAAGGCATCACCATTAAGGTGGAAGAAGCCCTAGAAGGCTTACAAGGCTTAAAACGTGTGATCACGTACTCCAACCGTGGTTTTGCCCAAGCCTGGATTGAAGTCGAGCAAGGCTACGAGCCGCAAGAAGTACTCGATGAAGTGAAAATGCAGATTGACTCTATCTCAACCTTCCCTGCCGGCATGGAGCGCCCTGTCGTCATGCGTGAGAAATTTGAGCAAGAAGTCATGTATGTGGCTTTATATGGCGACCTCACAAAGCGCGAGTTACGGGACTTAGGCTCCGATATTCAAGATGAGCTACAAAACATCTCTGGGGTGAACATAGTTCGCTTTAACCGGGGTTTAGCCTATGAAGTGGGCATTGAAGTCTCCCCAGACAGACTGCGTGAATACGGTTTAACCTTCCGCGACATTGCCAACAAGGTGCGTGGCTTTTCTGCCAACATGTCGGCAGGTCAAATTAAAGCGGATAACGGTTACATTTCCATGCGTGTGGAAAACCAAGCGTACCGCGGCCATGAGTTTGAGCAAATTCCACTGATCACTTTAGAAGACGGCACGCAAATTCGTTTAGGTGATGTAGCTACAGTGGATGATGGCTTTGCCGAAGGCATCCAATACAGTAAGTACAATGGTAAAGACTCTTTATCCTTTGATATTCGTGCGTCAAAAGACCAAGACATCACCCAAGTTGCTGATAAAGTAAAAGCTTACATCGCACAAAAGAACAACACCTTGCCACAAGGCGTGGTGATGACGCCGATTGTTGATATGACATACTACCTCAATGGTCGTTTGGACATGATGATCGACAACATGACCTTTGGTGCTGTACTGGTTATCTTAATGCTGGCGTTTTTCTTACCGCTACGCTTAGCGTTTTGGGTCATGATGGGCTTACCTGTGTCTTTCATGGGTGCCTTCTTATTCATGCCTGTGGGCGCGATTGATATCACCATCAACGTTATTTCCCTGTTCGCCTTTATTCTGGTGCTCGGGATCGTGGTGGACGATGCCATTGTTGTGGGTGAGTCCGCCGCAAGTGAAATTGAAAAGCACGGCCACTCAATTGATAACGTGATCCGAGGGGTAAAACGCGTTGCCGTCCCTGCCACATTCGGTGTTTTAACCACCATTGCGGCTTTCTTACCATCAACCTTTGCGGATGGCCCAGGTGCCGCGTTTACCAAAGCCATAGGTGGCGTGGTGATCTTATGTTTGATTTTCTCTTTGATTGAATCAAAGTGGATCCTGCCTGCTCACCTTGCTCACCTTAAAAAGCGCGAGCCAAACCCAAACAACCCGCTTTATAAAATGCGTACTCGCTTTGACGGCGCGCTCAAGCAGTTTGTTGATACCAAATACCGCCGTGTTGTTGAAAAAGCGGTGCACTATCGCTATGCCGTAATTGCTGGTTTCTTTGCTTTGATATTCATCACTGTGGGGCTTTTCAACGGGGGATTATTGAAGTTTGTATCAAACCCTAAAATCCCACATGATTTCCCAGAAATTACAGTGGAGATGAACCTAGCAACATCTGAAAAGCAAACACTCGAAACCGCACTCAAGCTTGAAGCCTTAGTGAAAAAAGTGGATGCAGAGATTCAATCAGAATACGGCACAAGCATGATCCGTGATATTTCTGTGTACCTACGCGGGCGCACAGCAGCACGTATCATGGTGGTGTTAGTTGACCCTGAACTGCGCCCTATGGATACCTTCGCTTTAGCCGACCGCTGGCGTAATGCATTACCGTCATTACCTGGGGTGAAGCAGCTTACCATTCGCGACTCGCTGATGGGTGGTGGCCGTGACGATGGTGACATCTCATTCCGCATTGAAGGTAAAGATCCTAAAGCCCTACAAGAAGTAGGTGAGCGATTAAAAGCACACTTAAACACCATTGAGGGTGTGGGTGATGTGAATGACTCAATGCAAACTGCCACAGATGAAGTCCGCCTTGAGCTTAAACCGTTAGCCTACAGCCTTGGCTTAACCTTAGCCGATGTGGCCTCGCAGGTAAGCTTTAGCTACTACGGTTTAGAAGCACAGCGTATTTTACGTGATGGTGAAGAAATCAAAGTGATGATCCGCTACCCTGTGGAAAATCGCTCTACCATCAGTGAAATCGATGATGTTCGCATTATCACGCCAGCAGGCGGTGAGGTGCTACTTTCAGAAGTGGCAGAAATCAACCTCACGGATGGTGTAAGCCGAATCCGCCGTGAAAATGGTAACCGTACCCTGAATGTGTGGGCGTCGGTCGATACCAGCCAAGCGGAGCCGTTTAAGATTGCCCAAGACGTGCGTGATAACTACCTACCTAGCCTACTTAAAGCGTATCCAAGCGTGAAAAGTAGCCTAGCGGGTCGTATCCAAGAAGAAATGGACGAAGTGGCTAACCAAATGCGTGACTTAGTCATCAGCTTATTGATCATCTTTGCCCTACTGGCGATTCCACTTCGCTCGTACTCGCAGCCGATGATCATCATGAGCGTGATCCCATTTGGTGTGATTGGTGCCATCTTCGGCCACATGCTACTGGGTTATGACTTCAGTGGTCTATCTATCTTCGGCATCATGGCTGTGGCCGGTGTGGTAGTGAACGACTCACTCGTTATGGTGGATTTTGTCAACAAAGCGCGTAAAGAAGGTGTGACCTTAAAACGTGCCGTTGTAGATGCCGGTTGTAAGCGTTTCCGCGCCATCTTACTGACGTCAGTGACCACCTTTATTGGTCTAGTTCCTATCTTGATGGAAACCAGCCTACAGGCACAAATCGTGATCCCAATGGCAATTTCACTGGCCTTTGGTGTTCTGTTTGCCACAGTAATTACTTTGTTACTTATTCCTTGCCAGTACGTGGCACTGGAAGACCTCAAAGGGATTTTCAAGCGTCGTAAAGCCACTAAAGTGACTGGCGCACCTGTGACAACAGAGTCGCCGCAAACACAAAATTAAATTTTGACTTAGCACCAAAAAAGGAGCCGCTTGGCTCCTTTTTTATTTGATTTACGTTATAAAAAATCCGCAGCGTTTCGGATCCACACCGCCTCCCCACTTAATTGCTGGCTGAGCTTAGCCAATAAATCACTGGCTGCCTGCCAAGATTCAGCGTGTTGGCTTAACACATAAAAACGCCCATCCAATTCAATAATGCTTACTTCGGATGCCGCTAACTTATGTTTAGCTAAAAACGTATCTACACCATGCTGAGTATAAATAGCCGCTAGCTGCACATAAAAGCCGTTTTGCATGTGGGCAGGCTCACTAAACGAAGAGTTGTCCGCCTCCAAGGACGCATCATCACTCGGTGTTAAGGTGTTTGACTCAGATGTGCTTTGCGCGGTTATATTAGCTTCAGCAAGGCTTGTTTGCTCTGGCGCACTTTGCGTCATTTGTTTTAATGCTTCAAGCACTGAGTTAGACGCCAGTTGCCCATGGGCGATGCTCATTTGTGCATAATAGCGGGCTTTTTCCAGGTCTTGGGGCAGCTTTTCACCTTTTAAATAAATCGACGCTAAATTATGCATGGCGTAGGTGTTGCCGTTTTCCGTGGCTTGCTCGTAATACGCCAAAGCGCGCTCTGGCGATTGTTGCCAAAGCAAGGTGCCTAGCGCAAATTGTGCTTCTGCCACATTTTGCGCCGCGGCTTTTTCAAGCCAGGCGATCCCTTGGGCTGAGTCTTTAGCAACCACAGTATCTTGCAAATAGGCAGCACCCACTTTGAGCTGGGCAATGCCATCGCCCATCTTGGCGCCTTTTAAATACGCCTCAAAAGCTTTTTTAGCGCTCTCTTCTGCCCCTTTGCCTTGCTCATAAAATTCCGCAATTTTGCGATTAGCAATGGCGTGGGTGTTATTTGCAGCTTGATACCACCTAAACGCACTTTCGGCATCTTTACTGACACCGATCCCTTGCTCATAAGCCACAGCAAGGCTAAAGCTCGCATCTGTATGCCCTTTTGCGGCCGCAAGCGTTAACAGCTCCACTGCACGGGCTTTATCTTGCGCTGTGCCTTTGCCTGCTGCGTATAAATTAGCTAAGCGGTACTGGGCTTGTGCGCTCCCTTCTTGCGCCTCTCCTTGGCAGGCTGTGTAGGCAGCTTGCCAGGCTTGTTGTTGGAATAAGGCATCACAGCTACTTGCAAAACTGTAGCTTGAACTTGCGCCACACAAGAGCGCAATTAGGGCAGTCTGAGGTGCTTTCATAGTGCTTTTAAGCCTATTATTTTAATTAAAAAAAAAGCCCGGCACAGCCGAGCTTTCTTACCATTTAAAATGGTATCACAGGTATTGTACTTCAATGATTTCGTACTCTACTTCACCGTTTGGTGTCGTAATGTGTACGGCGTCATCCAGCTCTTTACCTATTATTCCTCGTGCAATCGGCGAGTTTACAGAAATCAAATTGGCTTTGATGTCTGCCTCATCGTCGCCCACGATTTTGTAAGTTACTTCCTCGTCTGTGTCTACATTTACAATAGTCACAGTTGCGCCAAAAATCACTTTGCCATTGTTTGGCATCTTAGTGACATCGATGATTTGAGCGTTTGACAGTTTCGCTTCAATCTCTTGAATACGGCCTTCACAAAAGCCCTGCTGTTCGCGCGCGGCGTGATATTCCGCGTTTTCTTTTAAATCACCGTGTCCTCTAGCTTCGGCGATTGCTTCAATTATTTTTGGTCGTTTAACATTTTTTAATTCTTTCAATTCTTTTTTTAATTTTTCAAGTCCTTGGAATGTAATTGGTTCTTTATCCATATATTATTTCCATTTTGCTGATGGAGGCATAGACATTAAAATTGCTTCAGGATTACCACCGCTATTTAATCCAAATTTTGTTCCACGATCATACAATAAATTAAATTCAACATATCTTCCTCGTTTTAGTAATTGAATTTCTTTTTCTTTTTTTGTCCATTTTTTAAACATTTTCTCTTTTGTAATTGTTCTTACTATATACGCAAAAGTGTTTCCTACATCCTTAATAAACGAGAAATCTTTTTTCCAATCATCCATTTTATAATCAAAGAAAATACCTCCTATACCCCGAGGTTCATCTCTATGTGGTAAATAAAAATAT